>NZ_JBNNVS010000009.1:0-181896 GCF_050280665.1 Pseudomonas sp. NPDC089547 | reverse complement strand
ATGCTGCCCAAGGCGACGACGTCTACAAAGACGGCGGTGAAATCAGCCTGGGCATCAAGTCGGCCGCCGACATCGGCAACCGTCCGTTCGAGAACCTGCAGCTGGGCGACGCGGCGAAGGTCACCGTCACCGACACCACCGACGAAGTGATCGCCAAGCTGACCGCCACCCCTTCGGTCACCGAAGGCGGCGTGATCACCTACACCGTGACGCTGACCAACAAAGACGGCCTGCCGATCAACAACCACTCGGCCCTGACCTTCACGCTGAACGATGGCAAGACCACCATCACCGTGCCGGCCAACGGCACTGTGGGTACTGCCACCGTGACTGCGTCGGACAACCCGTACGTGGGCGCCAACGACCCGGTCGTGAAGTCGATCGCCTCGGTCAGCGGCACTGATGTCGGCAAGTTCGAGCAACTGACGCTGGACAAGACTTCGGTCACCACCACCGTCACCGACGAGCCAGGCTCGGGTACTCCAGGCACCGGCAACCAGGGCGACGTCACCACGGTCGGCATCACCGGCACCACTTCGCTGACTGAAGGCGAAACCGGCCAGTACACGCTGACCCTGAGCAACGCGTCCAAGTCCGAAGTCACCATCACGCTCAGCTACAGCGGCACCGCCAAGAATGGTGAGGACTTCACCGGTGTCACCACCGTGAAGATCCCGGCCAACAGCACCGGCACCACGTTCAACATCGCTACCATCGACGACAAACTGGTCGAAGGTACCGAGAACTTCACCGTGAAGATCGAGACCGCCACCGGCGGCACCTTCGAGAACCTGCAGGTCGACAGCACCAAGTCGAGCGTGACTACTGCCATCCTGGACAACGACCACCTGCCGGTTTCGCCTGGCGGTGCGGTGTTTGGCGTGGAAGACACTGACTACGTGTTTGCCTGGAGCGATTTCAAAACCACCGATGCTGATGGCAACACCGGCCTGTCCGTGACCATTACCTCGCTCCCGGCCGCTGGTAGCCTGCAGTTCTACAACGGTACTGCGTGGGTGAACGTGACCGTCAACCAGGTGATCAGCCAAGCGGACATTACTGCCAAGAACCTGAAGTTCGTCCCGGCTCTCAATCAGTCGGGCGCGGACAACTATGGTGGCAACGGCGTGGGCAATCAGCAGGCCGACTACGCGCAGTTCAAGTTCAAGCCGAACGACGGCACCAACCTGGGCAGTGAAGTGACCATGAAGGTCGACATCAGCCCGGTTGCCGACAAACCGACCCTGAGCTTCGGCAGCGCCGAAATCGAGTCCAAAGGCCTGACCAAGGAAGTCTGGACGACCCTGAAAAACCTGGGTACTGGCGGTAACGGTATTACCGGTGAGGAGCTGAAGACAGTGTTTGCCAACTCTGGCAACGCCAACTCCAGCAGCACCACCACCAACGTTCAGTCGGATGCCAGCGTCGCAGGTGGCAGCGGCTCGAAAACCTCGGGCCTGATCTACCTGGAAGCCGGCAAGACCTACACCTTCAGCGGTACTGCCGATGACAGCTTCGTGGTCACCATCGGCGGCAAGACTGTGGTCACTGCTACCTGGGGCGCGGGTGGCGCGGTTTCGGGCAGCTTCACCCCGACCACCAGCGGCTACTACCCGATCGAGGTGTACCACGCCAACCAGTCCGGTCCTGGAAGCTATGACCTGAACATCCAGGTGGGTTCGGGTGCCGTCACCGACCTGAGCAGCTCGAACGTCAAGATGTACCAGAACGTGACCGAGATGGCCAACGCCGGCCTGGGCGTGTCCGACCTGCACACCGTGAACGGCCAGAGCTACTACGACGGCTACAAGCTAAACGAAGGACCGGAAGGTGGCTCGGTCAAACTGGTCGGTATCAATACTGCCCTGACCGACACCGACGGCTCCGAGACGCTCGCCGTGACCCTCAGCGGTATTCCGAAAGGGACCGTGCTGAGCGATGGCGCCGGCCATACCGTGACTGTCGGCAGCACGCCGGTGGATGTGACTGGCTGGAAACTCAGCGGCCTGACACTGACCCCGCCGGCTTACTACAAAGGCTCGTTCGACATCACGGTCACCTCGACTGCCACCGAAAGCCTGGGCGGTTCGGCCATCACCACCGGCAACATCCCGGTGACCGTGTACGCCGCGACCTACAAGGCCAGCGTGGGTACCTCGGGTAATGACACGCTGTCCGGTAGCGAGGGCAACGACATCATCGTCGCCGACGTGTCGGGCCTGAACGTGGTCCAGGGCAAGAACTACAACATTGCCTTCATTGTCGACAGCTCGGGCAGCATGAGCGACAAATCGATTTCCGATGCGAAGACGCAGCTGGCCTCGGTATTCAATACCCTCAAAGCCAGCCTGGGCTCCGATACCTCGGGCACGGTCAATATCTTCCTGGTCGACTTCGACACCCAGGTCAAGCAGAACGTGGCGGTGAACCTTGCCGACCCTAATGCCCTGAGCAAGCTGCAGAGCGTATTGACCTCGATGGCCAGCGGCGGTGGTACCAACTATGAAGATGCCTTCAAGGCCACGGCCAACTTCTTCAAGAGCACCATGGCCACCAGCAACACGGGTGCGGAGAACCTGACCTACTTCATCACCGACGGTAAACCGACGTACTACCAGAACGGGGAATCGTCCAATCCTCGCCTGTGGACGGGTGGCAAGTACCTGGATGATGTCGTCAACGTCAACAACTACAAGCTTGGCGACTCGTTCAGCACCATGGTCGACAGCACCCACAAGCTGGAAATCAGCAGCAACGGGACGGTCACGCTCTATACCTACAAGAGTAACGGTCGCCTGGACTCGACCAACGAACTGGGTACTATCCATGCCCAGGGTGATGGTACATACGAGCTGTCCGACCTGGCCGGTACTGGCTACGCTGAATCCTGGAACTATTACTACTCGGCGGCAGGGTCCAGTGCGAGCTTTACCGTACTGGGTGATAAAACCAGCGGTCTGAGCAAGGTGCAGGCGATTGGCCTGAACAGCGATGTCACACTGAACGACCTGAAAGCTTATGACACTGCTGGCAAGCCACAAACCAACATCGACCCGTCCGACCTGGCCAAGGCGATTCTCGGTCACTCCGAGGCGACCCTGCCAGGTGCCGATACGGTCGATGGCGGTAACGGCAACGACATCATCTTCGGCGACCTGATCACCCTCAACGGTGTTGTCAGCGAGGGCTACCAGGCCCTGCAGACCTACGTTGCGCAGAAGAGCGGTGTGGAAGTCAGTGCCGTCACCACCGGCAATGTGCACCAGTACATCACCGAGCACTACAACGAGTTCGATATCTCCGGTGCCAACGATGGCAACGACATCCTGTCGGGCGGCAATGGCAACGACATCCTCTTCGGGCAAGGCGGTAACGACACGCTCGATGGTGGAAAAGGTAACGACATCCTGTTGGGCGGTACTGGCAATGACACCCTGATCGGTGGCCTGGGTAACGACATCCTGATCGGTGGTAGCGGTGCCGACACCTTCGTCTGGAAGGCTGGCGACTACGGCAACGACGTGATCAAGGACTTCAAAGTGGCCGAAGGTGACCGCATCGACCTGAAGGACCTGCTCCAGGGCGAGAAGGGCAGCACCATCGACAACTACCTGAAGCTCACCACGGTGGAAGGCACGACTACGCTGCAAGTCAGCAGCGAAGGCAAGCTGAACGCCGAAGGTGGTGTCGCCAACGCCGACGTGACCATCAAGCTGGAAGGGGTGAACTGGTCCAACACCACGATCAACTCGTTGATCAGCGGTGCTGACCCGACCATCATCATCCACAACAAAGACAGCTGATGTGCGAGTGGGCCGTGCCTGACAGGCGCGGCCTTTGCCCGACTGATGCGGTCCCCTGTAGGAGCGGCCTTGTGTCGCGAAAGGGCTGCAAAGCAGCCCCGGCGATTTCGGCGTTGACGCTGAAACCGCGGGGCCGCTCTGCGGCCCTTTCGCGACACAAGGCCGCTCCTACAGAGAGCGCGTCAGCCAGGCGGTAGGCACACCGGCTCTTTCCTGCCATCTTCCGACAGCGCATACTCTTGCGCCCGGCCTGCGCGCCCGGCGATCTTTGCCTATGCTGCTGTCTACCAACAAGGAAACAACGTGACGAGGGACACCGCCATGTTCTACGTGCAACGCGACGCCGCGGGCCAGTTGCTGCGGGTAGAAGCAGCCGCTTTTGACCAGTTCACCGAAATGCTCCCCGCTGACCATGCCGACGTCCAGGAATGGTTTGCCGATGACGTCGTGGAAAACAGCCTCAACCAGCTCAAGCAAAGCGATCTGGACATGATCCGCGTACTTGAAGACTTGATCGACGTGCTGGCCGCCAAGGGTGTATTCAAGATCACCGACCTGCCCCCAGGTGCCCAGGCCAAGCTGCTCAACCGCTCCACTGCGCGCAAGGCGCTCAGCAGCCTGAACAACCTCATCGATGAAGAAGAGCATGGCGGGCTGATCTGATCCTGGCTACTCAAAGCCCAGTGCTATGGTTATTCATTAAAGGTATTTAAAATATCGCTCTTATGACTTTATAGTCACACCACTGCGTACCCGTCGACCAATCGATGCGCCGCACGACTTGAACCCACACGGGAAAACCCCGTGCGTTTCTGATCGTTGCGCGCCATTGAAGTCGCGCACTGCGTGGGAGTGAATAATGTCAGCCGCCTCGAACGCCTTGTCGACCATCGACAGCGCCCAGCCGCAAGTGTTTGAAATCCGCCCGTTCTCTGGTGCCGTAGGCGCCGAGATCATCGGCCTGGACCTGGCCAAACCGGTCAACGCCGAGGATTTTACCCGTATCCATCGCGCCCACCTCGACCACCATGTGCTGGTGTTCCGCGACCAGCGCATCAGCCCGGAACAGCAAATCGCCTTCAGCCGCCGCTTCGGTGAATTGCAGATCCATGTGCTCAAGCAGTTCCTGCTGACCGGCCACCCCGAGATCCTGATCGTTTCCAACATCGTCGAGAATGGCCAGAACATCGGCCTGGGTGATGCCGGCAAGTTCTGGCATTCGGACCTTTCGTACAAGGAACTGCCCAGCCTCGGTTCCATGCTGCATGCCCAGGAGCTACCCAGCGAAGGCGGCGACACCCTGTTCGCCGACATGCACAAAGCCTGGGATGCCGTACCTGACGCCCTGCGCAAAGTCGTCGAAGGCCGCGGTGCCGCTCACTCCTACACCGCCCGCTACGCCGAGACCAAGTTCGAAGGTAACTGGCGCCCGACCCTGACGGCCGAGCAACTGGCGCAGGTAAAGGAAGTCATCCACCCGGTGGTCCGCACCCACCCGGAAAACGGCCGCAAAGCGCTGTTCGTCAGTGAAGGCTTCACCACCCGCATCGTCGGCCTGCCAGACGACGAAAGCCGCGACGTGCTGCAACAACTCTACGCCCTGAGTGTGCTGGAGCAGAACATCTACCGCCACCAATGGCAGCCCCACGACCTGGTGTTCTGGGACAACCGCTCTCTGATCCACCTGGCCGCCGGCTGCCCCGCGCACCTGCGGCGCAAGCTGTACCGCACCACCATCCAGGGCGATGCCCCGTTCTGACGACTGAGGAAAACATCATGCGCAAATCCATCAGCCGCCTGGCGGCAAGTATCGGCCTGGGCGCAAGCCTGGTTGTCGGCAGCCTGGCCGCCCCCGCCGTGGCCCAGGCCGAAGGCAAGATTCGTATTGCCGAGCAGTTCGGCATCGTTTACCTGCTGCTGAACGTGGTGCGTGACCAGCACCTGATCGAAAAACACGGCAAGGAGCAGGGCATCGACATCGAAGTCGACTGGGCGCAGCTGTCGGGTGGTTCGGCCATCAACGACGCACTGCTGTCCGGTTCGGTGGACATCGCCGGCGCTGGCGTCGGCCCGCTGCTGACCGTGTGGGACCGCACCAAGGGCCGGCAGAACGTGAAGGCCGTGGCCTCGCTGGGCAACTTCCCGTACTACCTGGTCAGCAGCAACCCCAACGTGAAGACCATCGCCGACATCACCGACAAAGACCGCATCGCCGTGCCAGCGGTAGGCGTGTCGGTGCAGTCGCGGTTCCTGCAGTATGCCGCCGCCCAGCAGTGGGGCGACAAGGAATACAACCGCCTCGACAAGTACACCCTCGCCGTTCCGCACCCGGACGCCACCGCCGCGTTGCTGGCTGGCGGCACCGAGCTGAACGGGCACTTCTCCAACCCGCCGTTCCAGGATCAGGTACTGGCCAACAAGGACGTGCACGTGGTGCTCAACAGCTACGACCTGCTCGGCCCCAACTCGCCGACCTTGCTGTTTGCCACCGAGAAATTCCGCAAGGACAACCCTAAAACCTACAAGGCTTTCGTTGACGCCCTGGCCGAAGCCGCTGACTTTGCCCAGAAAGACAAGGCGGCTGCCGCCGATACCTACATCCGTGTGACCAAGGCCAAGATCGACCGCGACGCGCTGATCAAGCTGATCGACAACCCGCAGTACGAATTCACCGTCACGCCAAAGAACACCTACAAGCTGGCCGATTTTCTCTACCGGGTAGGCGCAATCAAGCACAAGCCGGAATCGTGGAAGGACTACTTCTTCCAGGATGAACGCCCGTTGCAGGGGAGCTGACCGATCATGACCGCCCCATTGCCAGGCCACACGGCCAGCAACCTGAGCCGTGTCGCAACGCCGCCTTTGCTCAAGGTGGACAACCTCAGCCTCGAGTACCGTACCGCGCAACGCGTGGTGCGGGCCACCCACCAGGTCAGCTTCGAAGTCGACCGTGCCGACCGTTTTGTGCTGCTCGGCCCCTCCGGTTGCGGCAAGTCCACTTTGCTCAAGGCTGTCGCCGGTTTCATCCCGCCTCAGGAAGGGCAGATTCTGCTTCAGGGCCAGGAGGTCCGCGGCCCAGGCCCCGACCGTATCGTGGTGTTCCAGGAGTTCGATCAGCTGCCGCCGTGGAAAACGGTGAAGCAGAACGTGATGTTCCCGCTGCTGGTGTCTGGCCAGCTCAAGCGCGCCGAAGCCGAGCAGCGGGCACTGCATTACCTGGAGAAGGTCGGCCTGGCCGCCTTCGCCGATGCCTATCCCCACACCTTGTCGGGCGGCATGAAGGCACGCGTGGCAATTGCCCGCGCCTTGGCCACGCAGCCAAAGATCCTGCTGATGGATGAGCCGTTCGCCGCTTTGGATGCGCTGACACGGCGCAAGATGCAGGAAGAACTGTTGCTGTTGTGGGAGGAGGTGCGCTTCACCTTGCTGTTCGTCACCCACTCCATCGAGGAGGCGCTGGTGGTCGGCAACCGCATTTTGCTGCTGTCGCCGCACCCTGGGCGGGTACGTGCCGAAGTGCATAGCCATCAGTACGACCTGGGCAGCCTGGGTGGCAGCGACTTCCAGGCCAGCGCCCGGCGTATCCACCGTTTGCTGTTCGAAGAGGCGGATGCCCCGGAGCAGCCCGACGACCTTGGCTTCAACGATATCCGCATCGCCTACTGACAGGAGCTACAGCCATGACCACTACACCTGTACGCCAGGAATACGAGGTGCAGCTGGAGCCCCTGCTCAGTGTGCCGCTGGAACGACAATTGCCATTGGCCCAGCGCCTGTGGCAGCAAGGCTGGCTGCGCAAGGCGGTGATCCTGCTGGTGATCGCTGTACTGTGGGAGGCCGTCGCCCGTTATCAGGACAACGACTTGCTGTTGCCCAGCTTCCTGCAAACCGCCGCAGCCCTGTGGGACGGCCTGATCAGCGGTGAGCTACCGGCCAAGGTCGGGGTTTCGCTGGTGATCCTGCTCAAGGGCTATGTGCTGGGCATCATCCTGGCCTTCGGCCTGACCAGCCTGGCGGTGTCGACCCAACTGGGGCGGGACCTGCTGGGCACGTTGACCTCCATGTTCAACCCGTTGCCGGCGATTGCCCTGTTGCCACTGGCCTTGCTGTGGTTCGGGCTGGGTGACAACAGCCTGATTTTCGTGCTGGTGCATTCGGTGCTGTGGGCCTTGGCGCTGAATACCTATGCGGGCTTTCTCGGCGTGTCGGAAACACTGCGCATGGCGGGCCGCAACTATGGCCTGAAAGGGCTGCGGCTGGTGCTGCATATCCTCGTGCCGGCTGCCTTGCCATCGATTCTGTCGGGGCTGAAGATCGGCTGGGCCTTTGCCTGGCGCACACTGATCGCCGCCGAACTGGTGTTTGGTGCCAGCAGCGGTAAAGGCGGGTTGGGCTGGTACATCTTCCAGAACCGTAACGAGTTGTACACCGACAAGGTATTTGCCGGGTTGGCAGTGGTGATCCTGATCGGTTTGCTGGTGGAAGGGCTGGTATTCAACACCCTGGAGCGGCTGACCGTGCGGCGGTGGGGGATGCAGCGCTAGCAGGTAAACCTGTGTCAGCCTCTTCGCGGGCATGCCCGCTCCCACAGGAAAGCAACCAGCTTGAAGGCCTGTGGACTACCTGTGGGAGCGGGCTTGCCCGCGAAGAGGCCGGCACAGGCTATCAACCAAGGTACTGAGCCGCCGCATTGCTCAGGATCCTGCCAATCTCTTCGCGCAACCCCGCAGGCTGCTCCACCACCACGCCATCCCCATGGCTCAGCAGCCACCATCGCAACGGCCAGCCATCGCTCACCGTGGCCCGCAACCGGTGCCCATGCTCCAGCGCCGTCAACTGCATGTCGCTACTCAACGGCGCATCCCGCAGCTGCCGTGCCAAAGCATCGCTGATCCGCGCCACAAGCCCCACGCCCTCACCCTTGGCCGGTTGCAATGCATCACCACGCAGGTGCGTCAACAAGTCGAAATTGCCGCGCATCTCGCCCACTGCACTCGCCGACCAGTGCCAGCCGAACGGGATGCTCTTGTCATTGCGCTCTAATGGGAAGATCAGCGATAGCTCGTTCAGGTCGCGTTCGACCGTGCGCTTGCTGACGCTGAAACCGACGTCACGCAAGCCCCACACGAGCTCGGCGCTGGTAATGCCCGGGGAGCGGCTGGGCAGTTGGCGTAGCAGCGCCCACTGACGGCTGAGGGTGGCGCGGGTGGTGGCGAACGGCAAAAGTTAACGTCCTTGTCTAGGCTTGCCGCAATAGGATGGCGGCACGCGAGCGGCATGGCAATTGGCCACAGCTTGCTCAGATCAAGGAAGTCGCATTTGGTTGCCTGGTGCCGAATCGTTCGCGACAGGTTTTGACGTGACGTCACGCAAAATCACGCCTCATCACAGCCGAAGGTTGGGGTTGTGCGCCGTTCAATGAGGATGAACATGTCTGCTGCCAGCAATATCCATTCGCTGCTTGCCCGCCTTCTGCCCGAGCGGGTGATCGCTCCACCTGCTCCCGCCGGGCGGAGGCTGCCTCTGTTTGCCGGTGTGGGCTTGCCCAGCCAGCGCTCGCTGCTGGTCAACCGCCTGGATGAGGCCAGTGACTTGCAGGTGGTTTATGCCGACCTGCGCCGCCAGGCGCTGCACGGCAGCGTGGCAGCACTGAATGACCTCGGCTGGATCTGGCTCAACGGCAAGTACTGGCGCGCCGACACCGTGCTGGCTGGGCACCTGTTGCGCATGGCGGCCCTGCAAGGCAATGCCGCTGCCTGGTTCAATCTTGGGCAGCAGCACTACTTTGGCAAAGGCATCGACCCTTCCTACAGCCAGGCGGCGGAGTGTTACCGGCAAGCCTTCGAGCGGGGCATGCTGCACGCGGCTGCGGCATTGGGAGACCTGTATGAGGAGGAGGTGTGCGATGGCGACCAGGATTGGCAGGTCGACCTGGTGCAGGCCTACCAGTGGTTCATGCGCGGGGCTGAGCGCGGTGAGGCCCGGTGCCGTTTCGAGGTGGGTTACCGGTTGATGCATGGGTTGTATGTTGAAGCCGACCTCAAGGCCGCGCTGTACTGGTTGGAGCTGGCGGCAGCGGCAGGGGTGGTGCAGGCGGCGGAGGAACTGGCGGTGCATTTCAGTAGCTCTGACGCGGTGCGTTATGAGGAGTGGCGGGACCGGGCCGTGCAGATGGGCAGCACATTGGCCCTTACCATGAAGCTGGAAGACCAGATACAACCCTGAGTTTTGAGTCGCCTGTGCCGTCCTCTTCGCGGGCACGCCCGTTCCCACAGGAAAACCATAGGCCTCTGAAATTGTGCAGTACCTGTGGGAGCGGGCGTGCCCGCGAAGAGGCCGGCACAGGCAAATAATGAACAACATTTAACCCAGGCTATCCGTCGCCCCCTGTTGACGACAGGGGGAGGGCAAGGCGTATATTGATAGTTAGCAAACTATGAATATCCTTGGTTCTCTTCATGTCCCTTGATCTCCTGCGCCTGCAAGTCAGCAGTGGCATGGTGGTTGCCGCCCGCCACTGGCGGCGCATCTGCCATACCGCGCTGATCGGTTACGGCATTTCCGAAGCCTGCGCTGCGCCGCTGCTGATGATCGTGCGCCTGGGCGATGGCGTGCATCAGGTAGCCGTTGCCCAGGCCGCCGGCCTGGAAAGCCCATCACTGGTGCGCCTGCTCGACCAACTGTGTAAAGCCGGCCTGGTATGCCGCAGCGAAGACCCACTGGACCGCCGCGCCAAAGCCCTGAGCCTGACCGCCGAAGGCCGTACCCTGGCCGAAGCGATCGAAGCCGAACTGGTGCGCCTGCGCCGCGATGTGCTCAATGGAATCGACCAGGCCGACCTGGAAGCCACTTTGCGCGTGCTGCGCGCCTTCGAAGCTGCCGGCCTGGGCAGTGCGGGCGGGGTGGCATGAACGGCTTCTTCAGTTCGGTACCTCCGGCCCGCGACTGGTTCTACGGCGTGCGAACCTTCGGCGCCTCCATGATCGCCTTGTACATCGCGTTGCTCATGCAGTTGCCGCGCCCCTACTGGGCCATGGCCACGGTGTACATCGTCTCCAGCCCGTTCGTCGGCCCGACCAGCTCCAAGGCCCTGTACCGCGCCGTAGGCACGCTGCTGGGGGCCGGCGGTGCAATTTTCCTGGTGCCGCCGCTGGTGCAGTCGCCACTGCTGCTGAGCATTGCCATTGCGCTCTGGACCGGCACCCTGCTGTTCCTGTCGTTGAACCTGCGCACGGCCAACAACTACGTGCTGATGCTGGCCGGCTACACCTTGCCGATGATCGCCCTGGCGGTTGTGGATAACCCGCTGGCGGTATTCGACGTGGCGTCTTCCCGTGCCCAGGAAATCTGCCTTGGCATTGTCTGCGCGGCAGTGGTCGGCGCCATTTTCTGGCCGCGACGTCTGGCCCCCGTGGTGGTCGGCGCCACGGGTAGCTGGTTCACCGAAGCGATCCGCTACAGCGATACCTACCTGGCCCGCGAAGTCAGCGCCGACAAGGTCGGTGGCATGCGCGGGGCGATGGTCGGGACCTTCAACTCGCTGGAGCTGATGATCGGCCAGCTCGGCCACGAAGGCGCCGGCCCGCACACGCTGAAAAACGCCCGCGAGTTACGTGGGCGCATGATTCACCTGCTGCCGGTGATCGACGCCCTCGACGACGCCCTGGTGGCCCTCGAAGGCCGCGCTCCGGCCCAGTTCACCCAGCTTCAGCCAGTGCTTGAAGCGGCCCGCGAATGGCTCAAGGGCACTGCCGAAAGTGCTTCGGTAGCGCGCTGGACCGCGCTGCACGAACAGATCGGCCGCCTTCAGCCCGGCGCTGCCGCTCTGGACCAACGCGCCGACCTGCTGCTATCCAACGCCTTGTATCGCCTGACCGAGTGGGCTGACCTTTGGCAGGACTGCTGCACCCTGCAACACGCCCTGCGCACCGACGACGCCAAGCCTTGGCGCGCGGTGTACCGCCACTGGCGCCTTGGCCGCCTGACAGCCTTCTTCGACCGCGGCCTGATGCTTTACTCGGTGCTCTCCACCGTACTGGCGATCGTTGTGGCCTGTGGCCTGTGGATCGGCCTGGGCTGGAACGACGGCGCCAGTGCGGTAATCCTCGCCGCTGTGTCGTGCAGCTTCTTTGCCGCCATGGATGACCCGGCGCCGCAGATCTACCGGTTCTTCTTCTGGACGCTGCTGTCGGTCATTTTCTCCAGCCTGTACCTGTTCCTGGTACTGCCCAACCTGCACGACTTCCCGATGCTGGTGCTGGCCTTTGCCGTGCCGTTCATCTGCGTCGGCACCCTGACCGTGCAGCCGCGCTTCTACCTGGGCACGTTGCTGACCATCGTCAACACCTCGACCTTCATCAGCATCCAGGGCGCTTACGACGCCGACTTCTTCACCTTCCTCAACTCCAACCTGGCCGGCCCCGTGGGCCTGCTGTTCGCGTTCATCTGGACATTGGTCATGCGCCCGTTTGGCGTAGAACTGGCGGCCAAGCGCATGACCCGCTTTGCCTGGCGCGACATCGTCGAAATGACCGCACCCGCCACCCTGGCCGAGCACCGCCAGGTGGGCGTGCAGATGCTCGACCGCCTGATGCAGCACCTGCCGCGCCTGTCGCAAACCGGCCAGGACAGCGGCGTAGCCCTGCGCGACTTGCGCGTCGGGCTGAACCTGCTCGACCTGCTGGCTTATCTGCCGCGCGCTGGCCAGCAGGCCCGTGAGCGGCTGACCACGGTGATCGAGGAAGTCGGTGCGCACTACGCCGCCTGCCTGCGTGCCGGTGAGCGCTTGCATGCCCCGGCCGCGCTATTGCGCAACATGGAGCGTGCGCGGCTGGCGCTGAACCTGGACGAGCTGTACGAGCGCGGCGATGCCCGCACCCACCTGCTGCATGCCCTGAGCGGCCTGCGCCTGGCGCTGTTGCCGGGTGTGGAAGTGATGCTCGAACCCGCCGAACAACCGCAACTGCCCCCCGGCCTCGACGGAGCACCCCTGTGATTGGTGAACTGGATATCAGCGGGGTGTTCCTGCCCACGCTGCTGGTGATGATGTTTGGCACCTACCTATTGTTTTTGGGGGTGCATGCGGTGCTGGTGCGCCTGCATTTCTACCGCCTGGTCTGGCACCGGGCGTTGTTCAACGTTGCTCTGTATGCCGTGCTGCTTGGCGCGGTGGACCACTTTTGCCGAAACCTGATGCTGCCATGAAAAAACCTTTGCTGACCCTGGGCCGTGTGGTCCTGACCTTGCTGGTAGTGACCTTCGCCGCCGTGCTCGTGTGGCAGATGGTGGTGTACTACATGTTTGCTCCCTGGACCCGCGACGGCCACATCCGCGCCGACGTGATCCAGATCGCCCCCGATGTGTCGGGGCTGATACAGAAAGTCGAGGTGCGCGACAACCAGACCGTCAAGCGCGGCGACGTGCTGTTTACCATCGACCAGGACCGCTTCACCCTGGCCCTGCGCCAGGCCAAGGCTACCCTCGGCGAGCGCCAGGAAACCCTGGCCCAGGCTTCACGCGAGGCACAGCGCAACCGCAAGCTGGGCAACCTGGTGGCTGCCGAGCAACTGGAAGAAAGCCAGTCCCGCGAGGCCCGCGCCCGCTCGGCTGTGAGTGAGGCCCAGGTGGCGGTCGATACCGCCCAGCTCAACCTCGACCGCTCGGTGGTGCGTAGCCCGGTAGACGGCTACCTCAACGACCGTGCGCCGCGTAATCACGAGTTCGTCACTGCTGGTCGCCCGGTGCTGTCAGTGGTTGATAGCGCTTCGTACCACGTTGATGGTTACTTCGAGGAAACCAAGCTGGGTGGCATTCAGATTGGCGATGCCGTGGACATTCGCGTGATGGGCGACAACACCCGCCTGCGTGGCCATGTGCAGAGCTTTGCCGCCGGCATTGAAGACCGCGACCGCAGCAGCGGCGCCAACCTGCTGCCCAACGTCAACCCGGCGTTCAGCTGGGTGCGCCTGGCCCAGCGTATTCCGGTGCGCATCGCCTTCGATGAAGTACCGCAGGACTTCCGCATGATCGCCGGGCGTACCGCCACGGTGTCCATCATCGAGGGCCAGCACCCATGAAACAGCTGATCCTGGCCGGCCTGTGCCTGTCGTTGGGGGCCTGCATGATGGTGGGCCCCGACTATGAAGTGCCGAAGGACGCGGCAGTACAACGCAGCGACCTCAACGGCCCGCTGCGCAAGGATGCCGACAGCGTGGTCTCGGCGCCGGTACCCGAGGACTGGTGGCAGCTGTATCAGGATCAACGGCTGAATGAACTGGTTCGCCAGGCCCTGAGTGCCAACACCGAGCTGCGCGTGGCCGCCGCCAATATCGCCAAGGCCCGCGCCCAGGTCGAAGTGGCCGAATCGCAGGGTGGCTTCAACGGTGGCGTCAAGCTTGGTGCCCAGCGCCTGCAAGAGGCTGGCCAGGCATTCCTGCTGCCCGAGAAGGTGCCAGTGGCCAACATTGGTGAAGCCATCATCAGCGCTTCTTACCAGTTCGACCTGTGGGGCACCTTCAAGCGCGGCACCGAGGCCGCAAAAGCCAATGCCGATGCGGTGCAGGCGGCTGCCGATACCGCGCGCATCACCTTGGTGGCAGACGTGGTCAAAGCCTATACCCAAGTGTGCTCGGCCAACGAGGAATACCACATCGCCCGCGAATCGCTCGACTTGCAGGAGCAGAGCGTAAAGCTCAACCAGCGCCTGCGTGATGCCGGCCGTGGCGATGAAACCCAGGTCACCCGCTCGCAGACCCAGTTCAAATCGTTGCGTGCCGAACTACCACGCTTCAAGGCCGAGCGTGAAACCGGCATGTACACCCTGGCTGCGTTGCTGGCCAGGCCGGTTGACCAGCTGCCTGCCGGCACCGCCGATTGTGCCGAGCTGCCGCACCTGAGCCAGCTGGTCCCGGTAGGCGACGGCGCTGCGTTGCTCAAGCGCCGCCCGGACGTGCGCCAGGCCGAGCGCCAGCTGGCTGCAGCCACTGCCTACATAGGTGTCGCGACCGGCGCGTTGTACCCGGATATCAGTATCGGTGCCCAGGTGGGTACCATCGGTATCGTCGACGACCTTGGCGATCCGTCGACCAACCGCTGGGGTTTCGGCCCGCAGATCAGCTGGAGCATTCCCACCAACGGCACACGCGCCCGCATTCGCATGGCCGAGGCCTCGACCCAGGCAGCCCTGGCCAGCTTCGACGGGGTCGTGCTGAACGCCGTCCGCGAAACCCAGACCCGCCTGGCGCAATACAGCGCCCTGCTGGACCGGCGCGATGCGCTGGCCGAGGCGGAGAAATCGGCCAAGGAGGCGGCAGACCAGACCCACCGCTATTACCAGGCGGGGCGTGAGTCGTTCCTGGCGGACTTGCAGGCGACGCGGACTTATACCGACATGCGCGCGCAGTTGGCAACGGCCAATAGCCAGGTAGCCATGGGGCAGATTGGGGTGTTCCTGGCGTTGGGTGGGGGGTGGAAGGATACCGCCAAGCACTGAGGTTGGTGGGGGCCGACGGGCACTGAAAACCTCAAGACAGGCCCCTGCCAGCCCATAGCTCTACTAGTTACGTGCTCCTTCGAGCGCTTGTCATGCTCTGCCTGACTTAACCAATCAGGTGGAACATGGAAAAAGTTAAATGCAATTTACCCAATGGCATCACGGCCAGGCAGGCTGGTTACGCCTGTTCAAAGTCCGGCTATACCCCGTACGGGTTCGATGAGACCCTGCCAATCCGGGCGCTGGGCTTCAATGGCCAGCCCCGCGACCGAGTGGCAGGATGTTATCTGCTGGGCGCCGGCTACCGCGCCTTCAGCCCAGTACTGATGCGGTTCAACAGCTCGGACAGTTGGAGTCCGTTCGGCGAAGGCGGGTGGAATAGCTATGCCTATGTGTCGTGTGACCCGGTGAATTTCTGCGACCCTACAGGGCATGCAAAGCACCCTCAGGGAGCGCTGCAGCAGCCGGCAAAAAGGCCTGACACGTTAGCCTTGCCACCTCAGAAGCCAAGCTCTCCTGAGGCAAGTGCACCGCCGAAATCTCGATCAAATTCAAGCGCTTCCGGTTCCTCGGCATCTCTGACGCCTTCTACCCCATCACCACAAAGTTCGGCACGAAGCACCCGGTACAGCTCACAAATCTCATGGAGCTCCAGCACCTCGTCAGACTCCAGCAAAGGATGGCAGCTAAAAAAAACCGGTGCGAGCTTCAAGGTTTTGACAGAGACCGAGCAGAAAGTATTTGATGTTTTTCAGAACGCGATACATCACTTTGGAATGTCTCCCAAAGACGCTGCAATGCTGGCGGGTGCGAGTAACTACAAGCTTCTGTCCAACAGTAAAGTTGATAACTTTCAGGTTCGACTGAGCAAAGCGCAGCGTGTATCAGGCGAGATCGAGGGAAAGGTAGCGATTATTCGTCAGGTAGGTGGACATACATGAGACTGCTGACGGGCGAGGGCCAGCACCCGGCCAAGTCTGAAGCTGGCTGGGAAGTGTACCCGGCCTCCCTGCGCAAGATCGCCTAGGCAATGCTCGACCAAAGGCATCAAGCGCCTCATCTTTGTTGCAAGATTTTTCATGAAATCCGCCCAGCACCCTTGAGCGAAGCCAAGTCGGAGTGAACAATGTTCTCTTTCGCATTCCCTTCGAGACTGGCCATGAAAACCCGTTCCTGTCTGCTTGCCTGGCTGTCGGCTTTACTGCTCGGCCCGGTGCTGGCGCTGTGTAGTAATGCGGCGCTGGCCGAAGCCCCCGTCGAGGCTACCAAGGCTTTGCATTTGCTGGACTACATTGGCGCCGACTACCCGCCGACCGTGCAGGACGGCAAGGTGATCGACGATAGCGAATACCGTGAGCAGCAGGAGTTCAGCACGGTGTTGGCCGATCTGGTCAAAGACCTGCCTGCCAATGCCGAGCAGGCAGCCCTCGGGCAGGGTATCCAGGCGCTGCGCCAGGCCATCGACCAGCGCCAGGACGGACCGGCAGTCGCCAGGCAGGCCCGCCAGCTGGGCGCACGTCTGGCCGTGGCCTACGAGGTCAGCCAGGCCCCGGTTATCACCCCTGACCCGGCCCGTGGCGCATCGCTGTATGCGCAAAACTGCTCGATCTGCCACGGCGACACCGGCGCCGGCGATGGCCCGGCAGGTGTGGGCCTGGAGCCGGCCCCGGCCAACCTGCGCAATGTCGCACGCCTTGACCAGTTGAGCTTGTTCGACCTCTACAACACCTTGGCCCTGGGCATCGACAACACCGAGATGCCATCGTTTGCCGACCAGCTGGACGACCGCCAGCGCTGGGATGTAGCCGCCTACATCGCCAGCTTCACCGCCAAGCCGGAAGCCGGCAAAGGCGACAAAACCTGGAATATCGCCGACCTGGCTCGCCAGACACCCGCGGAAGTGGCTGCCAACGAGGGGGCAGGGGCCTTGGAGGCGTTCCGCGCCCAGCGTGCCCAGCCGCCACAGGTCAAACGCGGCCCGGCGCAATTGCTTGAGTACACCGCCAGCACCCTGGACAAGAGCCTGGCGGCCTACCGCGCAGGTGACCACGACCAAGCCTACGACCTGTCGGTAGCGGCCTACCTGGAAGGCTTTGAGCTGGTGGAAAGCTCGCTGGACAACATTGACACCCAGGTGCGCAAGGACACCGAGAAATCCCTGATGGCCTACCGTCAATCGTTGCAGGACGGGTTGCCTGTGGCCCAGGCCGAGCAGCGGTTGGCCGAGGCCAAGGCAAAGCTCGACCAGGCCGCGAAGCTGTTGGGCAGCGATGGCCTGAGCTGGTCGCTGAGCTTTATCTCCGGCTTGCTGATCCTCCTGCGAGAAGGCCTTGAGGCGATTCTGGTGCTGGCAGCGATCCTGGCCTTCTTGCGCAACACCGGGCAACAGTCGGCGGTGCGTAGCGTCAATATCGGCTGGGGCCTGGCGCTGGTTGCCGGCTTTGCCACCTGGGCGCTGGCGGCATATGTGATCGATGTAGGCGGCGCTCAACGGGAACTGTTGGAAGGGTGCACTGCATTGTTTGCCGCAGTGATGGTGCTGTGGCTCGGCGTGTGGATGCACGACCGACGCCACGCCGCTGCCTGGCAGAACTACATCAAGAGCAGCCTGGTCAGCGGTGGCGGGCGATTCGGCTTCGCCTTGCTGGCATTCTTCTCGGTATACCGCGAACTGTTCGAGGTGATCCTGTTCTACGAAACCCTGTGGCTGCAGGCAGGCCCTGCCGGGCACCAGGCGGTGCTGGCGGGTGGCGCCACGGCACTGGTGTTGTTGGTGGGGTTGGCGTGGGTGATCCTGCGTGGCTCGGCCAAGCTGCCGCTTTCGCTGTTCTTCAGCATCAACGCCGCGCTGCTGTGCGCGCTGTCGGTGGTGTTCGCCGGGCATGGCGTGAAGGCGCTGCAAGAAGCCGGGGTGCTGGGTACGCGGCCGGTGACGTTCTTCGAGTTCGACTGGCTGGGCATCCATGCCGACGCGTATTCGTTGTCGGCGCAGGCTGTGGCCTTGCTGGCCATCATGTTCTTGTACGGGCGTTCGCGCCTGGCGGAGAAGCGCAGGGCTACTGCAAATTGAAAGCCTTGCGCGGTCCCCTGTAGGAGCGGCCTTGTGTCGCGATGGGCCGCAAAGCGGCCCCAGGATTGCAGCCGCGCTGCACAAATTGTGGGGGCCGCTCTGCGGCCCGATCGCGACACAAGGCCGCTCCTACACGCAGACCGCGAAGGGAACTCAGGCCGGTTGTGGCGCCTTGAGAATGTTCTGCAGCAGCTGGACACTTTCTACGGCGTCATGACCCAGGCTGGTCAGGTAGCCGCCATCAGGTTGATCGGTCAGCCCTTTTTCATGCAGGCGTTGCGCAGCCGCGATCAGGGCCGGGGCGGCGGTGCTGGTTATCTTGATGCCTTCCTGGCTGCTGTCGTGTTTGAACAGCGCGAGTACTTCCAGTTCGTCGATCAGATCGGGGGTAAAAGGCATGGCAGCTCCTGACTTCCAGACAAGGATGGCGGCACCGTCAACGGTGCCTGACCTTCGAGTGTAGTCGGGTTATTCGTCCTCGCCTTGATCCATCTCAGGCGGCAGCTCCGGCAGCGCTCTCAGGGCGTTCTCGTACCACTCACGGTCGAACTCGCGGTCTTCCTTCAGCATGTTGTCAACCTCGAAGGCCAGCACATGGGCCATCAGGTTGAGAATGTCTTCACGCTCGTAGCCGACCAAAGTCAGCTTGTTGAAAGTGGCCTTGGCCGCGGCCGGATCGCCGCTCTCAATCTGGTTCTCGATAGCCTGGGTCAGCGTCGCCTCGGCGAAGGCTTCGTCGTCGTCATTGTCGATGTCGGTGGGCTCGCTCATGGCGGTACTCCTGTTGTGGGACACACAGTGTGCCATGCCCGTGGCGGCAATGCCCGGGCATTGACGGGGTGCATGACGCTGTTCAGGGGCGGGCGATGGGTCTATAAAAGCCGAGCCAACCCCTTACGGCCTGGAGGCTGTTACCTCATGCTCAAGCTTTACGGATTCTCGGTCAGCAACTACTACAACATGCTCAAGCTGGCCTTGTTGGAAAAAGGCCTGCCCTTCGAGGAAGTCGCATTCTATGGCGGCCAGGCGCCACAGGCGCTGGCAGTGAGCCCGCGCGGCAAGGTGCCAGTGCTTGAAACCGAACACGGTTTCCTCAGCGAAACCAGTGTGATCCTCGACTATATCGAGCAGACCCAGGGCGGCAAGGCACTGCTGCCAGCCGATCCGTTCGGCCAGGCCAAAGTGCGTGAGCTGCTCAAGGAAATCGAGCTGTACATCGAGCTGCCGGCGCGTACCTGCTATGCCGAGTCGTTCTTCGGCATGTCGGTTGAGCCGCTGGTCAAGGAGAAGGCCCGGGCCGATTTGCTGGCCGGTTTTGCCACCCTCAAGCGCAACGGGCGTTTCGCGCCTTATGTAGCGGGC
The DNA here is from genome assembly GCF_050280665.1 of Pseudomonas sp. NPDC089547. Lineage (NCBI taxonomy): Bacteria > Pseudomonadati > Pseudomonadota > Gammaproteobacteria > Pseudomonadales > Pseudomonadaceae > Pseudomonas > Pseudomonas sp. NPDC089547. The sequence continues at coordinate 162,170 of NZ_JBNNVS010000009.1, read as the reverse complement.
GAGCAACTGACACTGGCAGACCTGATGTTCTGCTTCTCGGTCGATCTGGCCTACGCGGTGGGCAAGAAGGTACTGAACATCGACTTCCTGGCAGACTTCCCGCAGGGCAAGGCGTTGTTGCAACTGATGGGCGAGAACCCGCACATGGCGCGGATCGTGGCAGACAAGGAGGCGTCGATGCCGGCCTTCATGGAGATGATTCGCAGCGGCAAACGCTGAGATCAGTGTTGGACCATTCGCGGGTAAACCCGCTCCCACAGGGAATGCACAGTTTTTGAAACCGGTGCAATGCCTGTGGGAGCGGGTTCACCCGCGAACGAGGGCGAAGCCCTCGCAATGTGCCTTAACGCGAAGCCAGCAGACCTTTGCCACGCACAACGGCGGCACGCACCTGCGCCGGTGCCGTACCACCAATGTGGTCACGGGCATTCACCGACCCTTCCAGCGTCAGCACGGCAAACACGTCCTGCTCGATCTGGTCGCTGAACTGGCGCAGCTCGTCCAGGCTCATCTCGGCCAGGTCCTTCCCGGTATCCACGCCATACTTCACCGCGTGGCCAACGATTTCGTGGCAGTCACGGAACGGCAGGCCACGGCGTACCAGGTAGTCGGCAAGGTCGGTAGCGGTGGAGAAACCGCGCAGGGCCGCTTCACGCATGATGGCGTGCTTGGGCTTGATCGCCGGGATCATGTCGGCAAAGGCACGCAGCGAATCGCGCAGGGTGTCGGCGGCGTCGAACAGCGGCTCCTTGTCTTCCTGGTTGTCCTTGTTGTAGGCCAGCGGCTGGCCTTTCATCAGGGTCAGCAGGCCGGTCAGGGCGCCGAACACACGGCCGGTCTTGCCACGTACCAGCTCTGGCACGTCCGGGTTCTTTTTCTGCGGCATGATCGAGCTGCCGGTGCAGAAGCGATCAGGCAGGTCGATGAACTGGAACTGCGCGCTGGTCCACAGCACCAGCTCTTCGGAGAAGCGCGACAGGTGCATCATCGCCACGCTGGCTGCGGCGCAGAATTCGATGGCGAAGTCGCGGTCCGACACGCCGTCCAGCGAGTTGCCGCCCACGGCCTCGAAGCCCAGCAGCTTGCAGGTGAGTTCGCGGTCGATCGGGTAGGTGGTGCCGGCCAGCGCGGCGCTGCCCAGCGGCATGCGGTTGGTGCGCTTGCGGCAGTCGACCAGGCGCTCGTAGTCGCGGCTGAGCATTTCGAACCAGGCCAGCAGGTGGTGGCCGAACGTGACCGGCTGGGCAGTCTGCAGGTGGGTGAAGCCAGGCATGATGGTTTCGGCTTCCCGCTCTGCCTGCTCCAGCAAGCCCTGCTGCAGGCGGGTGATTTCGGCCAGGATCAGGTCGATTTCGTCGCGCAGCCACAGGCGGATATCGGTGGCCACCTGGTCATTGCGGCTGCGGCCGGTGTGCAGCTTCTTGCCGGTGATGCCGATACGGTCGGTCAGGCGTGCTTCGATGTTCATGTGCACGTCTTCGAGGTCGACGCGCCAGTCGAAGTTGCCGGCCTCGATTTCACTCTGGATGGTCCTCAGGCCATCGATGATGGTGTCGCGCTCGGCATCGCTGAGCACGCCGACCTGCGCCAGCATGGTGGCATGGGCGATCGAACCCATGATGTCGTGGCGGTACAGGCGCTTGTCGAAATCGACCGAGGCGGTGAAACGGGCGACGAAGGCGTCGACGGGCTCACTGAAGCGGCCGCCCCAGGACTGATTGGTCTTGTCGGTGCTCATGGATTCACTCATTGCAGGCGTGAACGAAAAAGTGGCGCCGATGATAGCAGGGTTGGGCTGGCTGCCGCAGGGCACCGGTCGAGAGAAATGCCCGGAAAACGGCAGAGAAGGATTTTAAGGAATGAACGGCAGTGTTCCACGGACCGTCTACAGTTGGACAGAGGACTGGCAGTGAATCTGCCGGCCGAGTGAATCTTTGGCCATCGCACCGGTCTAGAGCGTGACCGCAGTGTCGCTCGAACCACACCTGTCTACGCTATACCTGTGCGAGACTCATTCAGGAATCCAGCGCAATTATGAATGTCCTGATCGTTGATGACGAACCCCAAGGCCGTGAACGCCTCAGCCGGCTGCTCGGCGAACTGGAGGGTTACACCGTGCTGGAGCCTAGCGCCACCAACGGCGAGGAGGCCCTGGCGCTGATCGAAAGCCTCAAGCCCGATGTGGTCCTGCTGGACATCGGCATGCCAGGCCTGGATGGCCTGCAGGTTGCCGCACGTTTGTGCGAACGCGAGGCGCCGCCGGCGGTGGTGTTTTGCACCGGGGATGATGAATACGGTGCCGAGGCATTCAAGGACAGCACCCTCAGCCATGTAACCAAGCCTTTCCAGGCCCAGGCGCTGCGCGATGCCTTGCGCAAGGCCGAAAAACCCAATCGCGCCCAGTTGGCGGCGCTCACCCGGCCAGCCAATGAGGGTGGCGGCCCACGCAGCCACATCAGTGCCCGTACGCGCAAAGGCATCGAGTTGATCCCTTTGCCCCAGGTGATCTATTTCATTGCCGACCACAAGTACGTGACTTTGCGCCACGAGGCTGGGGAAGTGCTGCTCGACGAGCCGCTCAAGGCTCTGGAAGACGAGTTTGGCGAACGCTTCGTGCGTATCCACCGCAATGCGCTGGTGGCGCGCGAACGCATCGAACGCCTGCAGCGCACCCCGCTGGGGCATTTTCAGTTGTACCTGAAGGGCCTGGATGGCGACGCCCTTACTGTCAGCCGGCGGCATGTGGCCGGTGTGCGCAAAATGATGCAAACCCTCTGAGGTCCTTCGATTTGCACGGTCCCCGTGTAGGAGCGGCCTTGTGTCGCGAAAGGGGTGCGAAGCGCCCCCGGGATCCCAGCTTTGCCGCAAGAATTGCCGGGGCTGCTGCGCAGCCCATCGCGACACAAGGCCGCTCCTACACCAGACTGCGCATGGCCTGTTGATCCGTATCTGCTAGCGATACCGGCGATGCTGTTATCATCGGCGGCATTTCTCTGGATCGGGGCGTTCCATGTCCACTCGCGAAATCCGCATTGCCACCCGTAAAAGTGCCTTGGCCCTGTGGCAGGCCGAATACGTCAAAGCCCGCCTCGAGCAGGCCCACCCCGGTCTGCTGGTGACCCTGGTGCCCATGGTCAGCCGTGGTGACAAGCTGCTCGACGCACCGCTGGCGAAAATCGGCGGCAAGGGCCTGTTCGTCAAAGAGCTGGAAACCGCCCTGCTGGACAACGAAGCCGACATCGCCGTGCACTCGATGAAGGACGTTCCCATGGACTTCCCCGAAGGCCTGGGCCTGTACTGCATTTGCGAGCGTGAAGACCCGCGCGATGCCTTCGTCTCCAACACCTTTGACAGCCTGGAAGCGCTGCCTGCCGGCAGCATCGTCGGCACCTCCAGCCTGCGACGCCAGGCCCAGTTGCTGGCACGCCGCCCAGACCTGCAAATCCGATTCCTGCGGGGCAACGTCAATACCCGCCTGGCCAAGCTGGATGCCGGTGAGTACGACGCCATCATCCTCGCTGCGGCTGGCCTGATCCGCCTGGGCTTCGAAGACCGCATCACTTCCACCATCAGCGTCGACGACAGCCTGCCCGCTGGTGGCCAGGGTGCGGTGGGCATCGAATGCCGCAGCGCCGACATCCAGATCCATGCACTGCTGGCCCCGCTGCATCATGCCGATACTGCCGACCGGGTGGTGGCCGAACGTGCCCTGAACAAACGCCTGAATGGCGGCTGCCAGGTACCGATCGCCTGTTACGCGGTACTCGAAGGTGACCAACTGTGGCTGCGTGGCCTGGTCGGCCAGCCTAGCGGCGGCACCCTGTTGGTGGCCGATGCCCGTGCCCCTCGCGCGGCTGCCGAGACCTTGGGCGTACAGGTGGCCGAAGACCTGCTGGGCCAGGGCGCCGAGGCCATCCTCAAGGAAGTCTACGGCGAGGCTGGTCAGCCGTGAGCCAATGGCGCCTGTTGCTGACCCGGCCTGCCGAGGACTGCGCGGCGCTGGCACAAAGCCTGGCGGCAGCGGGGGTAGGCAGTTGCTGCATGCCGCTGCTGGCGATAGAACCCGTGGCCTTGGAGGCGCGGCAACGCCTGCTGCTCGAAGGCTTGCAAGGCTTTCAGGCGATCATCGTCGTCAGCAAGCCGGCTGCTCGGCTGTTGCTTGAGCAACTGGCCGATGCCGGCCTGCAACCGCCACTGCAAGGCTGGTTCACCGTGGGCGAGGCGACTGCGGCGGTGTTGCAGGGTGCCGGGTTGGGGGTAAGCGTTCCCGAGCGTGGTGATGACAGCGAAGCCTTGCTGGCGCTGCCGGCCCTGCGCCAGGCAGTTGCCGTGCCTGCGCCGCGTGTATTGATCGTGCGCGGGGTCGGAGGTCGCGAACTGCTGGCAGAGCGTCTTGCAGAGCAAGGTGCTAGTGTCGAATATCTGGAACTGTATCGTCGCTGCCTGCCGGCGTACCCGGCAGGCACCCTGGTGCGCCGCATCGAAGCGGAACGCCTCAATGGCCTGGTGGTCAGCAGTGGGCAGGGTTTTGAACATCTGCAGCAGCTGGCCGGCGCCGATTGGCCGCAGCTGGCACAGCTGCCGCTGTTCGTGCCCAGCCCTCGGGTCGCCGATCAGGCCAGGGCCGCCGGGGCCCAACAGGTTGTGGATTGCCGTGGCGCCAGTGCCACGGCCTTGCTGGCAGCCGTGCAGCGCAGCGCTGCACCTGCCTCTTAAGGCGCTAAGCTGAACGCGATGCGCCCCCATGCAAAGGATGGATACGTGAGCGAGACTGTCTTGTCCAATAACGATCAGCCGTCGGCACAGGCGCCGGCAGAACCCGTCACCCCCCCACCTGCCAAGCGCTCCGGCACTGGCCTGGCAGCACTGGCCTTGCTGCTGGGCGCTGCCGGGGTGGCGGTAGGTGGCTGGGGTGTCTGGCAGGTGCGTCAACTGCAAGGCAGTGAGTTCAACCAGGGCCAGCACATCGAGGCGCTGAACCAGCGCGCCGAGGCCCTGCAGCAGCGCGAACAGCAGATCAGTGCGCAACTGGCCAGCCTGCCGGCTGCCAGCGAGCTGGAAGATCGCCGCCGCCTGGTAGCGCAATTGCAAGGCGACCAGCAGCGCCTTAGCCAGCGGGTGGAAACCGTACTGGGCGAGAGCCGCAAGGAATGGCGCCTGGCCGAGGCCGAGCACCTGCTGCGCCTGGCCACACTGCGCCTGTCGGCGCTGCAGGACATCACCAGTGCCAAGGCCCTGGTCGAGGGTGCCGACGAAATCCTGCGCGAGCAGAGCGACCCAGGTGCCTTTGCCGCCCGCGAACAATTGGCGCGCAGCCTGGCCACGCTCAACAGCACCCAGCAACCGGACCGTACCGGCCTGTTCCTGAAACTGGCTGCACAGCGCGAGCTGGTGCAGCAGCTCAGTGCCCAGTCGCCCGAGTTCGCCAGCAACGCCGATGCGCTTGGCGCCCTGACCTCTGACGGTGATGGTGCCAGCCGCCTGTCGCAGTGGTGGGCAGAAATCTCCAAGTACTTCCAGATCGACTTCAATGCCGATGACAACGTGCGGCCGCTGCTGGCCGGGCAGCAGCTCAACCAGCTGCGCCTGGCCTTGAGCCTGACCATCGAGCAGGCTCAGTGGGCGGCACTCAATGGTGACGCCAAGGTCTATACCCAGGCGCTGGACGACGCCCGCAGCGTGCTGCTGGCCAACTTCAATGCCGACAACCCGCAAAGCAAGGCCATGCTCGACAGCCTCAATGCCTTGGCCGATCAACCCGTGTCGGTGGTAACCCCCGACCTCAGCGAAAGCCTGGCGGCCGTGCAGGCCTACATTCAGCGCCGTCACCTGCCGGCCGACGCTGAAGGGGGCAAGCCATGAAGCGTGTCTACCTGCTGGCCGTGCTGGCGATTGTGGTTGCCGCAGCGCTGGGTATCGCGGTCGCCAAACACAGCGGCTATGTGCTGGTTTCCTATGGAAGCTTCCGCTATCAGTCGGGGCTGTGGGCGGCCCTGGCCGGCCTGCTGGCCGTGGTCGCACTGGTGTGGTTGTTGCGTTACCTGGTTGGCCTGGTGCTGACCTCCAGCGGCGTGGTCAACCCGTGGTCGCGGCGCAACCGCAGCCGGCGTATCCGCGTGGCCATCGAGCAAGGCCAGCTGGACCTCGCCGAAGGCCGCTGGGCCAGTGCGCAACGCCACTTGCACCGTGCCGCCGAGGCCGAGCGCCAGCCGCTGCTTTACTACCTCGGTGCTGCGCGTGCAGCAAACGAGCAAGGCCGCAGCGAAGACAGCGACAACCTGCTGGAGCGTGCGCTGGAGCGCCAGCCGCAAGCGGAACTTGCCATTGCCCTGACCCATGCCCAGTTGCAGATGGACCGTGGTGAAAGTGAAGGTGCTTTGGAAACCCTGCTGGCCATGCAGGAGCGCCACCCGCACAACGGCCAGGTATTGCGCCTGCTGCAGCGCCTGCACCTGGAGCGGGGCGACTGGTCGGCGTTGATCCGCCTGCTTCCAGACCTGCGCAAGGGCAAAGTGCTGCCGCCCGCCGAGCTGGCTGCCCTGGAGCAGCGTGCCTGGGGCCAGAACCTGAGCCTGGCCACCACCCGTGGCGAAGACACGCAAAGTGCACGTCAAGCCCTGGAGCGCGCCTGGCAGCAACTGACCGCGGCGCAGCGCCAGGAACCACAGCTGGTATTGGCCTACGCCGAGCAATTGCGCCAGGTGGGTGCACAGAGCGAGGCCGAGCAAGTACTGCGCACGGCCCTCAAGCGCGACTACGAAAGCCACCTGGCCCGCTTGTACGGCCTGGTGCGTGGTGATGACCCGGCGCGCCAGTTGCAAACCGCCGAAGGCTGGCTCAAGGCTCACCCGCAAGATGCCAGCCTGCTGTTGACCTTGGGCCGGCTCAGCCTGCAGAACCGCCTTTGGGGCAAGGCGCGTGACTATCTGGAAAGCAGCCTGCGCATGGAACGTAACCCTGAGGCCTGTGCCGAACTGGCCCGCCTGCTCGCTGGCCTGGGCGAAACCGAGCGCAGCAACCAGCTGTTCCAGGAGGGCCTTGGCCTGCTGGACGAACGCCTGCTGGCCCTGCCGCTGCCAGAAGGCGTGCGCGCCTGACCTACCCCAGAGCCCGCGCCAAGGCGCGGGCTTTGGGGGTTGGTAACTGATCTACGCCTGCACGTTACCTCTGCAAGCCATTTCTTCAGGCACCTCCTGCCGCTTTGCTGGAAATTTCCTACACGATTAAGCGACTTGTCGTTACTGTCGCGCCTTGAAACAAAGTGCGTCTTTCCTCTACCGTTTCAAGCCACCACCATTTCCCCGGGACCTTCCCTGCCCATGCTGCCGGCCCGCTTACGCACATTTTTCGTTCCTGCCTGCCTGGCCGCACTGGCGGTACTGGCTGCGTCTTTCCAACTGGAAAACATGCCAGGGCTTGTGCCGTGCCCCCTGTGCTTCAGCCAGCGGGTGCTGCTTGCCGTGTATGCGCTGCTGTGCCTGGGGGCAGTGCTGCAGGCGCCGGGCACGCAGGGCATCCGCCGTTACGCGCAGGCAACACTGGGCTGCTCGCTGGGCGGGGCGCTGCTGGCGGCGCGGCACGTCTGGCTGCAGGGCGCCGCCGGGGCAACACATGTATGCCCGGTGCCGATCGGGCGAGTGTTCGAGCAGTCCTGGGGCGAGGCGGTACGGCAACTGTTGCTGGGTGGCCCGGATTGCAACTCGCTGACCTGGAGCTTTCTCGACCTGACGCTGCCCGAGTGGAGCCTTCTGGCCTTCCTGCTGTTGGCGGCGCTGCCCTTGAGTTGCCTGCTGGCGTATCGTTTCCGCAGCCTGGCAAGAAGTTGACCTGGCGCAAGGCTGGGCCGATAGCGCGACCAATGGCGCTGTATAAGGGTATTAAACACTTGTATGAACTTTGTCTGCTGCGTACCTTGATGGGCAGCACGCACGGGAATAATCTCCCAGCACGAATACCGAAAATACAACTGCTCGATGCCGTCCTGCTGATGTCACCTTTGTGCTGCGCGGTCGTGGTGCGAGGTGCAGCGGCATCTACCCAGAAGGGAAGAGATCGCCATGCTCGATAGTTGTCAGAATGCCCAGGAACGCTGGGGTGGGGTTCACGACCTGATCGACCGTTGGCTGAAGGAGCGCCAGGAGTTGGTGCAGGCTTTTCGCGCGCTGCGCGATGTAAAGCTGGCCTTTGCCGACAAAGATACCAACGGGGATTTTTGCGGCCTGCTGGTCGACTACTGTTCGGCGTGGCATTTCGAGGTTTGCGAGCAGCTGGTCAGTGAGGCCAAGGCTTTCGATGACGAGAAAGCGCTTAAGCTGGCCGAAGAGATCAACCCGCGGATCAACGACATTACCCAGATCGCCCTGGCCTTCAATGACCATTGCGCGAAAGGCGAATGCAAGGACACCGAACGTTTCGCCGAAAAGCTGGGCAAGCTGGGTGGTCTGCTGCATGAGCGCTTCGAACTGGAAGACTGCCTGATCGAAGTGCTGCACAACGCGCACAAGGAAGAGGGCGCAGTCGAGGCCTGAAGGTTGGCGTCAGTCGCCAACCGCCAGCAGCTCGATCTCGAATACCAAGGGTGTATAGGGTGCGATCAGGTCACCCGCTCCTTCGGCGCCATAGGCTTGCGCTGAAGGAATCACCAGGCGCCATTTGGCGCCCGCGTGCATCCGCGGCAGGGCCACCTGCCAGCCCTCGATTACAGAATCCAGGTTGAACCACTGGGGCGTCTGGTTCTGGTCGAACACCGAGCCATCCGGCAACTTGCCCACATAGCGCACTTGTACTTTGCCACCTGCCTTGGGTTGCGCGCCCGTGCCTGGCTGCAGTTCGCTGTAGAGCACGCCTTCCGGCAGTTCGTGTACCCCATAACGCCCACGCTCATTGGCCATGAAGCGTGTTTCGGCTGCCTGCAATTTTTGCGTGGCGGCATCACTTTCCTGTGTTTCATGCTGCTGAAGCACTGCCTGCATGCGTGCCTTGTCAAGCTTTAGCGGTTGCCCCTGATAGGACTGCTTGAGGCCTTCGACCAGTGCGTCCAGTTGCAAGCCCGGCATTTCATGGCGCAGGCGCTCACCCAGGCTGGCGCCCAGGCTGTAGGCCAGGTCGTGTTCGTCACTGTCGGCCAAGGCGATGGGGGCCAGCAGGCATAAACCTAAAACAAGATATCGAGGCATGGTCAGTTCCTGCGCCAATGAGCGGGGAAGTATGCCAGCGTTAGATTATCTATGGTGTGCTCGCGGTCCTTGTAGGAGCGGCCTTGTGTCGCGATGGGCTGCGAAGCAGCCCCATCAGTATTTGCGCAGACGCTGAAATCCCGGGGCTGCTTCGCAGCCCATCGCGACACAAGGCCGCTCCTACAAGGGATGTGCTGCAAGTCAGGCAATTGCCAAATATCAGCAATGATTAATTCAGCAACTACACTTTCACGCAGCTGCAAGATAACAACTTTGCCCAGGCATGCAACGCGGCGTAAATATTACGGTCAACATGCCCTAGCGGCGGTAGCAGCAGAAGCATAGTATGAGCCGCAATCTCGTCAGCCAGGAGGTAAACCATGTCGGCCAAAAAGAAGCCAGTAAGTACGCCGTTACACCTGCTCCAGCAACTTTCGGGCAGCCTGCTCGAACATTTGGAAGATGCCTGCTCGCAAGCGCTGGCTGATGCGGAAAAACTGCTGGCCAAGTTGGAAAAACAGCGTGGCAAAGCCCAGGAAAAACTGCACACCGGTCGCCTGAAATTGCAGGATGCGGCCAAGGCAGGTAAAGCCAAGGCGCAGACCAAAGCGCAAAAAGCCATTGGCGAACTTGAAGGGCTGCTCGACTCCCTCAAGGAACGCCAAACCCAGACCCGCTCTTATATTCAGCAACTCAAACGAGACGCTCAGGACAGCCTCAAGCTGGCCCAGGGTGTAGGCAAGGTTCGCGAAGCAGCAGCCAAAGCGCTGGATTCGCGTGCTGCCAAAACCACCAAACCAGCGGCTGCCAAACCTGCAACCAAGCCAGCGGCCAGAACCGCTGCTGCAGCCAAACCTGCGGCGAAGCCAGCTGCCAAGGCGACCGCTGCTGCCAAGCCTGCGGCGAAGCCAGCTGCCAAGGCAACCGCTGCTGCCAAGCCTGCCGCGAAGCCAGCCGCCAGAGCGACCGCTGCTGCCAAGCCTGCGGCTAAGCCGGCTGCCAAAGCGACCGCTGCTGCCAAGCCTGCGGCCAAGCCGGCTGCCAAGGCGACCGCTGCTGCCAAGCCTGCGGCCAAGCCGGCTGCCAAAGCGACCGCTGCTGCCAAGCCTGCGGCTAAGCCAGCTGCCAAGGCGACCGCTGCTGCCAAGCCTGCCGCTAAGCCAGCTGCCAAAGCGACTGCTGCTGCCAAGCCTGCGGCTAAGCCAGCTGCCAAGGCGACCGCTGCTGCCAAGCCTGCCGCTAAGCCAGCTGCCAAACCGACTGCTGCGGCCAAACCTGCAGCCAAACCAGCCGCGAAACCCGCTGCCGCCAAAGCCCCGGCACGCGCTGCCGCCAAACCTGTTGCCAGCAAGCCAGCGGAAACCAAACCCGCTACGCCTGCCGCCAGCACCCCGGCTGCCGCAACCAACTCGGCCACCCCGGCTGCTTCGGTAGCGCCCTCGGCACCCGCCAGCACCCCGGCTCAGGCGCCGTCTTCGGCATCCTGAAGCGTAGCCGCCGCGACGCGCAGCTGAGTCAGCGCGTCGTGGTGGCGGGCAGGCTCCGGCGCCAGCCGGGCCAGCCAGTCGTCAGTGCCCCCACCCGAGTCTGCGGGCCACTGTCGCGAGCGCTCGTGCAACCGCTCCAGCAAGGTCTTTTCGGCCTGCAACTCCAGCCCCTTCACCTGTTCACGTATCGCTCCCAGCTGCACATCATTCTGCGCTGCTGCTCGCCATTGCTGGCGCAGGCTACGTAACGGTAAGACCACTTCACGCTGCCAAGGCCCGGCAATTTCGTTCAACGCCTGGGCGCGCTCATCCAGCACAGCCACGCCACGCGCCTGCAGCCAGGTTGCGCACAACAGCAGGCAGACATCGCCACCCTGCGCCTGGAGCTCCAGGCAAGCAGCTTCCACGCCGGGCCTGGCATACAGGGCCAGGGCGTGATTCCACAGGTCGGTGTACATGGTTCTACTCGCGCTATGGGCCGAGGAAGCTGATAGACTCCGCGACCATCATGATCAGACTATCCAACCTCACTTTACAGCGTGGTCCGCAGCGCTTGCTAGACGGCGCCGACATGACCCTGCACCCCGGTCACAAGGCCGGCCTGATCGGCGCCAATGGCGCCGGTAAATCCAGCCTGTTCGCCTTGCTGCGCGGGGAGCTGACGCCTGACGGCGGCGATTGCCAGCTGCCCGGCGACTGGCGCATCGCCCACATGCGCCAGGAAGTCGATACCCTCGACCGCGTGGCCGTGGACTATGTGCTTGATGGCGACGTGCGCCTGCGCAAGGTCCAGGCTGACCTGGCCGCGGCCGAGCAGGCCCACGACGGCACCGCCCTGGCGCGCCTGCACAGTGAGCTGGAAAGCGCCGACGGCTACACTGCCGACGCCCGCGCCCGCAAATTGCTGGCGGGCCTGGGCTTCACCAACGAACAGATGGACCGCCGCGTCGGCGACTTCTCCGGTGGTTGGCGGATGCGCCTTAACCTGGCCCAGGCATTGATGTGCCCGTCCGACCTGTTGTTGCTCGACGAGCCCACCAACCACCTGGACCTGGATGCCATCCTGTGGCTGGAAGACTGGCTCAAGGGTTACCCCGGCACGCTGATGCTGATCTCCCACGACCGTGACTTCCTCGACGCCGTGGTCGACCATGTGCTGCACGTCGAACAACGCAAGCTCAACCTCTACAAGGGCGGCTACACCGCCTTCGAGCGCACCCGCGCCGAGCGCCTGGCGCAGCAGCAGCAGGCTTACGAGAAGCAGCAGGCGCAGCGCGCGCACATGGAAAAGTACATCGCCCGCTTCAAGGCCCAGGCCACCAAGGCCCGCCAGGCACAAAGCCGGATCAAGGCCCTGGAGCGCATGGAGGAGCTGTCGGCGGCGCATGTCGATTCACCGTTCGACTTCGTCTTCCGCGAGTCGCAGAAAATCTCCAGCCCGTTGTTGAGCCTGTCCGAAGGCCGCCTGGGGTATGGCGACAAGGCCATCCTCGACAAGGTCAAGTTGCAGCTCACCCCTGGCGCACGTATTGGTTTGCTCGGGCCTAACGGCGCGGGCAAGTCGACCCTGATCAAGAACCTCGCGGGCGAGCTGGAACCGTTGTCGGGCCGCCTGGTACGTGGCGAGAACCTGGCTGTTGGTTACTTTGCCCAGCACCAGCTGGATTCGCTGGACGACAAGGCCAGCCCGCTGCTGCACCTGCAGCGTATTGCTCCCGCCGAGCGCGAGCAGACCCTGCGCGACTTCCTGGGTGGTTTCGACTTCCATGGCGACCGTACTGACGAGCCGGTGGTGAACTTCTCCGGTGGTGAAAAGGCCCGCCTCGCGCTGGCGCTGATCGCCTGGGAACGGCCGAACCTGCTGCTGCTCGACGAACCGACCAACCACCTCGACCTGGAAATGCGCCTGGCGCTGACCATGGCGTTGCAGGAGTTTGCCGGCGCCGTGGTGGTGGTATCCCACGACCGTCACCTGCTCAAGAGCACGACCGACGACTTCCTGCTGGTGGCCGACGGCAAGGTTGATACCTTCGACGGTGACCTGGACGACTATAGCCGCTGGCTGGTCGAGTACCGCCAGCGCAGCGCACCGGCCAGTACGGCGCCGGTCAACCCGGACAAGACCGACAAGAAAGCCCAGCGCCAGGCTGCCGCGGCCTTGCGCCAGCAGCTGGCACCGCACAAGAAGGCCGCCGACAAGCTGGAAACCGAGCTTAACCAGGTGCACGCGCAACTGGCCGAGATCGAGACCGCACTGGGTGACGGTGGCCTCTACGAGGCCGCACGCAAGGACGAATTGCGTGACCTGCTGGCGCGCCAGACCAAGCTCAAGCAACGCGAAGGCGAGCTGGAAGAAGCCTGGATGGAAGCGCTGGAAACGCTCGAAAGCATGCAGGCTGAGCTCGAGGCGCTGTCCTGATGGAGGAACTGCGTTCGCTGCTGCCAGGGCAATGGATGGATACCTTCTGGTTGGGCTTGCAGATCCTGTTGATCCTGGTGGCGGCCTTCGTCCTGCAGCGCATCATCGCGCGCGGGCTGAGCCGCCTGGGTCAGCGTTACCCGCTGCCACCAGAGTTGCTGGTGCCGGTGCGCGGTGGCTTACGCTGGCTGATCATGGGCAGCGCGCTGCTGTTTGTGCTGGAGCGGCTGGGTGTTTCCGCGACAGTCCTGTGGACTGCATTGTCAGGCTTCGTCGCGGTGGCGGCAGTGGCGTTCTTCGCCATGTGGAGCGTGTTGTCCAACCTGCTGTGCGCAGTGCTGATTTTTACGGTTGGGCCGTTTCGCATCGGCGATGTGGTCGAGCTGGTCGATACACTCGACAAGCCGGGCGTCAAAGGCCGTGTGATCGCCATCAACCTGCTGTTCACCACCCTGCTGGAAATGCCCGAGGCGGGCGGGGCGCTGGTGCAGGTGCCCAATAGCCAGTTCTTCCAGAAATCAGTGCGGCGCTGGCGCGGGGCCGAGGTGCAGGCCCTGCACAAAGAGGCGCCTGTGGAGGCCGACTAAAACCTGTGCCGGCCTCTTCGCGGGCATGCCCGCTCCCACAGAACCCGAAGCCTGCACTGTAGCTGTGGGAGCGGGCGCGCCCGCGAAGAGGCCGGTACAGGCCGTGAAATTCCTCAAAATTTACTGGTTATTTTTTCACCAACACCTTAGCTTAGCGGTTTGCAACATATGTTCGAGCGAGGTGTGTGATGTCGATGGAAGTATGGTTGGGCTTCTTTGCCGCCTGTTGGGTGATCAGCCTTTCACCCGGTGCCGGGGCGATCGCCTCGATGTCCAGTGGCCTGCAATACGGGTTCTGGCGTGGTTACTGGAATGCCCTGGGCCTGCAGCTAGGCCTGATCGTGCAGATCGCCATCATCGCCGCTGGCGTCGGCGCCATCCTGGCCGCCTCGGCCACGGCGTTCCAGATCATCAAATGGTTCGGCGTTGCCTACCTCGTCTACCTGGCCTACAAGCAGTGGCGCGCCTTGCCGATGGACATGGCCGATGAGTCCGACGTCCGCCCGATCGGCAAACCGCTGAGCCTGGTGTTCCGTGGCTTTCTGGTCAACGTCAGCAACCCTAAGGCATTGGTGTTCATGCTGGCGGTGCTGCCGCAGTTCCTCAACCCGCATGCGCCGCTGTTGCCGCAGTATGTGGCAATCACCGTGACCATGGTCAGCGTGGACATGCTGGTGATGGCGGGTTACACCGGGCTGGCTTCGCGGGTGTTGCGCTTGCTGCGTACGCCCAGGCAACAGAAGCGCCTGAACCGGACCTTTGCCGGGTTGTTCATTGGTGCGGCAACATTCCTGGCGACCCTGCGCCGGGCGCCCATCTGATACACCGTATCTCGGTCATTCGCGGGCAAGCCCGCGAATGGGCGAACGCTATTTCTGCCTGTCCACCAATCCCTTGAGCAGATCAACTGGTAACGGAAACACGATGGTCGAGCTCTTGTCCCCGGCAATCGCCCCCAGCGTCTGCATATAACGCAACTGCATCGCCCCCGGCTCTTTGCTCAGCATCTGCGCCGCCTGCATCAGCTTCTCCGATGCCTGCAACTCGCCTTCGGCATGAATCACCTTGGCCCGCCGTTCCCGTTCAGCCTCGGCCTGCCGGGCGATGGCACGCACCATCGATTCGTTGAGGTCCACGTGCTTGATCTCGACGTTGGCCACCTTGATGCCCCAGGCATCGGTCTGTGCGTCCAGCACCTGGCGGATGTCCAGGTTCAACTGCTCGCGCTCTGCCAGCAGTTCGTCCAGTTCGTGCTTGCCCAGCACTGCGCGCAGCGTGGTCTGGGCCAGCTGGCTGGTTGCCACGAGGAAGTCTTCAACCTGGATGATCGCCTTTTGCGGGTCTAGAACGCGAAAGTACAGCACCGCGTTGACCTTGACCGAGACGTTGTCACGGGTAATCACATCCTGCGGCGGCACATCCAGCACCACAGTGCGCAGGTCGACCCGGACCATCTGCTGAATCACCGGAATCAACAGGATCAACCCCGGGCCCTTGACCTGCCAGAAGCGCCCCAGCTGAAAGACCACCCCGCGTTCGTATTCGCGCAGGATGCGAAAGGCCGACAGCAACAGCATCACCAGCACGATCAGTATTGCGCCGAGACCCATTTGCATGAACATGCTCATTCTCCTTGCGCCGCAGGCGCGGCAGCGCTCACTTGCAGCCTGACGCCGAGGCGCGCGGTGATCCGCACGTTCTGGCCAGCTTGCAGCGGCGTTGCGCACTGCACCTGCCATTGCTCGCCCTGGGCCAGCACAACGCCAGAGAACGGGTTGCCTGCCATTACCTGGGTCACGGTGGCCAGGCTACCGACCAGGCCAGCGTCGCCGCTGACCAACGCCCGCCGGCGCGCCCTCACGGCCATGCCCAGCACTGTGGCCAGCAGCACTACCAAAAGCAACGCCAAGGAGAGGATCATGGTCAACGACATGCTGAAGCCAGGGGCGTCGGCGTCGATCAGGCTCAATGCGCCGACCACGAAAGCGATGAGGCCGAAGAACCCGACTACGCCGTAATTGGGCAGGACGAGCTCGGCAATCATGAAGGCGAGGCCCAGCAGGATCAGGGCAGCACCGGCGAAACTCACCGGAACGACCAACACGGCCTGTTCGCTGGCCGCCATTACGGCGTGGCCCCCGGCAACAGTCGCAGCCTGCCCGCCTGGCGCAATGCCAAGCAGCACCAGCAGCAACAACCAGCGCCAGCAGCGCGCGATCACCTGTCGTCACCTCGTTTGCTTCTATTACACAAGTTTAGCCCTGCCTTGCGCTGCCAGGCCTAAAATTGAAGATTGGGGGGCGAAACCGGAGGTGCATCATGCGTATGGCAAAGACCCTGCAGGCCCGCCTGGACAAGGCCAACTGCGATTACGACATCATTCCCCATCCACATTCGGCCACCAGCCTGGAGTCTGCCCGTACGGCCGGTGTGCCCGCCGAGCGGGTCGCCAAGTCGGTGATGCTCGATGACCGGCATGGCAACTACATCATGGCCGTGCTGCCGGCCAACCGGCACCTGGACATGAGCAAGGTGCGCACGTCCGGCGCCTGGCAACTGACCCGTGAAAGCGGCCTGCCGAGCCTGTTCAATGACTGCGAGCGCGGCGCCGTACCAGCCCTTGGCGATGCCTACCAGATAAAAATGCTGCTCGATCCGAGCCTGACCCGCCAAGGCGATGTCTACCTGGAGGCGGGTGACCACGATCACTTGATCCACATGAGCATGGAGCAGTTCATGAAGCTGGTACCTCAAGCCGAAGTGCGCGAGCTTTGCTGATGTTTTCACACCAATGCCAGGCGGGCGTCGTGGACGGCTTGCCTGGCCCCGAGGAGGAACCATGGAAGCGCCGATTCATCGTTTTGCCGACCTGTTCAAACAGCTGGGCCTACCCGACGATCCCAAGAGTATCGATCAGTTCATCACCAGCCATTCACCGCTGAAGAACGAAATCAAGCTGGTGGATGCGCCGTTCTGGACCGACTCCCAGCGTGCCTTTCTCAAGGACAGCATCATTGAGGATGCCGATTGGGCGGAGCCTTTCGATCAACTCAACGAAGCGTTGCGTCGCCCCCGAAAATAAAGCGCCGAGCGGCACCTGACGAGTGATCGGCCGTTGCTATGCTCAGGAAAACAATAAGGGGATAGCGCGATGAAAGATCCCTATGCACCAGGCTTCTGGTGCTCCGTGACGATCCTGGGCACCCTGACGGCCAGTTACTTCTACGGCATCAGGCAGACGCAACAGATGAACCAGGCAGTGCATTTCCTGTATGCCGCTGCCGCTGTCACTGTGGCGTTTGCACTGGTGACGCTGACCTGGATCGCCTGGCAGCAGTTGCACCTGAACAAGCGTGAAGTGATTCAGGGGCGCACGTTGCTGACCATCTGGAACACCAAGGTGGCGTTACGCCGCGTTGAAACGGTGTTCGACCGTTATTTCTGGGGCAGCTACTGGCATTCGGGGCGTACCTTCGAAGAGGTCATGGGCGAGCTCAAGGGCACACCGCTGGAGCAAAGCCTGGATGCCCTGAAGCGCCAGTGCCGCGTGCTCGACCGTGAAATCCATGACCACCATCATCACTGGCTGGCCAACGCTCGCGACCTGTCCAGCGTGGCCCAGGCCATGGCCCGTGAACGCTACCAGCTGGACCTGGGCGAGCCTACGCACAGCGGCCACGGCAACACGGCAGTGCTGAACCGTGACCTGGAAGTGCTGGTATACACCTGGTCGGCGCGCCTGCGCAGCTTCGACCATCAACTGGACGAACTGGAGCGCGCCTACCATTGAGGCGCTTCATTCGCCGCGGATGTATTGCTCCAGCTGCAGGATCAGGCTGGCCTGTTCCGCGATGGTTTCCTTGACCAGGTCACCGATCGACAGCAGGCCCAGCAGCTCACCATTGCTGACCACCGGCAGGTGGCGCAGGTGGCGGTTGGTCATCAGGTTCATGCAGTACTCAAGGTTCTGCTTTGGCTCCACGGTAACGACCGGGGCGCTCATGATTTCGCGTACCGGGGTGGCCGCAGACGAGCGCCCCTTCAGCACCAGTTTGCGTGCATAGTCCCGTTCACTGACGATACCCACCACCTGGTTGCCCTCGACCACGGGCAGCGCACCGACGTTTTTCTCCGCCAGCATTTTCAGGGCGTCGAGCACCGAGTCATCCGGGCCGATGGTGTACACGGTCTGGTGCTGGGACTTGGTCTTGAGGATTTGTTCGACGGTTTTCATGTGGGCCTCTGCGGGTGGAAAAAGCGCTGTCTCGGTGTAACTAAAGCATCCGGTACGGCGCTCTGCACGGCAATGCAGGAAACGGCATGGAGTCGATTGAAAAACGTCATGAGTGTCGCCTGTGCCGGCCTCTTCGCGGCTGAAGCCGCTCCCACAGGTACATCGCAGGCCTCAGGCATACGGAGTCCTTATGGGAGCGGGTTTATCCGCGAAGAGGCCGGTACTGCCAATCAAAGCTTCGGCATCTGCCCGAGCCGCGCCACCATCTCGCTCACGATCTGCAGGTCCAGCATGAACTGGTCCACAGTCTTGAACTCGTTGTCGTTGTGCCCGGTGTACTTCACATCCGGCATGGCCAGGCCGAACTGCACGCCGTTGGGCAGGTCGTGCACCGAGGTTGCGCCGGCAGAGGTCCCGAACTCATGCTTCATGCCCAGGTTCTCGGTGGCCACCGCGAGCAGGGCCTTGACCCATTCGCCCTCGGGGTTGCGGTACATCGGTTCGTCCAGGCTGTAGTCGAAGGCCACCGAGGTGTGGCTTTGCCGGGTCCACTTGCCCAGTTTGTCGGCCAACTCGTCCTTGATCGTGGCGATTGGCTTGCCTTTGGGAATGCGCAGGTTCACCGCCAGTTTCAGGCCTTTGTCATCCACCCCGACAAAAGTCAGCGAGGCGGTCAGCGGGCCCATGAAAGCGTCCTTGAAAGCAATGCCGAGCTTGTTGCCCAGATAGTCCAGGCCCCAGTTGTCGGCGGCATAGCGGGCTGCGTCGGTGAAGTGGTTTTGCTTGAGTGGTACCTGCGGGCCCAGCCCGTTGATGAAGCCGAGCATGCGCGCTACCGGGTTTACCCCGGACTCGGGCTCCGAGGAGTGGGCGGAAACACCGGTCACGGTGAGTAACACCTGTTTGCCATCGGCTTTGGCGTCAATGCTGAAGTCGCCGCCCTGTTTCTTCACGTACTTGGCACCGGCTTGCTGCAACTGTTTGGCCAGCTGAGCCGGGTTGTCCGAAACCAGGGTCGCCACCGAGGTAGTCGGTATCTGGTTGGTGGCCAGGCCGCCGGTCAGGTTGATGATTTCTGCGCCCTTGCCGGTGCCCGCGCGCTTGCTGAAGCTGGCCATGACCGTGCCGTAGCCCTTCTCGGCAATTACCACAGGGTAGCCGCCGTCGAGGGCCAGGTTGTAGTCGGGCGTGGGGTTGCGCTCGAAGTAGTAGGGGATGGCGTCGCCGCTGGTTTCTTCGGTGGTGTCGATCAGCAGCTTGAATTGCCGGGCCAGCGGCAGGTTCTCGTCCTTGGCCACTTTCAGGGCGTACATGGCTACCACGATGCCGTTCTTGTCGTCTTCGGTGCCGCGGCCGTACATGCGGTCGCCCACCAGCGTCACCTTGAACGGGTCCAGGCGCGTGCCGTCGGCCAGCTTCCAGTTGTCCGGGTTGACCGGCACCACGTCGGCATGGGCATGGATGCCGATCACTTCCTTGCCGCTGCCGAGCGAAACCTCATACACCCGGTTGTCGATGTTGCGGAAGGCCAGGCCGAAGCTGTCGGCCAGGGCTTTGAGCTTGTCGGCAATCTTCAGGAACTCGGGGTTCTCGTGCTGTGGCGTACCCTCGACACTGAAGGTGGGGATGGCCACCAGTTCGCGCAGGGTTTCGGTGGCGGCCTTGCCGTACTTGATGCGGGTATACAGGCCGAGCAGGCGGTTGATTTCATCTTGCTGTTCGGCGGCCAGTTGCTTGTTGGCCAAGTAGGCGTCCAGGGTTGCCTCAAGGTTGTCGGCCTTGGCCAGGTCGCTGCCTTTGAGCTTGCCGAGAAACTGCTTGAAGTCGCTCGGGTTGCTGCCGTCGAAGGCTTTGACGATGGCAGCGGATTGCTGCTGGGTGAGGTTGGCCTGGGCCGGTTGGGTGAACAGGCCGATGCTGGCCAGCAGCAGGGTGGTGGCGGTCAGTTTTTTCAGGTGCATGGTTGTGCGCATTCCTTCGCCAATCATTGTTATGGGTTACCCGTCAGGAAACGGGAAGACGCCCACGCTAACACCAATGACCCTTGGCACGGGAGTGCCAGAAACGCGACATGTCGCACAAACGAAAAAGCCCCGGGCTCAGGCCCAGGGCTTTTTGATATGGCGCACTCGGCGGGATTCGAACCCACGACCCCTGCCTTCGGAGGGCAGTACTCTATCCAGCTGAGCTACGAGTGCAACGCGCACGCATGATACCCATCTGAATCGGTGGCGTCCATCGCCTTGATCTGTAGCCTTTTTTCCCTTGTTGCCAGCACCGACAGCCGGAACTTCATCTATCAATATGCGATATCGGTATTTCCCCAATCATTCTTATGCCCACTATTCTCTGGTCACAACTTGTTATAACAAGTAATCGCTCAGTGAAGAGATCCCATGGCCCAACTGCTCCCCCTGTCCCCGGTACCGCTCTATACCCAGCTCAAGGAACTGCTGCGCGAGCGCATTCTCGACGGCACTTATCCATCGCATAGCCGTATGCCGTCTGAAAGCGAGCTGGGCAAGGCCTTCGACGTCAGCCGCATCACCGTGCGCCAGGCGCTGGGCGACCTGCAGAAGGAAGGGCTGATCTTCAAGATCCACGGCAAAGGCACTTTCGTTGCCAAGCCCAAGGCGTTCCAGAACGTCAGCACCCTGCAGGGCCTGGGCGAGTCGATGACGCAGATGGGCTACGAAGTGATCAACCGCTTGCGCAGCTTCCGCCATGTGCCGGCCAACGCCTTGGTGGCGGCCCGGCTGCAGGTCGAGGAGGGCAGCCTGGTTACCGAGATCCGCCGGGTCCGCCTGATCAACCGCGAGCCGGTATCGCTGGAGCTCACCTGGCTGCCCAAGGCCGTCGGCGAAAAACTGGAGAAGGCCGACCTGGTTACCCGCGACATCTTCCTGCTGCTGGAAAACGACTGCGGCATCGCCCTTGGCCACGCCGACCTGGCCATTGATGCGGTCCTGGCCGACAGCGACCTGACCCAGGCCCTGGATGTTGAAGAAGGCTCGCCGATCATGCGCATCGAGCGCCTGACCCATGCTGCCGACGGCACGCCACTGGACTTCGAACACTTGTACTACCGCGGCGATGCCTTCCAGTACCGCCTGCGCATTGATCGCCAGAAAGGGGGCAAGGCATGAGCATCCAGACCCAGGACTACGACATCATCATCATCGGTGGCGGCACCGCCGGGCCGATGGCGGCGATCAAGGCCAAGGAGCAGGACAAAAGCCTGCGCGTGCTGCTGTTGGACAAGGCCAATGTCAAGCGCAGCGGTGCCATCAGCATGGGTATGGACGGCTTGAACAACGCCATCATCCCCGGCCATGCCACCCCCGAGCAGTACACCAAGGAAATTACCGTGGCCAATGACGGCATCGTCAACCAGGCCACCGTGCATGCCTACGCCACCCACAGCTTTGAAACCATCGAGCAGCTCGACCGCTGGGGCGTGAAGTTCGAGAAGGACGAGACCGGCGACTACGCGGTGAAGAAGGTTCACCACATGGGCGCTTATGTGCTGCCCATGCCCGAAGGCCACGACATCAAGAAGGTGTTGTACCGCCAGCTCAAGCGTGCACGGGTCGAGATCAGCAACCGTATGGTCTGCACCCGTGTGCTGCTCGATGGCGAAGGTGCCGCCGCGGGTGTGCTGGGCTTTGACTGCCGCAGCGGCGAGTTTCGTGTGGTGCGGGCCAAGGCAGTGATCCTTGCCTGTGGTGCCGCCGGGCGCCTGGGGCTGCCGTCGTCGGGTTATTTGATGGGCACCTACGAGAACCCGACCAACGCCGGTGATGGCTATGCCATGGCTTACCACGCAGGCGCCGAGCTGGCCAACCTCGAGTGCTTCCAGATCAACCCGCTGATCAAGGACTACAACGGCCCGGCCTGCGCCTATGTCACCGGCCCGCTGGGTGGTTATACCGCCAACAGCAAGGGCGAGCGCTTCATCGAGTGCGACTACTGGAGCGGCCAGATGATGTGGGAGTTCCACCAGGAGCTTGAGGGCGGTAATGGCCCGGTGTTCCTCAAACTGGACCACTTGGCCGAGGAGACGATCCAGAATATCGAAGAGATCCTGCACAGCAACGAACGCCCCAGCCGTGGCCAGTTCCACGCCGGGCGTGGCACCGACTACCGCCAGCACATGGTCGAGATGCATATTTCCGAGATCGGTTTCTGCTCCGGGCATTCGGCATCGGGGGTGTGGGTCAATGAGAAGGCCGAGACCAGCGTCAAAGGGCTGTATGCCGCGGGCGACATGGCTGCGGTGCCGCACAACTACATGCTCGGCGCTTTTACCTACGGTTGGTTTGCCGGTGTGAACGCTGCGCATTACGTGGCCGGGCGTGAACTGGCCGAGGTAGATGCCGAGCAGGTCGAACGCGAGCGTGCGCGGGTGTTTGCCCCGCTGCAGCGTGAGCATGGCCTGCCGCCAGCCCAGGTCGAGTACAAGCTCAGGCGCATGGTCAACGACTACCTGCAGCCGCCGAAGGTGACCAAGAAGATGGAAATCGGCCTGGCGCGGTTTGCCGAGATCGAGCGCGATCTGGAGCAGATGAAGGCCAGCAACCCTCATGAACTGATGCGTGCGATGGAAGTGTCGGTGATTCGCGATTGCGCCGAGATGGCGGCGCGGGCCTCGCTGTTCCGTGAGGAAAGCCGCTGGGGGCTGTACCACCACCGGGTGGACTTCCCTGAGCGCAACGATGGCGAGTGGTTCTGCCATTGCCATCTGAAAAAGGGCGAGAACGGTGAAATGACCAGTTTCAAGAAGGCCGTCGAACCGTACCTGATCCCATTGGATGCAGATGAGCAGACTGCTTACGACCGGTTGCGGGTCAAAGCCGATGCCGCCTAAGCGACACCTCTCCTTGTGTGCGGGTTTACCCGCGAACACCGGCGAAGCCGGTGCCATCCACCGTGTTGGATTCTTCGCGGGTAAACCCGCTCCCACAGGGAAATGTGCAAGCCTTTAGATAAAAAGGGAGCCCATGAAGGCCCCAAGGACTCCGTGAAATGGCCTACCAGCCGCAAGAAATCTTCTTCCGCAGCAGCGCCCCGGTCACCATCGACGAGGACAAATGCATCGCCGAAAAAGGCTGCACCGTGTGCGTCGAGGTCTGCCCCATGGACCTGCTGGCAATCAACCCTGCCACGCAAAAGGCCTACATGGCCTTCGACGAATGCTGGTACTGCATGCCCTGCGAGAAAGACTGCCCCACCGGCGCGGTGAAGGTCGACATCCCGTACCTGCTGCGCTGATTGATCCCGCCATCCGGCGAACCACCGGACGCCCTCCAGATGTGCCCCTCGTTTCCCACCACCCAAGCCGGGCGGCGGAGACGACTCCAACTCTTATAACGATTCGAGGGGAAACACCCATGCGCCTTGTTACAACCGTGGCTGGCCTCGCGCTGGCACTCACTGGCCTGAATGCCAGCGCTGAAACCATTCGCATCGCCATCGGCACCCAGGACACCACCATCAACTGCGCCACCGGCGGCCTGCTGATCCGTGAGCTGGGCCTGCTGGACAAGTACCTGCCGCACGACGGCAAGTACAAGGACGCCACCTACCAGGTCGAGTGGAAGAACTTCACCAGCGGTGCGCCGCTGACCAACGAGATGGTCGCCGGCAAACTCGACTTCGGCGCCATGGCCGACTTCCCGGGCTCGTTCAACGGCGTTGCGCACCTGGATGCCGGCAAGCGCAGCCTGTTCATCAGTGTGCTGTCGGGTAGCGTGCATGGCAGCGGCAACGGCATCGTCGTGCCTGCGGCGTCCAGCGTGCAGTCGCTGGCTGAGCTCAAGGGCAAGACCATTTCCGTGCCATTTGCCTCCACCGCCCACGGCATGCTGCTGCGGGCGGTCGCAGCCCAGGGCTGGGACCCGCAGAAGGATGTGCGGATCATCGCCCAGGCGCCGGAGATCGCCGGCTCCGCCCTGCGCAGCAACCGCATCGAAGCCCACGCCGACTTCGTGCCGTTCGCCGAGCTGTTCCCCAACCGCGGCTTCGCTCGCAAGATCTATGACGGCGCCCAGGCCAACGCCCCGACTTTCCATGGTGCCTTGGTCGATGCCGACTACGCGAAGAAGTACCCGGAAGTGGTCACCGCCTACCTGCGCGCCAGCCTTGAAGCCGACCGCCTGATCGCGGCGGAGCCTGAGAAGTACAGCGAGTTGATCGAGAAGGTCACGGGTATCGAAGCCGAGGTCAATTACCTGTTCCACGGCCCGCTCGGCCTGCAGACCCGCGACCTGACCTGGAAGCCCGAATACCGCCAGGCAGTCGCTACGTCTATCGATACGCTCAAGCTGCTTAAAAAGACCGACCGTGGCCTGGACACCGACAAGTTCATCGACGACCAGTACATCCGTGCCGCCTTCAAACAGGCAGGCCTGGACTACGACAAGGCCCTTGAAGACTACGACCCGCTGCCGCTCAAGGCCAATGACGCGCTGACCGGCAAACCGATCACCGACTTCAGCCGTCTGGCGCAGATCTGGGTGCGTGGTGAAGACAAGGTTCGCCACTATGCTTCGCCGGAGGCCGCCCTGGGTGCCCTGGCCCAGCTGGAGCAAGAGGGCAAGGACATCCGCGCCATCTACGCCCAGGCCGCTGACAGCGGCATCAAGCTGCTGGCCAACCAGGCCTGGTTTGTGCGCAACGCCAACGGCGAACTGGCGGCGTTCCTGCTCAAGGACCAGGCCGAGCAGTATGCCAAGGCTCATGGTGGCGAGGCGCTGGACTTCGTCAGCGCCAACCAGAAGCTGGTCGCCCAGCGCTGACCGGGAGGCACCGACATGACCCGCAACCACAAGCGCTGGCCGGTGCGCCTGGCTTCGCTGCTGGCCTGTCTGCTGTTCTGGCAGGTGGCGGCAAGCGCAAAACTGGACCTCGGTCTGCTGACGTTCACCTATGTCCCTACACCCAGGGCGGTGCTGGACGCTGCCTGGCAGTTGCTGACCTCCAGCACCCTGCTGGCGCACCTGGGCAGCAGCCTGTCGCGGGTGTTTGCCGGTTATGCCACTGCGGCGCTGGTTGGGGTGGCCCTGGGGTTGCTGATCGGCCGCTCGAAATGGGCAGAAGACACCCTGCTGCCGCCGCTGGAAGTGTTGCGACCGATTCCGGCGGTGGCGTGGATCCCGCTGGCGATCCTGATGTTCCCGTCGTCGGAACTGTCGATGGTGTTCATCACCTTCACCGGCGCGTTGTTCCCCATCCTGCTCAACACCGTGCACGGCGTCGAGGCTGTCGACCCGCGCCTGGTGGCATCGGCGCGCAGCCTCGGCGCCGGGCGCCGGGCGATCCTGCGCGAAGTGGTGTTGCCTGGGGCGTTGCCGAGCATCGTCACCGGCCTGGCCATCGGCATGGGGACGTCATGGTTCTGCCTGGTCACTGCCGAGATGATTTCCGGGCAGTTCGGCATCGGCTACTACACCTGGGAGTCATACACCTTGCAAAATTACCCGGACATCATCGTCGGCATGCTGCTGATCGGCGTGCTGGGCATGGGCAGCAGCGCCCTGGTCAAGCGCCTGGGGGCGCTGGCCACGCCGTGGTACCGCACGCGGAGGGCCAGTTGATGAACAGTTATCAACAGGCACCGGGGCGTATCGATGGTCGCGGTCTGTCGATACGCCTTGGGCACGGCAACGAAGCGTTCGAGGCGGTACAGCGCCTGGATTTTGCCGTTGAGCCGGGTGAGTTCGTATGCATCCTGGGGCCCTCCGGTTGTGGCAAGTCGACGTTGCTCGGCGCCCTGGCCGGGCACCTGGTGCCCAACAGCGGCCAGTTGAACGTGGACGGCCAGCCTGTTGCCGGGCCATCACCGCAGCGTGGCATGGTGTTCCAGCACCACACCTTGCTGCCCTGGCGCAGCGTGCTCGACAACGTGGCCTTCGGCCTGAAGATGCAGGGCATTGGCCGCGCCGAACGTTACCGGCAAGCGGGTGAAATGTTGCAACTGGTGGGGCTGGCCGACTTTGCCGGGCGCTGGCCAAGCCAGCTGTCCGGCGGCATGCAGCAACGGGCCGAGATTGCCCGAGTGCTGATCAACCGCCCGCGACTGTTGCTGATGGACGAACCCTTCGGCGCCCTGGACGCGCAAACCCGTGCACGCATGCAGGAGTTGCTGCTGGAGATTTGGGCCAGCATCCGCACCACCGTGGTGTTCGTCACCCACGATATCGACGAAGCGCTGTTCCTGGCCGACCGCATTCTGGTGATGAGCCCGCGCCCCGGTCGCTTCATCGACGACCTGCGCCTGGACTTTGCGCGACCCCGCCACGCCAGCCTGCTGACCAGCCCTGAATTCACTCACCTCAAGCGTCACTGCCTGGCTTTGCTCCGCCACGAGGAAGGCCGCGAACTGCCGCGCCTGACCCCGCTGGGCCTGCCGGACACTGACCACCCACCGCTACGGATCGCGCTATGACTGACCGAACGACTGACAACCCCGACATCCTTGCCCTGTTGCCTCGCCTTGATGCCAGCGACGCTGGCGTGCGCCGCATCGCCCTGATTGAGCTGGCCGACCTGGAAGACCCGGATGGCTTGCCATGGCTTACCGATGCACTGCTGGTGGATGCTGCCGACGAAGTGCGTGCCGAGGCCGCGCGCCTGCTTGAGGCCTGGGAGGAACCTGAAATTGTGCAGGCACTGTGTGCTGCGCTGGCGGATGCAGCCGAACCGGTACGGCTGGCAGCTGCGCAGAGCCTCAGCGAACTCAAGAGCCTTGAAGCCGGCCAGCTGATCCTGCCATGGGTCAAGCACGCCGATGCCTTCGTCCGCTCCAGTGCCCTGCGAGCCTTGCGCGAGCTGCGCCTGGAGGATGCTGCCGAACCTGCGCTGCTGGCGCTGGCCGATGACGACGCCGCCGTGCGGCGTGAGGCTGTAGGCATTCTAGGTTGGCTCAAGCACCAGCCTGCATTGCTGGCGCTGGCAGCGCTCGCCGAGAACGAGCCGGACACCGAGGTGCGCCGCGCGGCCATCGGCGCGTTGGGCCTTGCCCGGGACAGTTCGGTGCTGCCTGCGTTGGTGGCGGCATTGGCTGACCAGGCCTGGCAAGTACGCGAGGAAGCCGCCACCACGTTAGGCAAAATCGGTCAGGACCAAGCAGGCCCGGCGCTGGTGGATGCCCTTGCCGATGACTTCTGGCAGGTACGCCTGCGGGCAGCGCGTTCACTAGGTCGGCTGCGCTATGCCGCTGCACTGGGCCCGCTTGGCGCGTTGCTTGGCCATGGCATTGCCAACCTGCGCAAGGAAGCGGCGCTGGCCCTGGGCGAGCTGGGCCAGGCGTGTGCCTTGCCGGTGCTGCAGGCCGCCGAGGCCGATAGCGACCCCGAGGTGCGCAAGGCGGTGCGGATTGCCCTGGCGCAACTGCGCGGGGCTGCCTGATGAACGCCCCGCAAGTCATTCGTAACCTGCGCGGGCCAGGGCAGTTGGTACTGCAATGGGAAGACGGCGAGCACCGCCTCAGCCATATCCGTTTGCGCGGTGCTTGCCCTTGTTCACGATGCCGTGCGACCCGGCTGTCGGGCGGGATCAACCTGGTGCCCGACGATGTGCGTGTGGTGCAGATCGAGTCACAAGGGTACGGTGTGCAACTGGTGTTCAGCGACGGGCATGAGCGGGGCATCTACCCTTGGGCCTACCTGCGTGACCTGACTGGCCAGTGAGTCTTCTTCGCGGGCTTGCCCGCGAACAGGCTCAGAGCGCAATCAGTTCCGGCCTCAGCCCTTCCACGCGTCGCACCGGCGGCGGCAGGTAACCGCCATCCCCGGTGATCTGGTGCAGTACCTTTTCGCGCAGGCCATGCAGCGCAACGCCCGTGCGCAACCGCGGGTGCGGCAGATCGATCTCGACCACCGACTTGATCCTGCCCGGGCGTGGCTCCAGCACCACTACCCGGTCAGCCAGGTACGTGGCTTCTTCTGCATCGTGAGTGACCAGCAAGGTGGTGATGCCCGCGCGTTCGCGAATGGCCAGCAGTTCGTCCTGCAATTGCTGGCGGGTCAGTGCATCCAGCGCACCGAAGGGCTCATCGAGCAGCAAGATCCGTGGGCTGGCAACCAGGCCGCGGGCGATGGCCACGCGCTGGGCCATGCCGCCTGATAGCTGGTGTGGGTAGGCCGATTCGAAGCCCACCAGCCCCACCAACTGCACGAACTCGTGTACGCGCCGCGCACGCTCACCTTGGGTAAGCGACTCATTGACCAGGCCCAAGGCGATGTTCTGCTCCACGTTCAGCCAGGGAAACAACCGGTGTTCCTGAAACACGATGCCGCGTTCGCCACCAATGCCGCTCACGCTGTGCCCGTCTACGCGGATGCTGCCGCTGTAGTCGGTGTCCAGACCTACCAGCAAGCGCAGCAACGTGGACTTGCCACAACCGGATGCACCGACAATGGCGATGAACTCGCCTTCATTGATCGACAGGTTGAAGTTGCGGATCGCCTCGAACGGCTGGCCGTCCACGGTGAAAACCTTGCTGACGCCCTCGAAGCTCACCAAGGGCGGTGTGGTGTCGGGCTGGTTGGCCGCGTGCAGGTGCGAAGTGTTGAAGGCGTTCATGCAGTTCTCCAGCGCGTGGCGCGCGATTCGAGGCGTTGTCCAAGGGTGCCGAGCAGGGCGCCGACCAGGCCGATCAGCACCATCGCAGCCATTACCTGGTCCATGCGGAACAGTTGCTGGGCACCGATCATCAGGCTGGCGATGCCGCCGTCCGAAGGCATGAAGTATTCGGCGCCGATGGTGCCCAGCCAGGCATAGATCAGCGACAGGCGCAGGCCGGCAAAAATGGCCGGGGCGGCACCGGGCAGCACCAGCAGGCGCAAGCGTTGCCACAGGCCCAGGCGTAACGTGCGGGCCGCTTCGCCCAGTTGTGGCGAGAGGCTGGCGATACCACGCTGGGTAGCGATCAGCAGCGGGAAGAATGCGGCCAAGCCGACGAACACATGCTTGGCCCCTTCACCCAGGCCGAACCAGGCGGTGAGCAGCGGCACCCAAGCGAACAGCGCTACCTGGCGCAAGGCCGTAAGGCCAGGCCCGAAAAGGCGATCTGCCGGTTTTGAAAGCCCCAGCAGCAAGCCGGTCAGCAGGCCGGCGCCACCACCCAGCAGCAGGCCGGTGAGGGTGCGCTCCAGGCTTAGCAGCAAGGCCTGCGGCAGTGACCCATCGGCCAGACCGACCAGCAGTGTGCGCAGCACCTCAAGTGGCGAAGTGAGAATGTTCGGGTCAACCCAGCCGAAGCTGCTGCTGGCTTGCCACAGCGCCAGTAGTGCCAGAGGCAGCAGCAAGCTTTGCCATCCGCGTGGCACCGGCCCGCGCTGCTGTTCACCCGTGGCCGGTTGTGGCCAGTACAGCAGGCGCTTTTCCAGGCCGGAGAAGCTGCGTTCCAGTACGGCACCCACCAGGCCGATTACCAGAATGCACAGCAGCACCAGGTCGAGCATGAACAGCTGGCGTCCCCACACCATCAGGTAGCCGATCCCTTCGCTGGATGCCAGCAGCTCCACCGCCAGCAGCGAGGTCCAGCCGGTGGCCAGGGCCAGGCGCACGCCGGTGAGAAAAGCGGGCAGGGCCGCTGGCAGCAGCAGGCGCAGGAACAGCAGGTGGCGTGGCAGGCGCAGGGCCGCAGCGGCTTCACGCAGTTTTGGCTGGGCATCGCGCACACCCACCAGTGTGTGCAAGGTGACGGGCACCACCACGGCTTTTACCAGCACCACGAGCTTCAGCAGTTCACCGATGCCAAAGAACAGCATGAACAGCGGGATCCAGGCCAGAGTGGGAATTTGCGCCAGCGCCACGAAAGTCGGCAAAACCAGCGTCTGTGCTTGCCGCGAAGCGCCCAGCCACACCCCCAGCAGCAATCCGCTGCCGATACCCGCCGCCAGCCCCCAGCACAACCGTTGCAGGCTTATCCACAGGTGCCCCCAGAGCTCGCCAGAGCCAAATTCCACCGCGCTCTGCCACACCAGTGCCGGCGCCGGCAGGATCTGCTCGCTCATCCAGTGCTGCCGGCTCGCCACCACCCACAGCAGCGCAATCAGCACAGGCAGCAACCAAGGCAACAAGCGGTCACGGCCTGTGTGGGGGCGGCATTGTTTCGCAATAGGGCCGCGCAGCGGCCCCCGAAGCCACCTCCGATTCCTGCTCAGAACTCCATTCATCGGCCATCTCTCGAGACGTTGTTAGTTTATTCACTTATGGAATTAAAAAATCCGACAAGCGACTTTCAAGAGATAAGAGCATGCGTCCCCTGCATACGGAAGCCCCCCGTCGTTGCGTTTTCCTCATATTTTCCATGCGCTTTGCGCAAGCACCTCGCAGACCCGCATGCAGCCTGATTTATGCCTTCCAGTTACTGAAAGATGAAGTTTTGGTCTTTGTAGGTTCTAACCAGACCTGCCTAGCTTCTGGCCAAAGCGCCGGCCATCGCCGGTGGCAGCCTGCCAAGGAGCCTTGCCATGAAAACCCCGTTGCGCCACCTCGTTACCGCCCTTGGGCTGGCCTTCACCCTCGGTGCCCAGGCGGCCGAGCCCGCCAAGCCTGAGAGCATCCGTATTGCCGTGCCCGACCTCAGTGCCGGTAGCAAGCCCAGTGCGGGCGGCGTAGTTGATGTGCTGCGTGATCAGCAGTTGCTTGAGAAGGAATTTGCCAAGGACGGCATCCGCATCGATTGGCACTTCTTCAAGGGGGCCGGCCCTGTGGTCAACGAGGCGTTGGCCAACGGCCAGGCCGACTTCGCCTACCTAGGTGACCTGGCCGCGATCGTCGGCAAGGCCAATGGCCTGGACACCCGCGTGCTGTCGGCAGGTGTGCGAGGGGTAAAGAGTTACCTGGGCGTAGTGCCCGGCTCCGGCATCAAGACCCTGCACGACCTCAAGGGCAAGCGCGTGGCGGTGTTCCGCGGTACAGCGAACCAGCTGTCGTTCGCCAGTGCACTGGCCAGCCAGGGGCTCACCGAACGCGACCTGAAGGTCATCAACCTGGACTTCAATGCCGCCAACGCCGCGCTGGCCGCCAAGCAGATCGATGCCACCTGGGGCCTGTCCAACCTGCTGTCACTGCGTGAGCGCGGGCTGGTGGAGTTGCCGGTCAACTCGCGCGACCTTGAAGGTGCCGGCAGCACCCAGGCGGTGCTGCTGGGCACGGGCGACTTCATCCGCAAGTACCCCGAGCTGGTCCAGCGCCTGGTCAACGCCCAGGAGCAAGCCAGTAACTGGCTGCGCGATGAGCACAACCGCGAGGCGTATGTGGACCTGGTGGCCACCAACGCCAACTGGCCACGCAGCATCCTCAGCGATGACCTGGCCAAGGAAAACCTCGCCCACTACTTCGACCCACGCCTGGACGCCGAATTTGTCGGCCAGTTGCAGCAGGGCGTCGACCTGGCAGCCAAGGAGCGCCTGATCCGCCGTGGCTTCCAGGTAGCCGACTGGATCGAACCACGCTTTCTCGATGCTGCATTGAAACAGGAGCAGGCCGTGCAGGCTGCTCGCTGAAACCTGATAACCCGACAATCACCGCAAGGACCACGACCATGAGCAATGCCGCCCTGGCCACCGCGCCACAAGCCCTCGAACTCGACATTCACCCGGTTGCCGGCCGTATCGGCGCCGAAATCCGCGGGGTGAGGCTGTCTGCCGACCTCGATGCAGCCACGATCGAGGCGATCCAGGCTGCGCTGGTACAGCACAAGGTGATCTTCTTCCGCGATCAGACGCACCTGGACGATCAGAGCCAGGAAGGCTTTGCCAAGCTGCTCGGCGAGCCGGTTGCCCACCCCACCGTGCCGGTGGTGGACGGTACCAGCTACCTGCTGCAACTCGATGGCGCCGATGGCCAGCGGGCCAACTCCTGGCACACCGACGTGACCTTCGTCGACGCCTACCCCAAGGCCTCCATCCTGCGCAGCGTGGTGGCGCCGGCATCGGGTGGCGATACCGTGTGGGCCAACACGGCGGCGGCCTATCAGGAGCTGCCCGAGCCGCTGCGTGAACTGGCCGACAAGTTGTGGGCGGTGCACAGCAACGAGTACGACTACGCCAGCCTCAAACCCGATGTGGACCCGGCCAAACTGGAGCGTTACCGTAAGGTGTTCACCTCGACGGTGTACGAAACCGAGCACCCGGTGGTGCGTGTGCACCCGATCAGTGGCGAGCGGGCACTGCAACTGGGGCATTTCGTGAAACGCATCAAGGGCTATTCGCTGGCGGATTCGCAGCACCTGTTTGCCGTGCTGCAAGGGCATGTGACGCGCCTGGAGAACACCGTGCGCTGGCGCTGGCAGGCCGGGGATGTGGCGATCTGGGATAACCGCGCGACGCAGCATTATGCGGTGGATGATTACGGGACCCAGCCACGGGTGGTGCGGCGGGTGACGTTGGCGGGTGAAGTGCCGGTCGGGGTGGATGGGCAGTTGAGCCGGACTACGCGTAAAGGCTGATATCGCCGGGGCCGCTTTGCGGCCCTATCGCGACACAAGGCCGCTCCTACAGGAGGTCGCGCACCCTTGTAGGAGCGGCCTTGTGTCGCGAAACGGGGGCGAAGCCCCCGCCAGCTACACCTCGGTATCACAGGCAATCAACTGCCTGACCAGCCCCTGGGCCAACGGCGACAAACCATACCCCACCCGGCTCACCACTCCATAGCGGGTATGGCACGCCTCTTCCTGCTCGGGCGTCAGGTCCGCCAGGTTCAACTTCACCAACCCGCCCTCGCGTTGATACGGCCGCAAATTGGCATTGCAGGCAATGCCGATGGTGTCCGAGTGCATCACCACATTCAGTAGCGCATACCCGTGCTCGCACTCTACCGCTGGCAGGAAGTCCTGCCGCCCGCTGAGGTCGCTGAGGATCTTGCGGATGTTCGGCGGGCGGAAGGTGGTGGCCATCGGGTAGTCGAACAGGTCTCGCGCCTGCACGGCTTCCTGCTGGGTCAGCGGGTGCCCGGCGCGGCAGCAGAAGTGCCAGCGCTGTGGCGTCAGTTTGTGCACCTGGTAGTCCGGGTCGGACTCGAACTGGCGGGTGTCGGCGACAAAGAACTCGATCTCTTCGGCAACCAGCTTGCGGTTCAACGCCTGCCAGTTGTCCACCTGGAAGCAGGTGCGCGCCGCCGGGTACTCGGCCACGAAACGCGCCACCGCTCGCGGCACCAGGCCACCGGCCGGCGCAGGCCCTGAGCCAAAGCGCACCACGCCGGTAGTGGCGCCGTTGAACTGGTGGATCTCGTTGACCAGGTTGTGCGCCCCATGCACCAGCCGCCGCGAGTGCTCCAGCACCAGCAAGCCTTGGCGGGTTGGCGCCAGTTCCTTGCTGGCGCGGTCCACCAGGCGGCAGCCAATGTTGTGCTCCAAGGTCTGGATGCTACGGCTGAAAGCCGATTGCGACAGGTTCACCGCCGCTGCTGCGGCCACAAAACTACGGTGTTCGACAAGGGCGATGTAGTGGCGCAGCTGACGCAGATCGATATGCATTTTCTACATTAAAACCTTCGGTCAAATGCAATTGCTGACAAGGGTGAGTCCCCTTATAAAGGGTGTTACTTATTCCACTAAATATGAATTACAAATATTTGTATCACTTAAAAGAATATAAGCCCGACTGACCGCGATTCGGTTCCGCCAACGGAAATGCTCGCCAGGGCCCATGCCTCAAGGAGCATTTGCATGTCCGGACTTTCCCGTTGGCCTGCGCGCGCGTCGCGCTTTACCTTGCAACCCTTGGCCGCTGGCGTGCTGCTGGCGGCGTCCTCTGGCAGCTTCGCCGAAGAGCCGGTCAGCGCCACCCCGGCGGTGGAACAGGAAGCCAAGCTCGGCACCGTCACGGTCAATGCCCGCCGCCGCGAAGAAACCGCGCAAAGCGTGCCCACGCCGATCAGCGTGCTCGACAGCGAAACCCTGGAAACCCAACGCATCTACCGTGTGCAGGATCTGCAACAGCTGGTGCCCAGCACCAACGTCGCCTACGTGCATGCCCGCCAGTCGAGCATCTCGATCCGTGGCCTGGGCAACAACCCGGCCAGTGACGGCCTGGAGGGTAGCGTCGGTATCTACCTGGACAACGTCTACCTTGGCCGCCCAGGCATGGCGGTGTTCGACCTGCTGGACGTGGAGCAGCTCGAAGTGCTGCGCGGTCCGCAGGGCACGCTGTTCGGCAAGAACACCACGGCCGGCGTGCTCAACATCACCACGCGCAAGCCCACCTTCCACCGCGAAGGCAGTATCCAGCAGTCGATTGGCGAAGACGGCTACGTGCAAACTCAAGGCAGCTTCTCGGGGCCGATCAGCGAGACCCTGGCCGGGCGCATCAGCGCCTACCGCACCGAAGACGATGGCTATGTGAAGAACATCCACAACGGCGACGACCTCAACGGCGGCAAGCGCCAGGGCTTTCGCACCCAGTTGCTGTTCAAACCCAGCGAAACCTTCAACCTGCGCTGGATCGGCGAGTACAACGAAGAGGATTCCAACAACGGCATCCTCAGCCTGTACAGCACCGGCCCGACCATCAACGGCGTCAACCGCTACGAAAGCCTGGCTGCCCAGGCGGGTGCGACGCTGGTGTCGGGCAAGGACCGCAAGGTCAATTTCGACGCCGACCAACAGGTGACGGTGTTCCAGGGCGGCACCTCGGTAGAGGCCAACTGGACCCTGCCTAACGACTTCACCCTGACCTCGATCACCGCATACCGCTGGTGGGACTTCACCCCGCGCAATGACGATGGCCTGAACGTGCCGGTGTTCTACAGCGCCGGGGTATCGGTGCGCGACAAGCAGTACTCGCAGGAAATCCGCCTGGCTTCGCCTACCGGTGGCGCCTTCGACTACGTGCTGGGTGCCTATTACTTCAAGCAGGACCTGGACAACAAATCCTTCACTTACTACGGGCCGCAGGCGGATGTCTGGAACCTCACACCTGCCGGCGCGCTGAACAACGTCAATACCATTGGTGACGGGCATATCGATACCGATAGCTATGCGCTGTTCGCCCAAGGCACCTGGCATGTCACCGACCGCCTGGATTTCACCGCAGGCATTCGCGGTACCTATGAAGAGAAGAGCGCCTGGGTAACCCGCGATGCACCCAGTGGCGGCGCGGCAGTGACCGGTGCCGCCGCCACAGCGCGCCAGGGCCGGATAGGTGCCTACGATTCGGGCGACCTCAACCAGTACAGTTTCAGCCCTTCCGGCCTGTTGGGCCTGAGCTACCGCTTCAACGAGCAGCTGCTGGGCTACGCCACCCTGACTCACGGCGAGAAGTCTGGCGGCGTCAACCTCACGGTCGGCGCAGCACCACGGCTGGGCACTGACTCGCTGCTGGTCGGCACCGAGCGGGTCAACAACGCCGAACTGGGTTTGAAGAGCACCCTGTTAGACGGCCGTCTGCAACTCAACGGCAACCTGTTCTGGGCTGAAGTTCACGGCTACCAGGCCAACGTCTACGACCAGATCAACCGCGTGCAGTACCTGGCCAACGCCGGCCGCGTGCGCTCTCGCGGCCTTGAGTTCGAAGCCACGGCGCTGCCGATCCGCGGCCTTACCGTCAACTTCAACGGCTCGTGGAACGACGTGCGCTACACCGAATACAAGGACGCGCCATGCCCGCCGGAGGTGAGCCTGGCCAATGCCGCCGCCACCTGCGACCTGTCTGGACACCAGGTGGTCGGCGCCTCCAAGTACATCGCCAACCTCAACACCCAGTACAAGTGGCAAGCCACCGACCATGTCGAGCCCTACGTTACCGCCAGCTATGCCTTCCGCTCGAAGGCCGTGGGCACCATCGACGATTCCGATTTCGGCCAGATCCCCAGCTATGCGCTGGTCAACCTTTCAGCCGGTGTACGCCTGGACCAGGGCGACGGCGTGGTCGACCTGTCGCTGTGGGTGAAAAACGCCGGTGACAAAACCTACTTCACCAGCCTGTGGAACTCCGCCAACGGTGGCTATGCCGGCGTACTCGGTACCCCGCGCACCTTCGGCGCAACTGCCCGTTACGACTTCTGAGCACAAGGAGCTTTGCCATGAATGCCAAGACCGAAACCCCAGCTTTGCCTGAAGGCGCCTGCCTTACCGCGAAAGTCCCGCAGCACGACGAAGCGCTGCTGGGTGACGTGGTAGTCAACCCGTACCGGTTGGCGCCGCTGACCGCAATCATCCGCGACGGTGGCCGCAGCCTGAGTGACGCGCATGTGCGCGTGCTGGGGCGCGGTGAGCGCGGCGTGGACATCGTCTATGACGTGTCTGACCGGTCATTGTGGACCTACGGCGGCATCCCGGTATTTGGCCTGTACCCGGACCACGTCAACCAGGTGGAAGTGACCTACAAGCTGGACGGCGAGCGTATCCGCCAGCAGTACCAGATCTACGCCCCGGCCGTACGCCTGCCAGTGGTGGCGAAGCAGACAGCCGCGTTGCCGGAGGTTGAGCCGATCAAGGTGGCGTCGGGTTTTGAAAAGCGTCTTTACCTGTTCAACCACTTGCAGGGCGACATCCCGGGCGGCCGTGCCTTCAAGTGGAACGCCCTGGGCGGCGCGGCGGAATGGGACCAGGTGGGCAACAACTGGATCGCCGACACGAATGGCGATGTGCGCTGGTACCTGGATATCGAGCAGATCCACGACTCCAACCGGCGTGACAGCCTGGGTGGCACCATGGGCTTCCAGCAGACCCGCGACGGCAAACTGATCTGGGGCCAGGGCCAGACCTATTCCAAGTACGACCTGCTGGGCCGGCGCATCTGGCAACGCACGCTGCCCGACAAGTTTGCCGATTTCTCCCATGAAATCCGCGAGACCAGCAACGGCACCTACCTGCTACGGGTGGGCACCAGCGACTACCGCCGCCCCGACGGCAAGCGTGTGCGCTCGATCCGCGACCACATCATCGAGGTGAACGAGGCCGGGGATGTGCTGGACTTCTGGGACCTCAACCAGATCCTCGACCCGTACCGCGGCGACCTGCTGGAAACCTTGGGCAAGGCCGCTGTCCAGCTGCCGGAGGGCGTACAGAAGCAGGACGACCGGCTGGCCAACGAACTGGCCGAAGGTGATCTGCCCTTTGGCGATACCCCCGGCGTGGGTACCGGGCGTAACTGGGCACACGTCAATGCCATCGATTACGACGCCGATGACGACAGCATCATCGTTTCAGCACGTCACCAGGGTGTGGTGAAGATCGGCCGCGACAAACAGGTGAAATGGATTCTGGCCTCGCCCCAAGGCTGGCCGCTGCACCTGCGTGCGAAGGTACTGAAACCGGTCGAGAGCGAAGGCTTCGACTGGTCATGGACCCAGCACACCGCCTGGCTGACCGGCAAGGGCACGCTGACCGTGTTCGACAACGGCTGGGGCCGTGACTTTGCACCGACCAAGCTCAGCGGCAACTACAGCCGGGCGGTCGAGTACCGCATCGATGAGGCCAAGGGCACTGTCGAGCAGGTGTGGGAGTACGGCAAGGAACGCGGCGATGAGTGGTACAGCCCGGTGACTTCGGTGGTGGCCTACCGGCCGGAGACCGATACCCAGTTCATCTACTCGGCGTCGGTGAATTTCCTGACGCCCGAGAAGCTGACCGCTACCGTGCTGAATGAGGTACGGCGCGGGACTCAGGAGGTGCTGGTGGAGCTGAAGGTGCACAGCCGGCAGCCGGGCAGTGTCGGCTACCGGGCACTGGTGATCGACTTGGCCAAGGCATTCTGACTCATCCCTCCGGGAGGGCCGTCGGTCCTCCCTTCACATTTCTTTCAGTTCATTCGTCTAACCTGTACCGGCCCTTCGCGGGCACGCCCGCTCCCACAGGTACTGCACCGAACTCGAGACCGGTGGGGTACCTGTGGGAGCGGGCGTGCCCGCGAAAGGGCCAGTTGCCATCACGCAGAATGATGAATTTTCCGCCCGGCTGTTCAACCATTCGTTCTTTTTTTCGAACAGCCTATTGTCCAACACCCCAGCAGCCGCTTAGCATTCGTTTGAGATTTCAAACGCTCGATGCCCTGCCTTGGGCGCTTTTCAACAATCAACAATTCGGGAAGCCGACATGCAGCTCAAAGACGCTCAGTTGTTCCGCCAGCAAGCCTATATCAATGGTGAGTGGCTGGATGCGGACAACGGCCAGACCATCAAGGTGACCAACCCGGCCACCGGTGAAGTCATCGGTACCGTGCCGAAGATGGGCACCGCGGAAACCCGCCGCGCCATCGAAGCCGCCGACAAGGCCCTGCCGGCCTGGCGTGCCCTGACCGCCAAAGAGCGTTCGACCAAGCTGCGTCGCTGGTTCGAACTGATGATCGAGAACCAGGACGACCTGGCTCGCCTGATGACCACCGAACAGGGCAAGCCGCTGGCCGAAGCCAAGGGCGAAATCGCCTACGCCGCCTCGTTCATCGAATGGTTCGCCGAAGAAGCCAAGCGCGTCTACGGCGACACCATCCCGGGCCACCAGCCAGACAAGCGCCTGATCGTCATCAAGCAGCCAATCGGCGTTACCGCGGCCATCACCCCGTGGAACTTCCCGGCCGCCATGATCACCCGTAAAGCCGGCCCGGCCCTGGCCGCTGGCTGCACCATGGTGCTCAAGCCTGCTTCGCAAACCCCGTACTCCGCCCTGGCCCTGGTCGAGCTGGCACACCGTGCCGGTATCCCGGCTGGCGTGCTGAGCGTCGTTACCGGCAGCGCTGGCGAAGTTGGCGGCGAACTGACCGGCAACTCCCTGGTACGCAAACTGTCCTTCACTGGCTCGACCGAAATCGGCCGCCAGCTGATGGAAGAATGCGCCAAGGACATCAAGAAGGTTTCCCTGGAGCTGGGTGGCAACGCCCCGTTCATCGTGTTCGACGACGCCGACCTGGACAAGGCGGTCGAGGGCGCGATCATCTCCAAGTACCGCAACAACGGCCAGACCTGCGTCTGCGCCAACCGTATCTACGTGCAGGACGGCGTCTACGACGCGTTCGCCGAGAAGCTGGCCGCTGCAGTCGCCAAGCTGAAGATCGGTAACGGCCTGGAAGACGGCACCACCACTGGCCCGCTGATCGACGGCAAAGCTGTCGCCAAGGTCCAGGAACACATCGAAGATGCCGTTTCCAAAGGCGCCAAGGTGCTGTCCGGTGGCAAGCTGATCGAAGGCAACTTCTTCGAGCCGACCATCCTGGTTGACGTACCGAAGACTGCTGCTGTCGCCAAGGAAGAGACCTTCGGCCCACTGGCGCCGCTGTTCCGCTTCAAAGACGAAGCCGAAGTCATCGCCATGTCCAACGACACCGAGTTCGGCCTGGCTTCGTACTTCTACGCCCGCGACATGAGCCGTGTGTTCCGTGTTGCCGAAGCCCTGGAATACGGCATGGTAGGTATCAACACCGGCCTGATTTCCAACGAAGTGGCACCGTTCGGTGGCATCAAGGCTTCGGGCCTGGGCCGCGAAGGTTCCAAGTACGGTATCGAGGACTACCTCGAAATCAAATACCTGTGCATCAGCGTCTGATAGCACGGTAAAGGCTTTACCTCTGCCAGCGGGGCGCGAGAGCGACGTCTCGCTGGCCTTTTTTACATCGCAGTACCTGGTGGCCAGGGCGTTTGTGGCAGTCGATCAACGAATACTGTTCGCGAGCACTCCCAGCCACCCCCGAATAAAAGCGCCATTCCTGTCGGCGCAATGAGGGCATTATGAGCAAGACCAACGAATCCTTGATGCAACGTCGTGTAGCTGCCGTCCCACGTGGCGTCGGCCAGATCCACCCGATCTTCGTCGACACCGCGAAGAACTCGACCGTGATCGACGTTGAAGGCCGCGAACTGATCGACTTCGCTGGCGGCATCGCAGTACTGAACACCGGCCACCTGCACCCGAAAGTGGTTGCAGCCGTGCAAGAGCAGCTGACCAAAGTCAGCCACACCTGCTTCCAGGTGCTGGCCTACGAACCCTACGTAGAGCTGTGCGAAAAGATCAACAAGCTGGTCCCGGGCGACTTCGACAAGAAGACCCTGCTGGTCACCACCGGCTCCGAAGCCGTTGAAAACGCCGTGAAAATCGCCCGTGCCGCCACTGGCCGCGCTGGCGTCATCGCCTTCACCGGCGGCTACCACGGCCGTACCATGATGACCCTGGGCCTGACTGGCAAGGTCGTGCCGTACTCCGCTGGCATGGGCCTGATGCCAGGCGGCGTGTTCCGCGCCCTGTTCCCGAGCGAACTGCACGGCGTGAGCGTTGACGACGCTATCGCTTCGGTAGAGCGCATCTTCAAGAACGACGCCGAGCCACGCGACATCGCTGCGATCATCCTCGAGCCAGTACAAGGCGAAGGCGGCTTCCTGCCAGCGCCGAAAGAGCTGATGAAGCGCCTGCGCGCCCTGTGCGACCAGCACGGCATCCTGCTGATCGCTGACGAAGTTCAAACTGGCGCTGGCCGTACCGGCACCTTCTTCGCCATGGAACAGATGGGCGTTGCGCCTGACCTGACCACCTTCGCCAAGTCCATCGCTGGCGGCTTCCCGCTGGCCGGTGTGTGCGGCAAGGCCGAGTACATGGACGCCATCGCTCCAGGCGGCCTGGGCGGCACCTACGCCGGTTCGCCGATCGCTTGCGCCGCGGCCCTGGCCGTGATCGAAGTGTTCGAAGAAGAGAAACTGCTGGACCGCAGCAAGGCTGTGGGTGAGCGCCTGACCACTGGTCTGCGCGAAA
This sequence comes from Pseudomonas sp. NPDC089547, assembly GCF_050280665.1. NCBI lineage: Bacteria > Pseudomonadati > Pseudomonadota > Gammaproteobacteria > Pseudomonadales > Pseudomonadaceae > Pseudomonas > Pseudomonas sp. NPDC089547. The sequence goes on along the minus strand of NZ_JBNNVS010000009.1, from coordinate 121,577 downwards.
TCCAGAAGAAGTTCCCGATCATCGGCGACGTCCGTGGTCTGGGCTCGATGATTGCTGTTGAAGTGTTCGAGAAAGGCACTCACACCCCGAACGCTGCTGCTGTTGGCCAGGTTGTTGCCAAGGCACGCGACAAGGGTCTGATCCTGCTGTCCTGCGGCACCTACGGCAACGTCCTGCGTATCCTGGTACCGCTGACTGCCGAAGACGCACTGCTGGACAAAGGCCTGGCCATCATCGAAGAGTGCTTCGCTGAACTCGCCTGATGTGACGCGCTTCTGAAAAAACCCGCCTCGGCGGGTTTTTTTTGTGCCCAGAAAAGCCACGGGGCGCTATCGTTAGCGGAGGATTTGCTTTGGAAGCTGCGACGGACTGTGTGTCAGGCTAATCAGGAGCTGTTGGCGATGAGCGCTGCAAACCCCACCGCACCAAACGTACTGATTGTCGAGGGCGACCCCTGGGTACGTGACATGCTCAGCGAAATGCTGCTCAGCGTGCGCTGTGATGCACGGCTACACGTGTGCGCCGACGGTTCGCAGGCGCTCAACCTGTTGGCCAACAAACCTGACCTGATCATCGCCGCCCGCGAGTTGGCCGGTGTCGATGGCCTCGACCTGCTGCGCAAGGTCCGCGCCAAAGGGCCGGGGTTGCCGTTCATCCTCATGAGCAACCGCAGTGACAGCGCCAGCGTGCGCGAAACATTGCCGCTGCACCCCACCGCCTACCTGAGCAAGCCGCTGAACCTGGATAACCTGCGCAAGCGTCTGGAAGAGTTGCTGGTGGCAGTTGGCGAGGAAATCGCCTGCCCGGTACCGGCCTTGCAGGCCGGTGCCAGCCTGCCTGCCTACCTTGAGCAACGACGCGCTACCGCCGATGGTGGGCCGCTGCTGGCCGATGTGCAGGTGGCAATCAAGCGCGCGCTCAACCCTCAGGGCCTGAACCTGAAGGTGCTTGAAGAGGAAGTGCGTAACGACCCCCAGGTTACCGCCGTGCTGATTGCCGCAGCCAACAGCGCCGCGTTGCACCGTGAAGCCCCGGTGCAAACCTTGCTGCAGGCCCTGAACAAGCTTGGCAGCACCCAGAGCATGAACCTGATCCTGGGCATGACCCTCAAGCGCAGTGCGCGCCTCAGTGACCCGCTGCTGGCGCAGCACGCTGCCCGTTATTGGGACCTTTCGCTGCACACTGCCGAATATGGCCGTACCCTGGCGCGCATGCTCGAGCTGGACGAAGGGCGCTGCTATTGCGCGGGGCTGCTGCATTGCCTGGGCGACCTGGCAGTGCTGCGCTGCCTGCAAGAATGGCGGTTGGCCGGGGGTGAGCTGGACGAACGCAACGTGCAGCATTCGCTGGATGAGTTCGGTGCGGCGTTCGGTTCGGCGCTACGCACGCGCTGGCGTCTGCCGCTGGCGTTGCGCGAATTGATCGCAGCGATCTACCAGCTGGGCGGCGGGGTTTATTCGCGAGAGATCCTTGCCATGAACCTGGCAGGGCAGTTGTCGCGGCTGCCGGCTGAGCAGGGCATGGAAAAGGTGGCCAACGGCAAGACGGCGCGCTTGCTCAAGATTGGCCTGCCGGAGCTGAACCGCTTGCGCAAGGTGGACAACCCCGAAACCAAGCCGGAGCCAGCGGCTGAAAACCCAATACAAGCCGACGAGGTTCCGTGAGCCGGGCGCGGACGCTGTAGGAGCGGCCTTGTGTCGCGATCGGGGTGCAAAGCGCCCCCTCGATTTTTGCTTCAAGCTGACATCGCCGGGGCTGCTTTGCAGCCCGATCGCGACACAAGGCCGCTCCTACAGGGACAGCGCAGGCCTCAGGGAGGTCAGCCGCGCACGATCTGGTTCTTGCCCTGCCGCTTGGCCTGGTACATCGCCGCGTCGGCCCGGGCATACAGGCTGTTCAGTGTCACATCGTCATCGGTCAATTCGGTCAGCCCCTGGCTCACCGTAACGCCATACGTCTGCTCTTCATGGTTGAAGCTCAAGCGCTGGATCTCCCGCTGCAAGCGCTCGGCAATCTGCTCCGCCGCCTGGGCACTGCAACCCGGGAACACCGCCGCGAATTCCTCGCCACCAATACGCCCGAACAGGTCGCCACGGCGCAGCACGGCTTTGCCGCTGTCGGCGATGCGCTGCAGCACCTGGTCGCCTTCCTGGTGACCATAGCTGTCGTTGATACGCTTGAAGTCGTCGATGTCCAGCAACAGGAAGGCCAGCGGCGTACCGTCCTCGCGTGCACTGTCGAAGGCTTGCTGGGCGCATTCGAAGAAGTGCCGGCGGTTGCTGCTCTGGGTCAGCACGTCGGTGGTGGCCAAGCGCTGTAGCTCACCTTCGAGCTGCTTTTTCTCGGTGATGTCTTCGGCGATGCCGACGATGATCACCCTGTCACTCTCGTGCTGCTGGTTGATGTAGCACTTGTCGCTCAGCCAGCGCAGTTGGCCGTCGGCATTGAGAATGCGGTATTCGCGGTCTTCCACCGAGCCCTTGAGCAGCACCTGGGCCAGGCTGCGCTCGGCGTATTCCAGGTCGTCGGGGTAGATGCTGTCGCGCCATTCGTTGTAGTCGGCCAGCACCAGGCTGACCGGGCGACCGAAGATGCGCTCGTAGGCGGGGCTTACGTACAGCACCTGGCGGGTTTCCCAGTCGAAGGCCCAGAGCACCGCGTTGACGCTGTCGAGAAGCGAGCTGAACAACTGCTCGCGTTCGCTCAAACGGGCGACTTCGCCTTGGGCGTGGAGCAAGGCCAGCAGGGTCTGGGCGGCTTCAGGAGGCGGGGTACCGGGCAGGATCGTGGGGATGTTCTTGGCCATGTGCACGAATCAGGTCTCGACTTGAAAGCGTGCGGCCAGCATCCTGCCCGCCACGCGGGCGATGTGCAGATTTGAGTGGTGGCGACGGCGCGAAGTTCCGGGCGGCATGCCCCGCCAAGGGGCATGCCGACTAACGGTGGTCAGGCGCCGGTCGGGCGCAGGGAATAGGTTTTGAGCTGCGCCGCGAAGTCGCGCAAGGCGTGGATGCCGCTGGTTTCGGCTTCGTGTACCCAGTCCTTCATGGCGGCCAGCATGTCGTGGCCGTTGGCACTGGTGCGCGCCCAGATCTGCTGCAGGGCCAGGCGCTTTTCGTAAATGGTCTTCAGCGCCTGGCTGTGGGCAAGCATCGACTCGATGCGTACATGGTGGCGGTCTTCCAGCAGGCTGGTCTCGCGCGAGAGCAGGCGCTTGGCACGGCGGAAGTGGTGGCTAACCGAGGCGTCCACCCGGGCCAGCTCCTGCTTGACCAGCGGGCCGATCACCAGCTTGCGGTACTGGGCCATGATCTGGAAGCGGTTGTTGAGGATGGCCATGGCGGTGTCCATGTCCAGGCTCGCTTTGCCCGCCACACGGTGGGCAATGGGCGCCACGCGCTGCACTTTGGCCAGGCGCAACAGGCAGAACACGCGTATCCAGGCCCAGCCCATGTCGAACTCCCAGCGCTTGACCGACAGCTTGGCCGAGTTGGGGTAGGTGTGGTGGTTGTTGTGCAGCTCTTCGCCACCAATGACGATGCCCCAGGGCACAAGGTTGGTTGCCGCGTCGCGGCATTCGAAGTTGCGATAGCCCAGCGCATGGCCCAGGCCGTTGACCACGCCGGCCGCCCAGAACGGAATCCACATCATCTGCACTGCCCAGATGGTGATGCCGATGGTGCCGAACAGCAGCAGGTCGATGACGGCCATCAGCACGATGCCGCCCAGCTTGTAGCGCGAATAGAGGTTGCGCTCGATCCAGTCATCCGGGCAGTTCTTGCCATAGATGCGCAGGGTTTCGGGGTTGCGCGCTTCTTCACGGTACAGCTCTGCACCCTTGCGCAACACCGTGCTCAGGCCTTTGTGCACGGGGCTGTGCGGGTCGTCTGGGGTTTCGCATTTGGCGTGGTGCTTGCGGTGGACGGCGGTCCATTCGCGGGTGTTCTGCGCCGTGGTCAGCCATAGCCAGAAACGGAAAAAGTGCTTGAGCGCGCCGTTGAGCTCCAGTGCCCGGTGCGCGGAGTAGCGGTGCAGGTAGACCGTGACGCTGACAATGGTCACATGGGTCATCAACAAGGTGATGCCGACCAGTTGCCAGGCCGACAAGTCGAGCAGGCCGTTGTACCACATAGGTGTAAAAACCCTCGGGATGCAGGAGGAGGGGCTGATTATCCCTTGGTAGGGAAATAAAACCAGTCACCCGTTCAGATAGGAGGTCACGACATGTTTCAGCCTTTATAATGCCCATTCTTTTCTGAAGGGCTATCCCACCCGACATGTCTGTTTCTGTTCGCGACGCCTTGCGCATGGCTGCGCTGTATGTGGTGCTCTCGATCCTCTGGCTGGCGCTCGCCGAGGTGGTGCTGCACGGCATGACTGACGACCCCCTGGCACTGACCGTGGGGCGGCAGATCAATGTGGTGCTGTGGGTGTTGATGAGTGCCGTGCTGATCTACGTGTCCAGGGTGCGGCTGTTGAACTTCATCGGTGTGGGTGCACGCTTGCGCTGCGAGGACCGCGAGCGGCTGCGCATGGCCGCTGCGGTGTTCGACAGTACCCTCGAAGGGGTACTGGTCACCGACCGTCAGGGCCTGATCGTGCACGTCAACCGCGCCTTCATGCGCATCACCGGCTACCAGCAGGACGAGGTTATCGGCCAGCGTCCGAACAAGTTCAAGTCGGGCCGCCATGGCCAGGCGTTCTACCAGCAGATCTTCGCCACCTTGGCCGAGCAGGGTGAGTGGAGCGGCGAAATCTGGAACCGGCGCAAAAGCGGCGAGATCTACCCACAATGGCAGACCATTTGCGCCATTCGTGACGATGAAGGTGAACTGAGCCATTACGTGGCGGTGTTCAGTGACATCAGTGCGATCAAGCATTCGGAAAAGGAACTGGCCTACCTGGCTCACCACGACCCGCTCACGGGCCTGCCGAACCGCCTGCTGTTCACCGACCGCGTCGAGCAGGCGTTGGCGGCGGCCCAGGCCAACAAGCGCGGCTGTGCCTTGCTGCTGCTGGACCTGGACCACTTCCAGAGCATCAACGACGGCCTTGGCCACACCATCGGCGACCAGTTGTTGAAGCTGGTGGGCGAGCGTCTGGGTGAGGTGCTGGGTAGCGGCGTGACCCTCGCACGCCTGGGCGGCGATGAGTTTGGCGTGCTGGCAGAGAACTGTCAGCAGGTCGGCCAGGCGGGCAAGCTGGCGCAGTGCATCATCGAGCGTATGCGTGAGCCTTTCCTGTTCGATGGCCATCGCCTGTTCATCAGCGTTAGCGTTGGCATCAGCCTGTTCCCCAGCGATGCCTTGAGTAGCGAGCAACTGCTGCGCAATGCCGATGCAGCGTTGTACAAGGCCAAGAGCAACGGGCGGGCCTGCTATGCGCTGTACACCGAAGAGTTGACCGCCCACGCCCAGCACCGGGTCGAGACGGCGGGTGAACTGCGCCGTGCATTGGAGCAGGATGAGCTGCGGGTTTACTTCCAGCCGGTGCACGACCTGGCCACTGGCAGCAAGGTCGGGGTCGAGGCGCTGGTGCGTTGGCAGCATCCCCAGCGCGGGCTGGTGCCCCCAGGCGAGTTCATCCCGATTGCCGAGCGCACCGGGCTGATCGCCGAGATCGATGCCTGGGTGCTGCGTCAGGCGTGCCGGCAGATGGTGCAATGGCAGGCAGAAGGCCTGCAACTGGCGTTTGTGGCGGTGAACATCTCCAGTCGCCTGTTTGGCCAGCACGAGCTGTATCGGCAGGTAGCGGCGGTTTTGCATGAGACGGGCCTGGCGCCGGCGCTGCTGGAGCTGGAAGTGACCGAAAGCGCGGTGATGGAAGACCCGGAAGTGGCGCTGGAACAGCTGCACCGTTTGCGGGAGCTGGGAGTGACCTTGGCCATCGACGACTTTGGCACCGGCTATTCGTCGTTGCTGCGGCTCAAGCGTTTGCCCGTGCAGAAGCTCAAGATCGACCAGGGGTTCGTTGCCGGTTTGCCGCTGGATGAAGATGACATCGCGATCGTGCGGGTGATCATCGCCCTGGCCCGCAGCATGGGCATGCAGGTGCATGCCGAGGGCATCGAGCAGGCCGAGCAGGCTGGTTTCCTGTTGCAGGAGCAGTGTCAGCTGGGGCAGGGGTACTGGTTCGGGCGGCCGGTGCCGGCTGGGGATTTGCACTGGGATTGAGATTGCAGGGCCGCTTTGCGGCCCTATCGCGACACAAGGCCGCTCCTACAGGGATCCGCGGTCGCCTGTAGGAGCGGCCTTGTGTCGCGATAGGGCTGCAAAGCAGCCCCTGCATTCAACGCTTGTTCAAGCCTTTCGCCAGCTTGTCCCCACCCAGTTGGATCAGCGCCACCAGCGCCACCAACATGGCGATCACAGTCAGCATGATCTGGCTGTCGAAACGCTGATACCCATATCGATAGGCGATGTCGCCAAGCCCACCGGCACCAATCGCTCCGGCCATGGCCGAGGAGTTGATCAGGGTCACCAGGGTAATGGTGAAGCCCCCGACGATGCCCGGCAGCGCTTCGGGCAACAGTACATGCCAGACGATGTGCCATCGCCGGCAGCCCATGGCCTGTGCGGCTTCCACCAGGCCATGGTCGACTTCGCGCAGGCTGACCTCGGCAATCCGCGCAAAAAACGGCGTGGCGGCAATGGTCAGCGGCACCACCGCCGCCCACACGCCATAGGTAGTGCCTACCACCAGGCGGGTGAAGGGGATCAGCGCAACCATCAGGATCAGGAACGGGATTGAGCGGAACAGGTTGACGAAGGCGCCCAGCACGCGGTTCAGCAGCGGCGCCTCGAAGATGCCGCTCTTGTCGCTGGTCACCAGCAGCACCGCCATCGGCACCCCCACCAGCAGGGCGATCAGTGACGACACGCCGACCATCAGCAGGGTATCGAGCAGGCCTTCCAGCAGGCGATCAAACCACATGGCCCAGTACCTCCACATCCTCGGCCCAGCGGCGGGCGCGTTCCAGTAATTGATGGGTGTCGTGCGGCGAATGCTGCACCGACAGGATCAGTTGGCCCAAGGCATGTTCGCCGATGGTTTCCACACCGCCCTGCAGCAGCCGTACGCGGCCGCCCAGGTCGTTGAACAGGGCAGACAGCTCGGGTTCGCCGAGCAGGGTCAGCTTCAGTACCACAGCGCTATCGCGGTTTACCGGGCTGGCCCGCAAGCTGGCTTGCAGCGTGGCAGGCAGCCTGGCCTGCAAGGGTGCGAGCAGGGTGCGGGTGACCTCATGGCGTGGCGCACCGAACACCCGCCAGACTTCGCCCTGTTCGACCACTTCGCCGCGCTCCAGCACCACCACCCGGTGGCAGATATCGCGGATCACCGCCATTTCGTGGGTGATCAGCACAATCGTCAGGCCCAGGCGCTGGTTGATGTCGCGCAGCAGCTCAAGGATCGAGGCCGTGGTTTCCGGGTCCAGTGCCGAGGTGGCTTCGTCACACAGCAGGATTTGTGGGTCGTGTACCAGCGCCCGGGCAATGCCCACACGCTGCTTTTGCCCACCGGAGAGCTGTGCCGGGTACACGTGGTGCTTTTCTTGCAAGCCGACCAGCTCCAGCAGCTCGCGCACCTTGCGCTGGCGCTCGGCCTTGGCAACGCCGGCCACCTTCAACGGCAGCTCGACGTTCTGCCACACGGTCTTGGCCGACATCAGGTTGAAGTGCTGGAAGATCATGCCGATGCGCCGACGCAGTGCCACCAGGTGGTCCTCGTCGAACGGGGCGATGTCTACCTGGTCGATCAGCACCCGGCCTTGGCTGGGTTGCTCCAGGCGGTTGATGGTGCGCAGCAGCGACGACTTGCCGGCGCCGCTGCGGCCGATGATGCCGAAGATCTCGCCATGGCGGATGTTCAGGTCGATGCCTTGCAAGGCCGGTTGTGCCTGGCCAGGGTAGGTCTTGCCCAGGCCGATGAAGCGCACATGGGCTTCATTGACCTCTGGGCGCAGGGCCTGTTCCTTGACCGTTGGCGGCAATGGTTGTGGTGTCGGCGCCCTGAGCGCACTGGCCTGGCTCATGTCAGCCTTCCCAGCCGGCTTGGTAGAGCTTGCCGTGGGCTTTGTCCAAGGCTGCGCGTACCACGGGCGAGTGCTGGTAGATGTCGACGAACCTGGCCAGGCGCGGGTCATCCTTGCTTTGCGGGCGGATGACGAACTGGATCACGTATTCCTTGTTTTCCAGGCCATCGAACAGCAATGCCGAGGTGGCGTCGAAGGTATTGGCCAGGCGGATATAGGCCGGGTAGCCCTGCACCAGGTCGGCGTCATCGTAGGCGCGTACCAGCTGAACCGCCTCGACCTGAAGGATTTTCAGCTTTTTCGGGTTGGCGACGATGTCATCCTCGGTGGCCTTGTAGCCAACGCCCGGCTTGAGGGTGATCAGCCCGGCCTTGGCCAGCAGTTGCAGGCCACGGCCGCTGTTGATCGGGTCGTTGGCGATGGCCACGCTGGCACCTTCAGGCAGCTCGGCAAAGCTTTTGTACTGTTTCGAATACAGGCCAACGTTGTTGATGATCCCCGACGCGTAGGGCACCAGGTTGAAGCCCGCAGCAGCCTTGGCGTTCTCCAGGAACGGGATGTGCTGGAAGTAGTTCACGTCAATGTCGCCGCTGTTGAGGCTGACATTGGGCGCGATCCAGTCGCTGAACTCGATCAGCTTCACTTCCAGGCCTTGCTTGTGGGCTTCTTCCACAGCGGCTTCCAGCGGAATGGCAAAGGCAGAAGTGGTGCCGATCTTCAGCGGTTCGGCAGCCAGGGCGCTGGCAGACAGGCCCAGGGTGAGGGCAATGGCCGCGACGGGCCGGAACAGTTTATCAAGCATGGTGCAGGGCTCCAGTCGGGGCAGGGGTAGGGGTAAAACGGTGCGCCGAGCCAGGGTGGTCGGCGGGCAAGTGCGGGTGGTCGGCCTGGAACAGCTTCTCGCGCAGGGTCCCTTCGGCGTAGGCCGTCTTGTAGCGGCCGCGCTGCTGCAATTGCGGGATGACCAGGTCGATGAAGTCTTCAAAGCTTTCCGGGGTGACGGTGCGGGTCAGGTTGAAACCGTCCAGGCCGGTTTCATCGAGCCACGCGATCAACTGCTCAGCCACCTGGTCAGGTGAGCCGACCAAGGTTACGTAGCGGCCACCCAAGGCGTGCTGTTCCAGCAGGCGGCGGCGGGTCCAGGCGTTGTCCTGCAACTGGCGCGTGGCGGACTGGATGGCGTTGCCCTGGCTGAAGCCGATTGGCTCGTCCAGTTCATAGGCCGCAAAGTCGATACCGGTGGATGCTGCGAAGTGCGCAACGCCAGCTTCAGGGCTTGCATGGCGCAAGTATTCGGCATGCTTGGCCCGGGCCTCTTGCTCGGTAGGGGCGACGATCACCGTGATGCCCATGAACACTTTGACCGCTTGCGGGTCGCGACCGGCGGCCTCGGCGGCGGCGCGTACCTTGTCGACCTGGGCGCGTGTGGCGGCTTTGTCCTGGCCACTGATGAACACGCATTCGGCATGGTTGCCGGCAAAGGCCAGGCCACGTTTCGAGCTGCCGGCCTGGAACAGTACCGGGGTGCGTTGCGGCGAGGGTTCGCTCAGGTGGTAGCCCTCGACGTTGTAGAACTCGCCGTGGTGGCTGACCTTGCGCACCTTGTCGGGCCGGGCGTAGACGCGCTGCTCGCGGTCGGCGACCACGGCGTCGTCGGCCCAGCTGCCTTCCAGCAGTTTGTACAGTACGTGCAGGTATTCGTCGGCCTGGTCGTAACGGCGGTCATGCTCCGGTTGTTGCGTCAGGCCCATGGCCCGGGCAGCGCTGTCGAGGTAGCCGGTGACGATGTTCCAGCCTACCCGGCCATTGCTCAGGTGGTCGAGGGTGGAAAGGCGCCGGGCGAACAGGTACGGCGCCTCGTAGGTGAGGTTGGCGGTAAGGCCGAAACCCAGGTGGCGGGTGACTGCGGCCATGGCCGAGACCAGCAGCAGCGGGTCGTTGACCGGCAGCTGGATCGACTCCTTGAGGGTGACGTCCAGTGACTGGCCGTAGATGTCGTAGGTGCCGACGATGTCAGCGATGAACAACCCGTCGAACAGGCCGCGCTCCAGCAGGCGCGCCAGGCTGGTCCAGTACTCCAGGGTCTTGTACTGGGTCGAGGTATCCCGTGGGTGGGTCCACAGGCCGTGGTTGATATGCCCGATGCAGTTCATGTTGAAAGCATTGAGCAGGATCTGCTTGGCCATCAGATGGTCCCCCGGCGTGGTGGGTTGGCATCGTTGAGGTAGTAGTTGCCGATGGCGTGGTACTTCCAGCGCACCGGGTCGTGCAGGGTATGCACGCGAGCGTTGCGCCAGTGGCGGTCGAGGTTGTGTTCGGCCAGGGTGGCCTGGCTGCCGCCCAGCTCGAACAGGGCGGTACCGGCAGCGAGGGAAATCTCGGTGCTGATGGCCCGTGCTTCGGCCACGGCAATGGAGGCGGCGGCGACGTTGTCGGCAGTGCTGTCGTCGCGGGCGCGGTCGAGGTATTCGCCGGCGCGCTCCAGCAGGGCTTCGGCCGCATGCAGGCGGATAGCCAGGTGGCCAAAGCTTTTCAGCGTCAGCGGGTCATCCGTGGCCTTGTCCAGGCCGGAGTCGACCCACGGGCGGCTGCGGGTGCGCACGAAGTGCAGGGCGTCTTCATAGGCAGCACGGGCGATGCCGGTGTCGATGGCAGCATGGAGGATCTGCGCCAGCGGGCCGACCGGGGTGGGGCGCTCGAAGGCGCTCTGGAACGGCACCACGTCGGCGGCGCTGACGTACACGTTGTCGAACACCACCGAACCGCTGCCGGTGGTGCGCTGGCCGAAGCCGCTCCAGTCGTCGATCACCTGCAAGCCCTGGCTGTCAGCAGGGACGAAGGCCAGTTGCTGCACGCCTTGTTCGTCGACGACCGAGGTAGGAATGCGCTGGGCGTAGATGGCGCCGGTGGAATAGAACTTGCGGCCATTGATGCGGAAACCGTCGCCGTCACGGCTCAGGCGGGTGGTGCGTTCGTTGGCGGTTTTGGTACCCAGTTCGGCCAGGGCGTTGCCGAAACGGTTGCCTGCCAGTACTTCGGCGTACAGGCGCTGTTGCTGTTCGGGCGTGCCGTTTACCCGCAGTACTTCCAGGCCGTAGAAATGGTTTTGCGGGATCTGCCCCAGCGAGCCGTCGGCCTGGGCGATACGGGCGATCACCTTGGCCAACGTGACGTTGGACACGCCGGCACCGCCGAAGGCCTTGGGCACGCTAATGGCCCACAGGCCGGAGCGGGTGAACAGCTCGAGTTCGGCGTGGGGCAGGCGGCGCTCGCGGTCGCGCAGGGCGCTGTCGCGGCGCAGTTGCTGTGCGATGTCTTCGGCGACGGCCAGGGCTTCGGCGTCGCTGGTGATGATATGTGTAGTCATGTTGTTCTCCGGGGCCATTGGGGCCGCTTTGCGGCCCATCGCGACACAAGGCCGCTCCTACAGGTGATCGCGTACCGGCATGCGGTCGCGCACCCCTGTAGGAGCGGCCTTGTGTCGCGATGGGCTGCAAAGCAGCCCCAAGGCCTTCAAATCAGATCCAGGAATGCCGCGCAGGCAGGGTGCCGTTCAGGTGGTAAGCCCCGACCGCGTAGTACTTCCAGCGCACCGGGTCATGCAGCGTATGCACCCGGGCATTGCGCCAGTGGCGGTCGAGGTTGAACTCGGCAAGGGTGGCCCGGCTGCCGGCCAGCTCGAATAGCTTCTCGCTGGCTTGCAGGGATATTTCGGTGGTCAGCACCTTGGCCTCGGCCACCGCAATTGACGCCCGTGCCGCGCTGGCTGCGTCGATGGGCGCAGCATTGACCTCATCGAGCACGCGCGCAGCCTTGCGCAGCAGCGCTTCGGCGGCGTGTAGCTCAAGCTTCAGCCGGCCGATGTCGGCGATCACATAAGGGTCGTCACTGGCACGGTCCACGTTTGCCTCAATCCATGGGCGGGACTTTTCGCGCACGAAGGTGATCGCATCATCGATCGCGGCTTCTGCGATGCCGGCGTCAATTGCGGCCTGGATCAGCTGCGAAGCTGCACCCTGGATGTTGGGGATATCGCGCTGGCGCCAGTTGTCGATTACCAGCTCCGCGTCTACCGGCACCTCGTCCAGCAGCACTGTGCCGCTGGCGGTGGTGCGCTGGCCGAACCCGGACCAGTCATCGACGATGCGCAGCCCTGGGCTGCCACGACGCACGAATGCCAGACGCTGGCGGCCTTCGTCATCCATTGCTTTCACGGCTACCCAATGGGCGAACAGGGCCCCAGTGGAATAGAACTTCTCGCCGCTGATGCGATAGCCGTCGCCTGCGCGGGTAATCCTGGCCTTGAGGGTGAGGGTGTCCTTGGTGCCGCGCTCTGGCCCGGCATTGCCGATGCGCCAGCCGTCGAGCACGCTGCGGAAGATCAGCGCCTGTTGCGCCTCGGTGGCCGTCAGGCGAAGCAATTGCAGCATGCCGAACTGGTTCTGCGGGATCTGCCCCAAGGCCGGGTCGGCGGCGCTGATCAGGCGGAATACTTCGGCTACGGTTTCGAACGACACATCCGGGCCGCCGTGGGCCTTGGGTACGCTGATGCTGCCCAGGCCGCTGCGGGTAAACAACTCGATCTCGGCCCATGGCAGCTTGCGTTGCTGGTCGCGGCGGGCAGCCTGCTCGCGGGCAACCTCGGCCAGTTCGCGGGCCGCTTGCAGGGCCTCTGCGTCATTGCGCAGTACCTTGGCCGGCAGCAGCAGGGGCGAGCTGTCGAGATCGCTATGGAATTGGGTATTTGGCTGGCTGGACATCAGTACCGCTCCTTGGCTGCACTCAATGCCCTGGCGATACGCACTGGGGTGATTGTGATCCTGACCATTCCTGACCTCACAAAATAGTTGTGCCGCTACAGCTGGTCGCGGCAGATGTGTGCTGGTCCGGTGGTCCGGTTTATATACCCTAATGCTTTATAAAAAGTTTATGAACTAACTCTTTGGAATATGTATAGAAGGAGGGATTTGCGATGGATGTGCCGGCCCTTTCGCGGGTAAACCCGCTCCCACAGGTACTGCACACGCTTCAGAATCTGTGCAGTCCCTGTGGGAGCGGGTTTACCCGCGAAGAGGCCGGAACAGACTTACTCGGAAGCAGCAGTACCGAGGAACTTGCGCAAAAACTGCCGGGTACGCTCTTCCTTCGGCGCCGCAAACAGTGCCTTGGCCTCGCCCTGCTCCACGATCACGCCCTTGTCGAAGAAGATCACCCGATTCGCCACATCCCGGGCAAAGCTCATTTCGTGAGTGACGATGATCATGGTGCGCTTTTCCTCGGCCAGGCCGCGGATGGTCGCCAGCACTTCACCCACCAGCTCCGGGTCCAGTGCCGAGGTGGGTTCGTCGAACAGGATCACTTCGGGCTCCATGGCCAGGGCGCGGGCGATGGCCACCCGTTGCTGCTGGCCACCGGACAGGCGCCGTGGGTAGGCGTCTTCCTTGCCTGCCAGGCCGACCTTGGCCAGCAGGCGCCGGCCCAGTGCGATGGCCTGCTCGCGGGGTGTCTTCTTGACGATCACCGGCCCTTCGATCACGTTCTCCAGCGCGGTGCGGTGTGGGAACAGGTTGAAGTTCTGGAACACGAACCCGGCCTGCTGACGCAAGCGGCGTATCGCACTTTGCTGGCCACCCAGCGGGCGGTTGGCGTCGATGCTGATGGCGCCGATCTTGATCTGCCCGGCATCGGGTGTTTCCAGCAGGTTCAGGCAGCGCAGGAAGGTGGTCTTGCCCGAGCCGCTGGGGCCGATGATGGCCACCACCTCGCCGGGCTGTACAGTCAGGTCGATACCGTTGAGCACGGTCTGGCCCTTGAACCGCTTGGTCAGGCCTTTGACTTCAATCATGCTCATTGCTCCTGGTCATGCTGGTTGACCCGCGCTTCCATGCGGTTCTGGAAGTGCGCGAGGATGCTGCACAGCACCCAGTAGATAACCGCCACCGCCACGTACATGGTGAACACTTCGAAGGTGCGTGCGGTAATCAGCTGCGCCTGGCGGAACAGCTCGGGCACCTGGATGGTCGCCGCCAGGGCAGTGTCCTTGACCAGCGAAATGAAGCTGTTGCCCAGCGGTGGCAGGGCAGTGCGCAAGGCTTGTGGCAGGATCGCCCGGCGCATGGCCTGCACGCGGGTCATGCCGATGCTGGCGGCGGCTTCCCACTGGCCACGGTCGATCGAGGAAATGGCTGCGCGCAGGATCTCGCAGATGTAGGCCGCCATGTTCAGTGACAGGCCGATCAGCGAGGCGGGGATGGGGTCGAGTTCGATGCCGATCTGCGGCATGCCGAAATAGATCACGAACAGCTGCACCAGCAGCGGCGTGCCGCGGAAGAACGACACGTAGATCCGCGCCAGCCAGTTCAGCGGCAAGAGCTTCGACAGCCGCATCAGCGCCAGGGCAAAGCCGAGCACCAGGCCGAAGAACATGCCGCCAACGCTGAGCAGCACCGTATAACCCGCGCCCTTCAGCAGGAAGGGCGTGGAGTCGACAACGAGTTGCAGGCTTTCAGCAATCATTTGGTGACATCGGCACCGAAGTATTTTTCGGACAGCTTGGCCAGCGAGCCGTCAGCCTTGAGCTTGTCGATGGCCTTGTTGATGGCCGCCAGCAGTTCGGGTTCGCCCTTGCGCAGGGCCACGCCGCTTTCCAGGCGCGAGAAGGCGTCGCCGGCCAGCTGTGTGTCCTTGGCTTTTTGCGCGTATTCCAGTGCGGCCAGGCGGTCGATCAGGATGGCGTCGATGCGGCCGTTGCGCAGGTCGGCGAACTTGCTTGGGTCGTCTTCATAGGTACGCACTTCGGCCTTCGGCACGTCCTGCTTCACCCATTGCTCATAGTTGGTGCCCAGGCCTACGCCGACTTTCTTGCCAGCCAGGTCTTGTGCGCCTTTGATGTTCAACTGTTCGGCTTTCTTCTTCAGGATCAGGGCCTGGATACCGGAAACGGTGTAGGGCTCAGAGAAGTCGTATTTCTTTTTGCGCTCTTCGGAGATGGTCACCTGATTGACCACCACGTCCAGGCGCTTGGATTCCAGCGCCGCAAGGATGCCATCCCACTTGGTTGGCTGGATCTTGGCCTTGACCCCCAGCTCCTTGGCCAGCAGTTCCGACAGCTCCACCTCGAAGCCGGCCAGCTTGCCGTTCTCGTCCTGGAAGCTGAACGGTGGGTAGGTGCCTTCCAGGCCGACGTTGATCACGCCTTTTTCCTGGATGGTCTTCAGCTGCTCGCCGGCGAAGGCCTGGCTGAGCAGGCCGGTACCCAGCAGCAGAGCCAGGGTGGCGTTGAGTAGCGGTTTGGCGAATTTCGACATGACAGAGCCCCGCGCTTGTTGTGTAAGTAGTGAGGTGGCGACTATAGGGTTGGCCGCTTAGGCCAGGAAATACTAAAAAATTATTTTGTTATTTCCTTTTTGTGTTTTGTCAGGTGCTGGCTGCTTTGAGGGTAGGCGAGGTTGCCCACTCCGTCATCGCGGCTTATGCCCGACTTAGCGCAGGATGGAATAAAGCGTTGTTTTTTCCAAGGGCCGGATTTGCCGTAGAGTGGATTGCATGTAGGCAGGCCTGGCCCTTTCGCGGGCACGCCCGCTCCCACAGGTACAGCACAGGGCCTGATGTTTACGAGATTCCTGTGGGAGCGGGCGCGCCCGCGAAGAGGCCGGGCCTGGCGAATAAATCAGATGGCCTATACGGCAGGAGAAAACCGTGAGCGAACAACCTTCATCCGCGCATTGGCAGTTGCAAAGCATCGTCAGCGGCCTGCGCGGCGCCCGTGAGCAATGGCGCACCCGCAATGGCCGCAGCATAGGCGAGCAGGGCGGGCGCGAGCTGCCATCGCGCGAGGCGATGCGGCAGATTCTGGAGCAGCTGTGCGGTGCGCTGTTCCCGATGCGCCTTGGGCCTGTAGACCTGCGCGAAGAGAGTGAAGACTTCTATGTCGGCCATACCCTGGATGCCGCGCTGACTGCCTTGCTTGCCCAGACTCGCCTCGAACTGCGTTACGCGGCGCGGCAGAGCAACGCTGAGCTGGCCGGCGTCGATGCCCATGCGCTGAGCCTGGTACAGGGCTTCGCCGCCGCGCTGCCAGACCTGCGCGTGCTGCTCGACACCGACGTACTGGCCGCCTATCACGGCGACCCGGCGGCGCGCAGCGTCGATGAAGTGTTGCTGTGCTACCCGGGCATTCTGGCCATCATCCACCACCGGCTGGCGCACCACCTGTACCAGGCCGGCCTGCCGCTGCTGGCGCGGATCAGTTCGGAGCTGGCGCATTCGGCCACCGGTATCGACATTCACCCTGGTGCGCAGATCGGCCCGAGCTTCTTCATCGACCACGGCACCGGCGTGGTCATTGGCGAAACCGCGATCATCGGCGAGCGCGTGCGTATCTACCAAGCAGTGACCCTGGGCGCCAAGCGCTTCCCCAGCGATGAGTCGGGGACCTTGCACAAAGGCCTGCCGCGCCATCCTATCGTCGAGGACGATGTGGTGATCTATGCCGGGGCCACGGTACTGGGGCGTATTACCATCGGCAAAGGTTCGACCATTGGTGGCAATGTGTGGCTGACCCGCAGTGTGCCGGCTGAAAGCAACATTACCCAGGCCAACTTGCAGCTGGATTGCCAGGACAAGAACTGATCTGGCTGTTGCCTGTACCGGCCTCTTCGCGGGCTTGCCCGCTCCCACAGGTACGGCACAAGCCTTGAGCGTTCTGCAGTCCCTGTGGGAGCGGGCAAGCCCGCGAAGAGGCCAGTGCAGGAGTACGCCAATCAGCGCCCCAATTCGCATTGATATCCAATCCATGTTTAACTTGAACGCTTGTTCAATGAAAAAACGCTGGTCCGCTGCCGGTGTTCAACAGGAGGATTCCTTTGCTGAACCCGTTCATTCCGAACCTTATGTCATTTGACGAGGTGCACGCCCGATGAGTGCACCGACCCCATCCCTTGCCAATGGCAAGATCCGCATGAACCCCCCGGTGTTCTACTTTGCGGCAAGTTTCATCCTCATCTTTGGCCTGGTGGTCATCAGCAACCCGCAAGCCGCAGGCGACTGGCTGCTGGCGGCGCAGAACTGGGCGGCCAACACGGTCGGCTGGTACTACATGCTGGCGATGACGCTGTACCTGGTCTTCGTGGTGGTCACCGCCTTGTCCGGCTACGGCAAGATCAAGCTCGGTGCCGACCACGACGAACCCGAGTTCAGCTACCTGTCGTGGGCCGGCATGCTGTTCGCCGCCGGCATCAGCATTACCCTGTTCTTCTTCTGCGTGTCCGAGCCGCTGACGCACATGTTGCAGCCGCCCCAGGGCGAAGCGGGCACGGCCGAGGCCGGGCGCCAGGCGATGCAGATCCTGTTCCTGCACTGGGGCCTGCATGGCTGGGGCGTGTTCGCCTTCGTCGGCATGGCACTGGCCTACTTCGCCTACCGGCATAACCTGCCACTGGCCTTGCGCTCGGCCCTGTATCCACTGATCGGCAAGCGCATCAATGGGCCGATCGGCTACGCGGTCGATGGCTTCGGCATCATCGCCACGGTGTTCGGCCTGGGTGCCGACATGGGCTTTGGCGTGCTGCACCTGAACGCTGGCCTGGATTACCTGTTCGGCATCAGCCACAGCCAGTGGGTGCAGGTGATCCTCATCACCCTGATGATGGGCGCGGCGGTTGCCGTTGCCGTTGCCGGGGTAGAAAAGGGCGTGCGGGTGATGAGCGACATCAACCTGTTCCTGGCCTGCGCGCTGCTGTTGTTCGTGCTGTTTGCCGGGCCAACCCAGCACCTGTTCAACACGCTGATCCAGAACCTGGGCGACTACCTGGGTGCGTTGCCACGCAAAAGCTTCGACGTGTATGCCTACGGTGAAAACCGCGACTGGCTGGGTGGCTGGACGGTGTTCTACTGGGCCTGGTGGATTGCCTGGGCGCCGTTCGTGGGTTTGTTCATTGCCCGTATCTCCCGTGGCCGTACCATCCGCGAGTTCGTCTTTGGCGTGCTGCTGATTCCGCTGGGCTTTACCCTGGCGTGGATGTCGATCTTCGGCAACAGCGCGTTGGACCAGGTCATCAATCACGGCATGACCGCACTGGGCCAGTCGGCACTGGATAACCCGTCGATGAGCCTGTACCTGCTGCTGGAGACCTACCCCTGGAGCAAGGCGGTGATCGCCACCACGGTGTTCATCAGCTTCGTGTTCTTCGTGACCTCTGCCGACTCGGGCACCGTGGTGCTGTCGACGCTGTCGGCCAAGGGTGGTGACGCAGACGAGGATGGGCCGAACTGGCTGCGTATCTTCTGGGGCGCGATGACCGCGCTGATTACCAGTGCGCTGTTGTTTGCCGGCAGCATCGACTCGCTGAAGTCGGCGGTGGTGCTGACCTCGTTGCCATTCTCGCTGATTCTGCTGTGCATGATGTGGGGGTTGCACAAGGCGTTCTACCTGGAGTCGCAACGGCAGATCGCGCAGATGCACTCGCTGGCGCCGTTTGCCCAGTCGCGTCGCGGCCGTGGCGGCTGGCGCCAGCGCCTGAGCCAGGCGGTGCACTTCCCGTCGCGTGATGAGGTGTACCGCTTCATGGACGACGTGGTGCGCCCGGCGATTGCCGAGGTGCGTGAGGTGTTCGAGCAGAAGGGCCTGGTGCTGATTACCCAGGATGACCCGAGCCACGACAACGTCAGCCTGAAGATCGGCCATGGCGAGGAGCAGCCGTTCATTTACCAGGTGCAGATGCGTGGCTACTTCACGCCGTCGTTTGCCTTGGGTGGGTTGGGTACGCAGGATTTGAAGAACCGCCGCTATTACCGGGCGGAGGTGCACCTGAGCGAAGGCAGCCAGAATTACGACCTGGTGGGCTACAGCAAGGAGCAGATCATCAACGACATCCTCGACCAGTACGAGCGGCACATGCAGTACCTGCATCTGGTCCGTTAGATCGCCGGGGCCGCTTTGCGGCCCATCGCGACACAAGGCCGCTCCTACAAGAGACCGCGTTCCCTTGTAGGAGCGGCCTTGTGTCGCGAAAGGAGGCCAAAGGCCTCCCCAGGGCCCTGTCAGAAGGGCGCATCCCCAAGGATGGTCGCGCGATGCATCACCCGCCGATTGGGCCGGTAATCATCCACCGCAAAATGCTGGGTCACGCGGTTGTCCCAGAACGCCACGTCATTCTCCTGCCATCGCCAGCGAATGCTGAACTCCGGCCGCGTCGCATGGGCGAACAGCAGCCTCAGCAGCGCATCGCTTTCCAACTCGCTCAGTTCGTTGATGCGGGTAGTGAACCCTTCATTGACGAACAACGCCTTGCGCCCGCTCACCGGGTGCGTACGCACCACCGGGTGGGAGAGCGGCGGGTTGTTGCGCCGCGTCGCCTCCCAGCGCGCCAGGTCCTCGGGGGTGGTACCAAAGCGCTCCAGCGGGAACGACTTGGTGAAATCGTGGGTGGCAGTCAGGCCGTCGAGCATTTCCCGCAGCGGCGCCGACAAGGCTTCAAAGGCGGCAATGCCGCTGGCCCACAGGGTATCGCCACCGTAAGCGGGCAGCTGCTTGGCGCTGAGCACCGCGCCCAATGCCGGGGTCGGCAAAAAGGTCACGTCGGTGTGCCACACGGCGTTGTCGCGTACATCGGTGACCGCTGTGTCGAGCACCAGCACTTGCGGGGTGTCCGGCACGTTGGGGTAGATGGGGTGGATGTGCAGGTCGCCGAAGCGGGCGGCAAAGCGCGCCTGCTGCTCCGGGTTGATCGGCTGGTCGCGGAAGAACAGCACCTGGTGCTGCAACAGCGCCTGTTCGATGGCGTCGCGCTCTTGTGCGGTGATCTCGCGGCTGATGTCCACGCCGCTGATCTGCGCACCCAGTGCCGGGCTGAGGGGGGTAACGGTCAGGCTCATGTCGTTTCTCGGTCTTTGCGCCGGGTTGCCGGCGTGGTCAGTCGGCAATCAGTGGCTCTGCCCGTGCCAGGGCACCAGTTTGCGTTGCAGGGCACGCAGGCTCATTTCCAGGGCGAAGGCAATCAGGGCGATCAACAGGATCCCCAGCACCACTACGTCGGTGACCAGGAACTGAGCCGCCGACTGCACCATGAAGCCCAGGCCGCTGGTGGCGGCGATCAGCTCGGCGGCCACCAGGGTCGACCAGCCGACCCCCAGGCCGATGCGGATGCCGGTAAGAATGTCGGGCAGCGCGCTGGGCAGGATCACATGGCGGATCAGTTGGGCCTTGGTGGCGCCCAGCGACTGCGCTGCACGCAGCTTGGCCGGGTCGACCGTGCGCACGCCGGTGGCAGTGGCAATGGCGATGGGGGCGAAGATCGCCAGGTAGATCAGCAACACCTTCGACAGCTCGCCAATGCCGCACCAGATGACGATCAACGGCAAGTAGGCCAGCGGCGGGATAGGCCGGTAGAACTCGATCAGCGGGTCGAGGATGCCCCGCGCCACGCGGTTGTAGCCGATGGCGATGCCGACCGGTATCGCGGTCAGGGTTGCGGCTATCAGCGCCAGGCCGATACGGCCCAGGCTTGCGCCCAGGTGCTGCCACAGGCTGGCATCCATGTAACCCTGGGTCAGCAGGGTCCAGGCCTTGGCCAGGATGTCGCCCGGCGAAGGCAGGAACAGCGGCTCGATCCAGCCTGCGGCCGTCACCAGCCACCAGGCCAATAGCAGGCTGGCCAGGGTCAGGGTGCTGATCCAGCGGGTAGAAAGCTGGCGCCGTGCTGTTGCAACAGGCCGGGTTTGGGCTTGGTGTTTGCCGGCTACCGGCAGGTCCAGGCTGCTCATGCGCGCTCCTGCAGGTTTTGACGTTGGGAGAACACCCGCGCCAGCACATGCTCGCGGGTTTCGATGAAGGCGGGGTCGGATTTGATCGCCCGGGCCGATTCGCCAGCGGCATAGCGTTGGCCGAAGTCCAGTTGCAGGCGTTCCACTACGCGACCCGGGTTGGGGGCCAGCAGTACCAGTTCGCTGGCGAGGAACACGGCTTCTTCAATGTCGTGGGTAATCAGGAACACCGGCTTGGCAGTGCGCTGCCACACCTGCAACAGCAGTTCTTGCATCTGCTCGCGGGTGAAGGCATCGAGGGCGCCAAACGGTTCGTCCATCAGCAATACGCGAGGGTCGGCCGCCAGTGCGCGGGCCAGGCCTACGCGCTGCTTCTGGCCACCGGACAATTGCCAGATACGCCGCTCGCCGAAGCGATCGAGGTCGACGAGGGCGAGCATTTCACGGGCCTTGGCTTCTCGCTTGGCGCGAGGCACACCAGCCAGTTCGAGGCCGAAGGCGACATTGCCCAGCACGTTCTGCCACGGCAGCAAGGCATCGTCCTGGAACACCACGCCGCGCTCGGCACCGGGGCCTTGCACCGGTACGCCGTCGAGGGTGATGCGCCCGCCGCTGGGGGCGACAAAGCCGGCGATCAGGTTCAGCAGCGAAGTCTTGCCGCTGCCGGAAGGCCCCAAGGCCACCAGCAACTGGCGCGGCCCCAGGCTCAGGTTGATGTCGGCCAGCACCGGGGTGCTGGCGCCAGGGTACTGTGCGCTGATGCGCTCCAGTTCGAGCAAGGCCATGACGGGCTCCGGATCAGTTTGGAAGGAACTTGGCGCTGACGTACGGCGAGTAGTCCGGCAGTACGGCGTCGACCTTGCCTTGCTGCTTGAGGAAGTTGGCCGTGTCGGTCAGTGCCTGGGTGGTCGGTGCGCCCAGGGCGTTGGCCTGGTCGGCGGCCAGCGGGTAGACGTTGCCTTCCAGCAGCACCGGGATGTCGCTGGCCTTGGCGCCGGACAGTTTCACCAGCTTGTCTACGTTGGCCTTGTCGGCCAGCCAGGCTTTCGGGTCTTTGCGGTAGTCGGCGTAGGCATCGAGGGTGACCTTGGCGAAGGCCTTGACCACCTCTGGGTGTTTGTCGGCGAAGTCCTTGCGCACAATCCAGGCGTCGAAGGTTGGCGCGCCTTTCTGGGCCAGTTCGCCGGAGGTAATCAGCACTTTGCCGTTTTCCTTGGCCACGCCCAGGGCTGGGTCCCACACGTAGGTGGCGTCGATGTCGCCGCGCTTCCAGGCGGCAATGATGGCCGGTGGTGCCAGGTTGAGGATCTGTACCTTGGACGGGTCGATGTTCCAGCTTTTCAGGGCGGCCAACAGGCTGTAATGGCCGGTGGAAACGAATGGCACGGCGACCTTCTTGCCGATCAGGTCTTGCGGCGTCTTGATGCTGTCGCGGGCGACCAGTGCTTCGCCAGCGCCAATCTGTGTGGCAATCAGGAAGGTCTCGACCGGCAGCTTGCGGGTGGCCGCTGCGGCCAGCGGGCTGGAGCCGAGGTAGCCGATCTGCACATCGCCGCTGGCCACCGCTGTGATCACATCGGCGCCGTTATCGAATTTGCGCCAGTCGATGCTGGCCTTGCTGGCTTTTTCGTAGTCGCCGTCTACCTGCGCCACTTTGGCGGGGTCGACCGTGGTCTGGTAGGCCACGGTCAGGTCGGCAGCCTGGGCAAACCAGCTGGTCCCGGCGAGGGTCAGGGCGGCGAACAGGCGCAGCGGAGCGTGCGGGATCATGGTGAACCTCTCGTCAGGCAATCAGGGTGATGGATGGCGAGAAGATTAATTGATCTAAGAAATTCAAAATAAATAACTTTTTTGCATTAGCTTAGGAGCCAAATGCTTTAACGACCTGATGCCCTGACACAATCCCTTGTAGGAGCGGCCTTGTGTCGCGATGGGCCGCAAAGCGGCCCCGGCAATTTCTGCGGCGGAGCTGAGATTTTTGGGCACGCTTCGCACCCCATCGCGACACAAGGCCGCTCCTACAGGGACCGCGTGAGGCCGCACATGAACGAATTGCGAAATCAGAGCTGGCTGCTAGGCTTTCTCGTCCTTATAGAACGATACGTTATTAGGTTATGAGCAAACGTTTGCAAATAACCAAAGGTTATTGATGGGGCGCTTGCTACAACGAATGGCAGTAAAGGTTCCTAACATATTCCTTAAAAATCTTACAAATTCATAAAACGGTCATTTTGGATTTATAGGATTGTCATTATCCTGTAGCGCAGGTGGCGTCTTAGACCAAAGTCGCGAAACGTTTAGAAACGATTGACTTCATGGTCACGCTTTGGGACTAAATCGCCAATCCACGGTGAGCGGGGCAGCAGACCCCACCGCCAGAGATACACAAGAATTAGAACGTAGAGGAGCAAAACATGTACAAGTCCAGCCTGGCCGTGGCCGTGGCACTGGGGGTTTTCGCCCAAACAGCAGGCGCTGCCGGTTTCGTTGAAGACAGCAAACTGTCGCTCAGCTCGCGCACCATGTACTTCAACAATGACAACCGTGACGGCGGTGCCGACAACCGTGAGTCGGGTCAGGGCTTCAAGCTCGACTACATCTCCGGCTTCACTGAAGGCACCGTTGGTTTCGGTGTTGATGCCCAGGCCCTGTGGGGTATCCACCTGGATGGTGGCCGTGGCAAGCACCCAGACAACAGCAGCTTCTTCCCAAGCGACAGCGACGGCTCGGCTGTAAGCCAGTGGGCTCGCGTTGGTGCCAACGCCAAGGCGCGCTTCTCGAAGACCGAAGTTCACTACGGTAGCGCCCTGGCGCCTAACCTGCCGATCCTGGTTTCCAACGATGGCCGTCTGCTGCCGCAAACCTTCGAGGGTGGCACCATCCAGTCGAAGGAAATCGACAACCTGACCATCAACGCCGGTCAGCTGACCCACGCCATGGGCCGTGCTTCGAGCAACCGTACCGGGCTGTCGGTAGCCGGTGCTACCCAGGACAGCAACAAGTTCCGTTACGGCGGCCTGGACTACAAGCTCACCCCAGACCTGACCCTGCAGTACTACTACTCGAACCTGGAAGACTTCTACAAGCAGCACTTCCTGGGCGCGACCCACGTGTTCAAGATCGCTGACGACCAGTCGTTCAAGACCGACCTGCGCTACTTCGACAGCAGCAGCGACGGCAAGAACGGTGAGGCCGGCTACCGCTTCAGCAACAACGGCGGCTATGCCAAGAACACTGGCGAGGTCGACAACAAGACCTGGTCCGCGATGTTCACCTACACCTTGGGTGGCCACTCGCTGATGCTGGGCCACCAGCGCGTCAATGACGACGGTGGTTTCGTCTGGCTGAACCAGGGCAACGTGGTTGACGGCAACGGCCGCAACGAAGGCGCCGGCGGTTCCAGCTTCTACCTGTTCACCGACAGCATGATCAACCAGTTCGCCAAGGCCGGTGAAAACACCACCTTCGGTCAGTACGCCTACGACTTCGCCCGCCTGGGCGTACCGGGCCTGAAAGCCTCGGTTGCCTACCTGAAAGGTGAAGACGGCAAGAACGCCAACGGCAACGGTACCTTCAGCGAATGGGAACGTGATGCGCGTATCGACTACGTCATCCAGGAAGGCACCTTCAAGGGCCTGGGCGCCAGCCTGCGTCACGGCGTATACCGTGGCACTGGCACCAGCTCGCTGGCTGACCAGGATCAGACCCGTCTGATCTTCAACTACACTTACAACTTCCTGTAAGCCGTAGCTGCACAAAGAGCCTCGCCTAGTGCGAGGTTTTTTTGTGCCTGTAAATTCGTATGCCTTACGGTTATAAATAAATCGTTATTTATTCTTTTTATTTTTAATTGAATGCAGGCACATTGAACCCATACGGTACAGAACCCAGCCAAGGAGCCGCAGCCCATGAGCCTCAAACTCGGCGATATCGCCCCCGATTTCGAACAGGATTCCAGCGAAGGCAAGATCCGCTTCCACGAGTGGCTGGGCAACAGCTGGGGGGTGTTGTTCTCCCACCCGGCCGACTTCACCCCGGTGTGCACCACCGAGCTGGGCCTGACTGCCAAGCTCAAGGACGATTTCGCCAAGCGCGGGGTCAAGGCCATCGCCCTGTCGGTAGACCCGGTCGACTCGCACCACAAGTGGATCGAGGACATCAACGAGACCCAGAACACCGTGGTCAACTTCCCGATCATCGCCGACGCCGACCGCAAGGTGTCCGACCTGTACGACCTGATCCACCCGAACGCCAGCGACACCCTGACCGTGCGCTCGCTGTTCGTGATCGACCCGAACAAGAAGGTGCGCCTGACCATCACCTATCCGGCCAGTACCGGGCGCAACTTCAACGAAATTTTGCGGGTGATCGACTCGCTGCAGCTGACCGACAACCACAAGGTCGCCACACCAGGTAACTGGCAGGACGGTGACGAGGTGGTGATCGTGCCTTCGCTCAAGGACGAGGAAGAGATCAAGCAGCGCTTCCCCAAAGGTTACCGGGCGGTCAAACCCTACCTGCGGCTGACCCCTCAGCCCAATCGTTAATGGATTCCTCGTTGCATTGCTCTTAGCCAAGCAGGGATTTTCGGGCCGTTTCGACGGCCCTTTTTTATGCCTGTAAGTTCTGCTTGAGGCCTGGGGCTGCTGCGCAGCCCATCGCGACACAAGGCCGCTCCTACAAGGGACCGCGATCCTCTGTAGGAGCGGCCTTGTGTCGCGATGGGCCGCAAAGCGGCCCCAAGATCGCAAAATCATATAAATAACAATAAAGAATAAACAAATAAAAAAATATGATTTCTAGATATATGCGCTGACTGTTAATGTCACTCCCAACAGAACACAAGGAAGCGCTGCAATGCTGGTCGTATCAATCGGTGGTAGCCCAAGCCCTCGTTCACGCTCCGGCGTGTTGCTGGAGCGTTCGCGCCAGTGGCTGCAAGACCAAGGCGTCGAGGTCGTGACGTTCCAGGTACGGGACTTCCCCGCCGAAGACCTGCTCCATGCCCGTTTCGACAGCCCGCATGTGCAGCACTTCCAGCAGCTGGTAGCCCAGGCCGATGGCCTGATCGTTTCCACCCCGGTGTACAAGGCGTCGTTTGCCGGTGCACTGAAAACCTTGCTCGACCTGCTGCCTGAGCGCGCCCTGGCACACAAGATCGTGTTGCCAATCGCCACCGGCGGCAGCATCGCCCACATGCTGGCGGTGGATTACGCATTGAAACCCGTGCTGTCGGCACTCAAGGCACAAGAGACCCTGCAAGGGATCTTTGCCGACGACAGCCAGGTGGCTTACGCAGAGGGCACGAAGCCCGCGCAATTGGTACCGGCGCTGGAAGAGCGCCTGCTGGACTCGCTGGAAACCTTCCACGTTGCCTTGGCCCGTCGGCCACGCCCCGTGGCCCCCGGCGTACTGAATGAACGGCTGATCAGCGCCCGCTGGAGCATCTGACCGGCACACCCCGCTTTACCACCTTACTCGCCCGACAACGAGGCAAGCAGGTGCAACCCGAACCCAAACGTACAGGAGAGCGCCATGCGCACAGTCTTCTTGCGTCGCGGTCTGGTCGCCCTGTTTGCGGCGGCTGTGTCCTTCGGCGCCATTACCCAAGCCCAGGCCGAGAGCCTGCGTATCGGTTACCAGAAATACGGCACCCTGGTGCTGCTCAAAGCCAAGGGCACGCTGGAAAAGCGCCTGGCCGAGCAGGGCGTACAGGTGCAGTGGACCGAATTCCCCGGCGGCCCGCAGCTGCTTGAAGGGCTGAACGTCGGCTCCATCGACTTTGGCGTTACCGGCGAAACCCCGCCCGTATTCGCCCAGGCTGCCGGCGCCGATCTGCTCTACGTAGCCTATGAGCCGCCAGCACCGCACAGCGAGGCGATCCTGGTGCCGAAGGGTTCACCGGTCCAGTCGGTCAAGGACCTGAAGGGCAAGAAAGTCGCTCTCAACAAAGGTTCCAACGTGCACTACCTGCTGGTACGCGCTCTGGAAGATGCTGGCCTGAAGTACAGCGACATCCAGCCCGTTTACCTGCCGCCAGCTGATGCCCGCGCTGCCTTCGAGCGTGGCAGCGTCGATGCCTGGGTGATCTGGGACCCGTACCAGGCTGCCGCCGAGCAACAGTTGCAGGCGCGTACCTTGCGTGATGGCAAGGGCCTGGTCGACAACCACCAGTTCTACCTCGCCACCCGCAACTACGCGACCCAGCACCCGGCGGTGATCAACACCGTGATCGAAGAAGTGCGTGCCGTGGGCGAGTGGTCCCAGGCCAACCCGCAGGAGGTAACCGACCAGGTTGCACCGCTGCTCGGCCTGCCCGCCGACATCACCCTGACCTCGGTCAAGCGCCAAGGCTACGGTGCTGCACCGCTCACCCCCGAAGTCGTGGCCGCACAACAGAAAATCGCCGACACCTTCCAGGCGCTCAAGCTGATCCCCAAGCCGCTGAGCATCAAGGACGTGATCTGGACACCCCCGGCCAAGGTCGCTAGCGCGCCTTGATTGATTCGCCTGTGCCGGGGCGCCGCCCTGGCTGAGCCACCCTTGAGGAGACAACTCCAATGAGCCTTAACATTTTCTGGTTCCTTCCTACGCACGGTGACGGTAAGTACCTGGGCACGTCCGATGGCGCTCGCGCCGTTGACCATGGCTACCTGCAGCAGATCGCCCAGGCGGCCGACCGCCTTGGCTTTGGTGGCGTGCTGATCCCCACCGGGCGCTCCTGCGAGGATTCCTGGCTGGTGGCCGCGTCGCTGATTCCCGTGACCCAACACCTGAAATTCCTGGTTGCCCTGCGCCCAGGCATCATTTCGCCTACTGTGGCCGCACGCCAGGCAGCAACCCTGGACCGCCTGTCCAATGGCCGTGCCTTGTTCAACCTGGTGACCGGTGGTGACCCGGACGAACTGGCCGGTGATGGCCTGCACCTGAACCACCAGGAGCGCTACGAAGCCTCGGTCGAGTTCACCCGTATCTGGCGCAAGGTGCTGGAAGGCGAAAACGTCGACTACGACGGCAAGCACATTCAGGTGAAGGGCGCCAAGCTGCTCTACCCGCCGATTCAGCAACCACGCCCACCGCTGTATTTCGGCGGTTCGTCCGAAGCCGCCCAGGACCTCGCCGCCGAACAGGTCGAGCTGTACCTGACCTGGGGCGAGCCACCCGCAGCGGTTGCCGAGAAGATCGCCCAGGTGCGCGAAAAGGCAGCTGCCCAGGGCCGTGAAGTGCGCTTCGGTATTCGTCTGCACGTGATCGTGCGTGAAACCAACGAAGAAGCCTGGGCCGCCGCCGACAAGCTGATCTCGCACCTGGACGACGACACCATCGCTCGGGCCCAGGCCTCGCTGTCGCGCTTTGACTCGGTGGGCCAGCAACGCATGGCTGCCCTGCACGGCGGCAACCGCGACAACCTGGAAGTCAGCCCCAACCTGTGGGCCGGTGTTGGCCTGGTCCGCGGGGGCGCCGGTACCGCACTGGTGGGTGATGGCCCGACCGTGGCAGCACGGGTAAAGGAATACGCCGATCTGGGTATCGATACCTTCATCTTCTCGGGTTACCCACACCTGGAAGAGTCGTACCGCGTTGCCGAGTTGCTGTTCCCGCACCTCGACGTACAGCGCCCGGAGCAGCCGAAAACCGGCGGCTACGTGAGCCCGTTCGGCGAGATGGTGGCCAACGACATCCTGCCCAAGTCTGTGTCGCAGAGCTGAGGGCCGGGCCATGAGTCGTGCAACTTCCTCCAACCTGGCCCAGCGCCTGGCGCCGTGGGCGCTGCCAATACTGCTGTTGGCAGCCTGGCAGCTGGCGGTCAGCGCTGGCTGGCTGTCGACGCGCATCCTGCCGGCGCCTAGCGCTGTGGTCAGCGCCGGTGTCGAGCTGGTACGCAGCGGTGATATCTGGACCCACCTGGCCATCAGTGGCTGGCGTGCCGGCCTGGGCTTCGTCATCGGCGGCAGTATCGGCCTGGTGTTGGGCTTCATCACCGGCCTGTCGAACTGGGGCGAACGCCTGCTCGACAGTTCGGTGCAGATGATCCGCAACGTGCCGCACCTGGCGCTGATCCCGCTGGTGATCCTGTGGTTCGGCATCGACGAATCGGCAAAGATCTTCCTGGTCGCGCTGGGCACGCTGTTCCCGATCTACCTGAACACCTACCACGGCATCCGTAACGTCGACCCGGCGCTGGTGGAAATGGCACGCAGCTACGGCCTGTCGGGCTTTAGCCTGTTCCGCCAGGTGATCCTGCCGGGCGCGCTGCCCTCGATCCTGGTGGGCGTGCGCTTTGCCCTGGGCTTCATGTGGCTGACCTTGATCGTTGCCGAAACCATTTCGGCCAACGCCGGCATCGGTTACCTGGCGATGAACGCCCGTGAATTCCTGCAAACCGACGTGGTGGTACTGGCCATCGTCCTGTATGCCGTGCTCGGCAAGCTCGCCGACCTCGCCGCCCGCGGCCTGGAACGTGTGTGGTTGCGCTGGCACCCGGCCTACCAAGTGGCCAAGAAGGAGGGCGCATGACCGTGCTCAAGGAACAGCCGCCACGCCTGTTGCGTGGCATCCCGCTGGCCTCCAACGGCCTGCGTAAAGCCTTTGGCCAACGCGAAGTGTTGAAGGGCATCGACCTGCACATTCCGGCTGGCCAGTTCGTCGCCATCGTTGGCCGCAGCGGCTGCGGTAAAAGCACCTTGCTGCGCCTGCTGGCCGGGCTCGACCAGCCTACTGCCGGGCAACTGCTGGCCGGCGCTGCGCCGCTGGAGGAGGCCCGTGAAGAAACCCGCCTGATGTTCCAGGACGCACGCCTGCTGCCGTGGAAGAAGGTGATCGACAACGTAGGCCTGGGCCTTTCTGGCGACTGGCGTTCACGAGCACTGGATGCACTTGAGGCGGTTGGCCTTGCCGACCGCGCCAATGAGTGGCCAGCGGCACTGTCGGGTGGCCAGAAACAGCGAGTGGCATTGGCCCGTGCGCTGATTCACCAACCGCGCCTGCTGCTGCTGGATGAGCCGTTGGGTGCGCTGGACGCATTGACCCGCATCGAAATGCAGCAACTGATCGAACGCCTGTGGCGTCAGCACGGTTTCACTGTGCTGCTGGTCACCCACGATGTCAGCGAGGCGGTCGCCGTGGCTGACCGGGTGATCCTGATCGAGGACGGCGAGGTCGGGCTCGACCTTACTGTCGACCTGGCACGGCCCAGGGCGCGTGGTTCGCACCGCCTGGCTGCGCTGGAAAGCGAGGTGCTCAACCGTGTTCTGTCGGCCCCGGGCACTGCGCCCGAGCCGGACCCTGTAGCCCCTCTGCCCACGCAACTGCGTTGGGCTCACTGATTCACTCACTTACCCGACTGAAGCCATAGAGAAGGAATTACACCATGACTATCAAAGCCATCAACGTCCGCAACCAGTTCAAAGGCACCGTGAAAGAAATCCTCGAAGGCCCGGTACTGTCGGAAATCGACGTACAGACCGCCTCGGGCATCGTGACTTCGGTCATCACCACCCGCTCGGTCAAAGAGCTGGAACTGCAAGTGGGCAGCGAAGTGATTGCCTTCGTGAAGTCGACTGAAGTGTCTATCGCCAAGCTGTGATGGGGGCTTCTGGGGCTGCTTTGCAGCCCGATCGCGACACAAGGCCGCTCCTACATCGATCGCGCAACCCGAATCCAAAGGTTACACGCGGTCATTGTAGGAGCGGCCTTGTGTCGCGATGGGCCGCAAAGCGGCCCCAATAATTTCAGCCCTGACGCTTGGCCAGAAAAGGCGGCAGGTACAACCCCAGATACGCCTCGAACACCCGCTTGCCTTCCTCGGCCATGCGCGGGGTGATCGCCTCGTGCAGCTGTACCGACCGCGCATACACCCGGTCGCTCAGCTCCATGGCCAGCGCAAACACGTCCACATCCAGCGGCATCACCGGCAGGTGAAAATGCTGGTCGAACAACTTGTGCATCAAGTCGCCCAATTCCATGTCGTGCTGCCGGTCGGCCTGCACCACCTCACTCAGCCCATGCTGGGCCAGGATCAGCTGCCGCGCTGCGGCATCCCCGTTATAGATCTCAAGCATGCGTTCTTCGATCAGCCGTGACAGCTCGTGCCAGGTGCTGAACATGCTGCTGTCGATGGGGGCGCCCAGTGCCTCGCGAAACGCCCGGTGTACATCGGCAGTCAGCGCTTCCAGCAACGCTGGCACACTGGCGAAGAAGTGATACACCGACGACGGCGGAATCTGTGCCCGCTCGGCCACGCTGTAGATGGACAGCGCCGCCACCCCGTGTTCGGCCAGCAGCTCACGCGCAGCCGCCAGGATCGCTTCGATCCTGGCCTGGCTGCTGGCGCGCGGCTTGCGCGGGGTGACGGTGCGGTTCATCAGTTGCTGATGGCCAGGATGCTAGCCTGGTAGGCGCCGACGAACAGGTCGAAGTCACCGACTTCTTCCTGTTCCAGCTCCGACTGCTTGGCGAGCGAGTCGCGGGCCAGTGTTTCAAAGGCCTGTTGCTGCTCATTGCTCAGTGGCTGCTCGCGGAAAGCTTCGGCGTGGATTCGGCTTTGCCGCAGCGAGAACGCGATGAAGCTCTCGTCATGCTCGGTCATGCGTGCCAGCACCTGGGCCGACGGTGTCAGCGAAGTGTCGTCAACCTTGGCCTGCTGTGCATCCAGTGCCTTGGCGTGCTCATCACCGCCTTGAGCCTGGTCGAGCAGGTCGGCTAACTGGCGAATACGTTCGATCAGCTCGCTGGCCCAGTCTTTCAAGCCGATCGGCTGGCCGTCGCGGTGCAGCTCCAGCCCCGGGCGGCGGCCTTCCTTGACCACGGTCAGGAAGTTGCTGGTGCACTGGCTGCATTCGCCGTTGTCCAGCTGCGGGCTGTCTTCCAGCGCGCAGAACAGCAGGAACGCATCAAGGAAGCGCGCCTCGGTCAGGTCGATGCCCACGGGCAGGAACGGGTTGATGTCCAGGCAACGTACTTCCACATACTGCACGCCGCGCGAGGTCAGGGCCTGGATTGGCCGTTCGCCCGTGTAGGTGACCCGCTTGGGGCGGATGTTCGAGTAGTACTCGTTTTCGATCTGCAGGATGTTGGTGTTCAGCTGCACCCAGTCGCCGTCCACGTGCGTGCCGACTTCCACGTAAGGCGGGTAGGGCGTGCCCACCGCCTTGCGCAGGCTGTCGGTGTAGCTGGCCAGGTTGTTGTAGCACGGCGTGAGGCCGGCCTGGGCGTTGCTCTGGTAGCCCAGGTCACTCATGCGCAGGCTGGTGGCGTAGGGCAGGAACAGGGTTTCGGCGTCCAGCTCTTCGAGTTGGTGCGGCCGGCCACGCAGGAAGCCTTTGTCCAGGGCTGGGGAGGCACCGAACAGGTACATCAGCAGCCAGCTGTAGCGGCGGAAGTTGCGGATCAGCGCGATGTAGGCGGACGACTGGTAGTCGCGGTTGTCTTCAGTGCTGCCTTCGGCCTCGCGCAGCAGAGGCCAAAGGGCTTCGGGCAGCGAGAAGTTGTAATGGATACCGGCGATGCACTGCATGGTACGGCCGTAGCGCAGGGCCAGGCCCTTGCGATAGACGTGCTTGAGCTTGCCGATGTTCGAGGTGCCGTACTCGGCAATCGGGATGTCCTCCTCGGCCGGCAGCGTGCATGGCATCGACGGGCTCCACAGGTATTCGTCGCCCAGCTTGCTGTAGACGAAGCGGTGGGTCTGTTCGAGGCTTTCGAGCACCTTGGCCGGGTCGGGCAGGGCTGGGGTGATGAACTCCAGCAGCGACTCGGAATAATCGGTAGTGATCTGCTCGTTGGTCAGCGCCGATCCCAGGGCTTGCGGATGCGGGGTCTGGGCCAGGCGACCTTCGTCGGTCACGCGCAGGCATTCGCGCTCAATACCGTGCAGGCACTGCTTGAGCAGGGGGAGATTGGCGCCGAGCAGGCTCAGGCGGCGGTTGAGGAGGTCGCTCAAGATGTATTCCTTCACGCGTCAGTCGCCCCAATATGGGGGTAGAGATGACGGTCTACAAGGGTAGGAAGAAAGGAACTGGCGTTGTCGCCTGGTTTACGCGGTTCCAGCAGTGCCAGCGCACTGCTGAAAATACCGCAGATACGGCTTGGTGGGCTAGAGAACCGCGAAGGTTCCTTGCGCTTTCGCCACCAGTTTGTCGCCCTGGACTACGTCGGCGTCGACCACCAGGGTACGCCGCCCGGCGTGCAGCACACGGGCGGTGCACACCACTTCGCCGTCACTCACGGCACGCATGTAGTTGATCTTGCACTCGATGGTGACGCTTTGCTGGTCAAAGCCATGGCTGGCCGAGCAGGCCAGGCCCATGGCGATGTCCACCAGGCTGAAGATCGCCCCGCCGTGCAGCTTCTGGCCCCGGTTGCGCAAATGCGCTTCGAGGGGCAGGGCCACTTCGGCAACACCTGTTTCCAGGCGTTGCAGGCGGCAGCCCAGCAGTTGGCTGAAGGCGCTTTCGACGTATTCGCGTGGTACGTCCATCACTTCTTCTTCAACTGCTTGGCGTTGGCGAACAGCGAGGCCATGGCGTTGTTGGCCGGTGCGGCAGTGGCAGTTTCACGCTGGCGTGGAGCCTGCTGCTGACGGTTGCCGCCATTGCCACGGTTGCCGCCGCGGTTGCCTTCGACCTTTTCGCCCGGGGTGTCGCTCATGCGCATGGACAGGCCAACGCGCTTGCGCGGGATGTCCACTTCCATGACCTTGACCTTGACCACATCGCCGGCCTTGACCGCTTCACGCGGGTCTTTGATGAACTTTTCCGACAGCGCCGAGATGTGCACCAGGCCGTCCTGGTGCACGCCGATGTCGACAAAGGCACCAAAGTTGGTGACGTTGGTCACCACGCCTTCGAGGATCATGCCGGGCTCCAGGTCCTTGAGATCTTCGACGCCGTCCTGGAAGGTGGCGGTCTTGAACTCGGGGCGCGGGTCACGGCCAGGCTTGTCCAGCTCTTGCAGAATGTCGGTGACGGTTGGCAGGCCGAAGGACTCGTCGGTGAATTTCTTTGGGTCCAGGCGCTTGAGGAAGCTGCTGTCGCCGATCAGCGAGCGGATGTCGCGGTCGGTGTCGGCAGCAATGCGTTGCACCAGCGGGTAGGCTTCGGGGTGCACTGCAGAGGCGTCCAGCGGGTTGTCGCCGTTCATCACGCGCAGGAAGCCGGCGGCCTGTTCGAAGGTTTTCTCGCCCAGGCGGCTGACCTTTTTCAGCGCCGCACGGGTGGCGAACGGGCCGTTGGCGTCGCGGTGGGCGACGATGTTCTGTGCCAGCGTGGCGTTGAGCCCAGAAATACGGGTCAGCAGCGCCACCGAGGCGGTGTTCACATCCACACCCACGGCGTTCACACAGTCCTCGACCACGGCGTCCAGGCCGCGTGCCAGTTTCAGCTGGGAAACATCGTGCTGGTACTGGCCGACACCGATGGATTTCGGGTCGATTTTCACCAGCTCGGCCAGCGGGTCCTGCAGGCGGCGGGCGATCGACACGGCGCCACGGATCGAAACGTCCAGGTCCGGGAACTCGCGGGCGGCCAGTTCAGATGCCGAGTACACCGAAGCGCCGGCTTCGGAGACCATGATCTTGGTGATTTTCAGTGCTGGATACTTTTTCACCAGCTCTGCCACCAGCTTGTCGCTTTCGCGGCTGGCGGTGCCGTTGCCGATGGCGATCAGCTCCACCGAGTGCTTGGCGCACAGGGCGGCCATGACGGAAATGGTGCGGTCCCAGTCATTTTTCGGCGCGTGCGGGTACACCGTCGTGTAGTCCAGCAGCTTGCCGGTGGCATCGACCACGGCAATCTTGCAGCCGGTGCGCAGGCCTGGGTCAAAGCCCAGGGTGGCACGCGGGCCGGCAGGGGCGGCCAGCAGCAGGTCGTGCAGGTTGTGGGCGAACACGTTGATCGCCTCGCCTTCGGCGTTGTCACGCAACTCGCCGAACAGGTCGGTTTCCAGGTGGGTGTAGAGCTTGACCTTCCAGGTCCAGCGCACCACCTCGCCCAGCCACTTGTCGGCCGGGCGGCTGCGGTTTTCGATGCCGACGTGGTTGCCGATCATCACTTCGCACGGGTGCAGGGTGCCAGGCAGCTCTTCGCCCACTTTCAGCGAGGCGCTCAGCACGCCTTCGTTGCGCCCGCGGAAGATCGCCAGGGCACGGTGCGACGGGGCGTTGCGCAGCAGTTCGTCGTGGGCGAAGTAGTCGCGGAACTTGGCGCCTTCTTCTTCCTTGCCGGCCACCACACGGGCGCTGAGCACCGACTCCTGCTTGAGGAAATTGCGCAGCTTGTCGAGCAGGGCAGCGTCTTCGGCGAAGCGCTCCATCAGGATGTACTTGGCGCCTTCCAGCGCAGCCTTGACGTCGGCCACGCCTTTTTCGGCGTTGACGAAGCGTGCAGCTTCGCTCTCCGGGGCCAGGGCCGGGTCGTTGAACAGGCCATCGGCCAGTTCGCCCAGGCCGGCTTCCAAGGCGATCTGGCCTTTAGTGCGGCGCTTCTGCTTGTACGGGAGGTACAGGTCTTCGAGGCGGGTCTTGGTGTCGGCCAGCTTGATTTCGCGGGCCAGTTCCGGGGTCAGCTTGCCCTGTTCCTCAATGCTGGACAGGATGCTGGCGCGGCGCTCGTCGAGTTCGCGCAGGTAGCGCAGGCGCTCTTCCAGATGGCGCAGCTGGGTGTCGTCCAGGCTACCGGTCACTTCCTTGCGGTAACGGGCGATGAAAGGCACTGTCGAGCCTTCGTCCAACAGGCCCACGGCCGCCTCGACCTGCTGGGGGCGTACGCCCAGTTCCTCGGCGATACGGCTGTTGATGCTGTCCATGTAAACCACCTGACATTTGTGAATACGGGGGTCGCCTGTGGGCTTTTCGCCCGGCGGCGCTGGATGAAAGCCGCGCATTATACCCATCGCAAACCGCTTGCGGTGATGGCGCCCGGCCAGCCGGAACTGGCGCCCGGGGAAAAATCTGCTAACAATGCTCACGCAACGTGCAGCAATGGCTACGCCATAATGCGCGGCGATATCAGAGGAGTTATTCATGACCGGCACCGCAAACACCGCTGAAGGTGACAAGATTCTCATCGTCGACGACGATCCGGGGCTTAGCAGCCTGCTGGAACGTTTCTTCACCAGCAAGGGCTACCGTGCCCGCGCGGTGCCCAACACCGAGCAGATGGACCGCCTGCTGCAGCGCGAGGTGTTCAACCTGGTGGTGCTCGACCTGATGCTGCCGGGCGAGGATGGCCTGTCCGCGTGCAAGCGCCTGCGCCAGCAGAACAACCAGATCCCGATCATCATGCTCACCGCCAAAGGCGATGAGCTCAGCCGTATCAAGGGCCTGGAGCTGGGCGCCGACGACTACCTGGGCAAGCCGTTCAACCCGGACGAGCTGATGGCCCGCGTCAAGGCCGTACTGCGCCGTCAGGCACCGGCAGTGCCGGGTGCTCCGGGCAGCGAAGACGAGTCGGTCACCTTCGGCGACTACGAGCTGTCGCTGGCGACCCGCGAACTCAAGCGTGGCGACGAAGTGCACATGCTTACCACCGGCGAGTTCGCCGTGCTCAAGGCCTTGGTGATGCATGCCCGCGAGCCGCTGACCCGCGACAAGCTGATGAACCTGGCCCGTGGCCGCGAGTGGGATGCACTGGAGCGCTCCATCGACGTGCAGATCTCGCGCCTGCGCCGCATGATCGAGCCGGACCCGTCCAAGCCGCGTTACATCCAGACCGTGTGGGGCGTGGGCTACGTGTTCGTGCCGGACGGAAACGCGGGTAAATGATGCCTCGTCGTCCATGAAAACACCGCTCTGGTTTCCGCAAAGTTTCTTCGCCCGCACCTTGTGGCTGGTGTTGATCGTCGTCCTGTTCAGCAAGGCTTTGACCCTGGTCTACCTGTTGATGAACGAGGATGTGCTGGTCGACCGTCAGTACAGCCACGGTGTGGCGCTGACCTTGCGCGCCTACTGGGCTGCCGACGAAGAAAACCGCGACAAGATTGCCGAGGCGGCGGGCC
The DNA here is from genome assembly GCF_050280665.1 of Pseudomonas sp. NPDC089547. NCBI lineage: Bacteria > Pseudomonadati > Pseudomonadota > Gammaproteobacteria > Pseudomonadales > Pseudomonadaceae > Pseudomonas > Pseudomonas sp. NPDC089547. The sequence goes on along the minus strand of NZ_JBNNVS010000009.1, from coordinate 84,790 downwards.
TTATCCGCGTGACCGGCTCGGGCGTGCCGGAGGGCGAGCAGCACTGGCCCTACAGTGAAATCTACCAGCGGCAGATGCAGGCGGAGCTGGGCGAAGACACCGAGGTGCGGCTGCGCATTCACGCGCCACCGGCGTTGTGGGTGAATGCGCCAAGCCTGGGCCCCGGCTGGCTTAAAGTCCCGCTGTACCCGCACCCGCTGCGTGGGCAGAAGATCTGGAACGTGCTGGGCTGGTTCCTGGCCATTGGCCTGTTGTCCACCGCCTCGGCCTGGATCTTCGTTCGCCAGCTGAACCAGCCGCTCAAGCGCCTGGTGTTCGCCGCTCGCCAGCTGGGCCAGGGGCGCAGCGTGCGCCTGCCGATCAGCGATACGCCCAGCGAGATGACCGAGGTGTACAAGGCCTTCAACCAGATGGCCGAGGATGTCGAGCAGGCCGGGCGCGAGCGCGAGCTCATGCTGGCGGGGGTTTCCCATGACCTTCGCACGCCGTTGACCCGCCTGCGGCTGTCGCTGTCATTGTTGAACAGCGACAGCGACTTGAGTGATGACATGGTCCGCGATATCGAAGACATGGACGCGATCCTCGATCAGTTCCTGGCCTTTATCCGCGATGGGCGTGACGAGCCGTTGGAAGAGGTCGACCTGGCCGACCTGGTGCGCGAAGTGGTGGCACCGTACAACCAGCCGAAAGAACGTGTGCGCCTTTGCCTGGAGCCAATACCGCCGTTCCCGCTGCGCCGCGTTTCGCTCAAGCGCATGTTGGGCAACCTGATCGGCAACGCCCTGCACCATGCCGGCAAAGGCGTAGAGGTGGCTGCTTATGTGTCGGGTGACGAGAGTGCACCTTACGTGGTGCTGAGCGTGCTGGACCGCGGTACGGGGATTGACGAGTCGGAGCTGGAGACCATCTTCAACCCGTTCATCCGTGGTGACCGGGCGCGTGGCGGCAAGGGCACCGGGTTGGGGTTGGCGATCGTCAAACGGATCGCGGCGCAGCATGGCGGGAATGTGGAACTGCGCAATCGCTCTGGTGGCGGGATCGAGGCGCGGGTCAGGCTGCCGCTGGGGTTGCTGCTACCGCGTAATGCCGTTTGATTGCTGGGGCCGCTTTGCGGCCCATCGCGACACAAGGCCGCTCCTACAAGGGTTACGCGATCCCCTGTAGGAGCGGCCTTGTGTCGCGATGGGCTGCAAAGCAGCCCCAAAAATTTCAGCCCTTACCCTTGGTCCGGGTCTGATTAGGCCCGCCATTCTTCTCAAGGTGCTCGATGATCATCCCGGCCACGTTCTTGCCGGTGGTCACTTCGATGCCTTCCAGCCCCGGCGACGAGTTCACTTCCATCACCAGCGGCCCATGGTTTGAGCGCAAGATATCCACACCCGCCACGCTCAACCCCATCACCTTGGCCGCACGAATCGCGGTGATCCGCTCTTCAGGGGTAATCTTGATCAGGCTGGCGACGCCTCCCCGGTGCAGGTTGGAGCGGAATTCGCCCGGCTTGGCCTGGCGCTTCATCGAGGCAATGACCTTGTCACCCACCACGAAACAGCGGATGTCGGCGCCACCGGCCTCCTTGATGTACTCCTGAACCATGATGTTCTGCTTCAGGCCCATGAATGCCTCGATCACAGACTCGGCCGCCTGGGTGGTTTCGCACAGCACCACACCGATGCCCTGGGTGCCTTCCAGCACCTTGATCACCAGCGGCGCGCCATTGACCATCTGGATCAGGTCGGGGATGTCGTCGGGTGAGTGGGCAAAACCGGTGATCGGCAGGCCGATGCCACGCCGTGACAACAGCTGCAACGAGCGCAGCTTGTCGCGTGAGCGGGCGATGGCTACCGACTCATTGAGCGGGTACACGCCCATCATTTCGAACTGGCGCAGTACCGCGCAGCCATAGAACGTAACCGATGCGCCAATGCGGGGGATCACTGCATCGAAGCCTTCCAGCGGCTTGCCGCGGTAATGGATCTGCGGCTTGTGGCTGGCAATGTTCATGTAGGCCCGCAGGGTATCGATCACCACCATTTCGTGGCCACGCTGGGTACCGGCTTCGACCAGGCGGCGGGTGGAATACAGACGCGGATTGCGCGACAGCACAGCGATCTTCATGCAGCACCTGTGACAGGAGAGAGAGTGGCCGGAAAGGCCGGTTTGTCTTGTACGTATTTCAGGCCAGGGTTGACCACCAGTTGGCCGTGGATCAGTGCCTTGGAGCCCAGCAGCAGGCGGTAGCGCATGCTCTTGCGGCAGGCAAGGGTAAATTCGACCTCCCACACACGATCACCCAAGGCCAGTGACGTGCGAATGACATAACGGGTCTGGGCGTGACCGTTGGAGCTTCTGATGGTTTTTCTGTTCACCAGCGGCGCCTCGCAGCGCCGGTGGCGCAGTTGCACCACTGTGCCCAGGTGTGCAGTGAAGCGTACCCAGGGCTGGCCATCGCGCTCGAACGGTTCCACCTCGGTAGCGTGCAGGCTGGAGGTGCTGGCCCCGGTGTCGATCTTGGCACGTAGCCCGGCCACGCCGAGGTCAGGCAGGGCGACCCACTCGCGCAGGCCGATCACAGTCAAATGGTCAAATGTCTTCACGAAGCGCACCCTGCGAATAAGGTGGTGAACTGTAAGCATGGCGGGGACTTTTTGCATCCGTATGTGAAGGTAGTACAGTTCGGTGAAAGACAGAATCCGAGGTAACGGGATGGCACAAAAAGCCGAAGACGACGACAAGGTTCGCCTGGACAAGTGGCTGTGGGCCGCGCGCTTCTACAAGACGCGGGCGCTGGCCAAGGCGGCGATCGAGAGCGGCAAGGTGCATTGCCGGGGCGAGCGTTGCAAGCCGGGCAAGGAGCCACGCGTGGGTGACGAGTTTGTGCTGCGCACCGGGTTTGATGAGCGCACCGTGGTGGTGAAGGCGTTGTCGGTGGTGCGGCGTGGGGCGCCGGAGGCGCAGACGCTGTACGAAGAGACTGAAGAGAGTGTGCGGCGGCGGGAACAGGCGGCTGAGTTGCGCAAGGCCGGGGCGATGGGCGTGACTACTGATGGGCGGCCGAGCAAGAAACAGCGGCGGCAGATTCATCAGCTGCATGGGAGCTTTGAATAGCCGGGGGCGCTTCGCGCCCCATCGCGACACAAGGCCGCTCCTACAGGCGATCGCGTACCCTTGTAGGAGCGGCCTTGTGTCGCGAAAGGGCTGCGCAGCAGCCCCCGGGGATCTAGCGGATAACCGCCAATCGCCCGACCAACGGTAGCTTGGCCGCAATCGAAAACAACGGCGCCGTCCAGCGCATCAATGCTTCACTACCCTTGGCCGCCAACGGCGTGTAGTAGCTCCAGCCCAACGCCAGCACCGCCATCAGCAACCCGCCTATATAGTCATCCTGCCCCCAGTGAGCGCCGGCCACCAGGCGCGGCAGCATGAACAGCACCGCCAGCCCCCAGATCACCAGGTGCTGCACTAGTCGGCGGCTGAACACACTCATGAACAGCGCCCAGATCAACAGCACCGAAGCGTGATCCCCCGGGAAACTCTTGCTGGAACGGTCCTTCAGCTCCCAAGCCTTCTCCAGGTTCGGGTAGTAGTCACTCAGGTGCACCACGTCGTCGAACATCATCGACGGGCTCTTGTGTTGCCAACCGGCTGCATCCACCCACTTGGAAAACAGCGCGCGAATCACCACTAAGAGGAGTAGCGTGACCAGAAAGCCGAAAAACGCCTGACGAACCTGGGCTGCCTTGAACACCCAGTCACCGCGGATAAGCACTGCCAGAAGGATCAGGCCGACGACGATGTCGAACGGGCGCAGGCTGCCGACGGTCCAGATGTAGCGCCAGGTGGTGTTGTTGGCCAGTGGCGCATTCAGGCTGTGGAACAGCCACTCGTCGAAAGTCAGGCACAAGATCTGGCCAATGGGCCATAACCAGAAACACAGTAGAGCGATGGGTAGCAGCGTACAGGCTGCCAATGGCCCCAAGGACCACCTTGCTTGGAACAGTGGTCGATTGTCCATAAAATACCTCTATTGCAAACAGGAACTGGAGCGTCTTGTGAGCGCTCTGTCACGGGTTCTCGCAGTTTTTCGATAACCCTTGTAATCATTTTGTCATCATTTTTAGATAGCCAAAACCTATGAGCGATTTGCCTGATACCGATTTCACCCAACGTTTCATCTTCGACGAGCGCGACGTACGCGGCGAGTGGGTGTCTCTCGATGACAGCTACGCCGCGGTGCTGGCGCGTCACCAGTACCCACAGCCGGTGCAGGCACTGCTCGGCGAGCTGATGGCTGCCACCGCCTTGCTGGTGGGCGCACTGAAGTTCGATGGCCTGCTGATTCTGCAGGCGCGCTCCCAAGGGCCGATCCCGCTGCTGATGGTGGAGTGCTCTGGCGATCGCGACATCCGTGGCGTGGCACGCTACGAAGCGGATCAGATCCCGGCTGACGCCACGCTGGCGCAGCTGATGCCCGACGGCCACCTGACCCTGACCATCGATCCGGTCAAGGGCCAGCGCTACCAGGGCACCGTGGATCTCGATGGCGCCAACCTGTCGGAATGCTTCACCAACTACTTCGTTCAGTCGCAACAGCTCAACACTCGTTTCTGGCTCAACGCCGAAGGCGGCAAGGCCCGTGGCCTGCTGCTGCAGCAACTGCCGCGTGACCGCCAGCCCGATGATGAAGAGCGTGAAGAAAGCTGGCAGCACGTGGTGGCATTGGCTACCACGCTCAAGGCTGATGAGTGGGCGCTGGACAACGAAACCCTGTTGCACCGCCTGTACCACGAAGATGCCGTGCGCCTGTTCGATATCCAGCCACTGCGCTTCAATTGCAGCTGCTCGCGCGAACGTTCCGGCAATGCGCTGGTCAGTCTTGGCGAGCACGACGCCAAGGCGCTGGTGGAAGAATGCGGCGGCCAGGTGGAGATCGATTGCCAGTTCTGCAACCAGCGCTATTTGTTCGATGCCAGTGATGTGGCACAACTGTTTGCCGGTGGCGGCACTGACGCGGCCTCAGAAACTCGCCACTGAAACGGTTAATCACAGGATAATCTCCTGTCTAATTGCGCAAAAGCGCGGTTACGACAGGAGGGGCCTACTTTTTTTGGGCGTTTCTGGCATAATCCGGCCACTTTTTTCGCTGTAGTAGTTTTTTCAAGACAACTACAAAACGTTTGGAGCACTCGGCCTCGGGCCGGATGGGGTATCTCATGACGCAAGCCAACAACACCGTGTACACCGACCTGAGCGTCGATGAGCTGGTAAAAGAAGCGCTGCAACGCGGTGAAGGCGTACTAGCCGATACTGGCGCACTGGTCGTAGAGACCGGTCACCGTACTGGCCGTTCGCCGGCTGACCGTTTCATCGTCGAAGAACCTTCCACCCAGGACGCGATTTCCTGGGGCCCGATCAACCGCAAGTTCCCGGCCGACAAGTTCGATGCCCTGTGGGACCGCGTCGAGGCGTTCAACAACGCCCAGGATCACTTCGTTTCCTACGTTCACGTAGGGGCGGCCGCCGAGCACTACCTGCCGGTGAAGATGACCACCCAGACTGCCTGGCAGAACCTGTTCGGTCGTTGCCTGTTCATCAACCCTGAGCAGTTCAACCCGGCTAAACGCGGCGAGTGGCAAATCCTCAACGTTGCCAACTTCGAGTGCGTACCTGAGCGTGACGGCACCAACTCCGACGGTTGCGTGATCATCAACTTCGCCGCCAAGAAAGTGCTGATCGCTGGCATGCGTTACGCCGGCGAAATGAAAAAAGCCATGTTCTCGGTGCAGAACTTCCTGCTGCCGGCTGCCGACGTGCTGCCAATGCACTGCGCGGCCAACATCGGCGAAGAAGGCGACGTGACCCTGTTCTTCGGCCTGTCCGGCACTGGCAAGACCACCCTGTCGGCCGACGAAAGCCGTTACCTGATCGGTGACGACGAGCACGGTTGGGGCGAAGGCGTTGTCTTCAACATGGAAGGCGGCTGCTACGCCAAGTGCATCGACCTGTCCGAGAAGAACGAGCCGGTCATCTGGAAAGCCATCAAGCACGGCGCAGTGCTGGAAAACGTCGTTCTCGACGCCAACAAGCACGCCGACTACACCGATGTCAGCCTGACCCAGAACAGCCGTGCGGCCTACCCGCTGGAGCACGTTGCCAAGCGTTCCGAAGCGAACCTGGGCGGCGAGCCTAACGCAGTCATCTTCCTGACCTGCGACCTGACGGGTGTTCTGCCTCCGGTGTCGATCCTGAACAACGAGCAGGCGGCTTACCACTTCCTGTCCGGCTACACCGCGCTGGTCGGTTCTACCGAAATGGGTTCGGGCGGCGGCATCAAGTCGACCTTCTCCACCTGCTTCGGCGCACCGTTCTTCCCGCGCCCGGCTGGCGAGTACGCCGAGCTGCTGATCAAGCGTATCAACGGTTTCAACTCCAAGGTTTACCTGGTCAACACCGGCTGGACCGGCGGTGGCTACGGCGTTGGCAAGCGCTTCAGCATCCCGACTACCCGTGCCGTGATCGCTGCGATCCAGAGCGGCGCACTGGTCGGTGCCGAAACCGAGCACCTGGACATCATCAACCTGGACGTGCCAAAAGCCGTTCCGGGCGTTGAAACCGAGCTGCTCAACCCGCGCACCAACTGGGCTGACAAAGCTGCCTACGACGAGGCCGCCAAAGGCCTGGCCAAGCTGTTCATCGAAAACTTCAAGAAGTTCGAAGTTTCCGACGCCATCAAGGCTGCTGGCCCACAGCTGTAAGCTGCAACCAGCCGCAACGAGAAAGCCGCCAGAATTGGCGGCTTTTTTGTTCCTGCTGTCCGGCTGATGCAATTCCTTGTAGGAGCGGCCTTGTGTCGCGATGGGCCGCAGAGCGGCCCCAGGATTTCAGCGTCACTGCATAAATTGTCGGGGCCGCTTTGCGGCCCATCGCGACACAAGGCCGCTCCTACAGGGGATCTCGACAGGCCTCGGGACGCGGTGCAGGCAGCGAGAACCTGGTTTTTCTGTTTCACTGTCAGCATCAATTGCGAAGACAAGAGCCAGCCATATGACTGAATCCCCTCAGCGCACTGCCTTCTCCCACTTCCACCCTATCCTCACCCGCCCTTCGGACAACGACGTCAACGGCCATATCGCGGGTGCCACCGTGCATGGCTTTTTCGAAACCGCTATCCATGCCTTCCTGGTGGAACAGGCCGAGGTGGACCTGCGTGACGGGCCGCTTGCGGCTTTCGTGGTCAGTTCGGCTGCGGATTTTTACGCGTTGCCGGGGTTCCCCGACGTGCTCGAAGTAGGGTTGGGGGTAACGCGCCTGGCGGGTAGCACGGTGGAGTACCGCCTCGCGCTGTTCCGCCCGGGCGAGCCGGAGGCGTGCGCGGCAGGTACGGTGGTGCAGGTCTTCATCGAACGGGCCAGTGGCCGGCCTGTGACGCTGCCAGAGGCGCTGCAGGTGATCCTGTCCGGCCTGGTACTGGCGCAGCAGGCATAAAAAAGCCCCGCCAGCAGGGGCGGGGCTTTTGTTGCCGGGGCAGAGCCTTCAGGCATCAGTCGCGCCAGTGGCGCTTGTGCTTGCGGTGGCCGTAATGGTGGCCACGGTCGTAGTGGCGACGGTCATCGTAGCCACGACGGTAGCGGCGGTCGTCATGGCGCTCGTCTTCGTCGGCCTTGTTGCCCATGTAGTTACCCAGTGCACCACCGGCACCACCGCCGGCTGCTGCACCGATGTAGCTACCGGTGGTACCGCCCACCGAGCGGCCGACCACGTTACCGCCTGCAGCGCCCAGCGCGCCGCCGATTGCGGCCTCACCGCGCTGGCGCTTGTCGGCGCCCAAGGCACCGCCGGCCGCGCCGCCCAGGCCGGCACCAATGGCGCCGCCAGTGCTACCACCAATGGAGTTGCCCACTACCGAGCCCAGTACCCCACCCAATGCGCCGCCAATGCCGGCCTCGGTGGTGCCGCCTGCCATGGCCACGCCGCTGAGCAAGCTGAAAGACAACAACAGAATCGAGGAGTACTTCTTCATCAAGAGAGCCTCATAGGGATGACGAGGCGAATTTGAGGCTAAGCGGCGTGGCTGGCAAACGAAATCCGACGAGTAACACGAGTTGTACACAATTCTCTAAGTTACTGTATTTGCTGTGAAACTTTATCTATTTTCGGCTGTCTGAGACTTTTATGACAAAGCCCTGAACCGTTGCGGAACAGGGCTTTTTTGTTTTTTGCGCTGGGGCTGCCGGCCTCTTCGCGGGCTTGCCCGCTCCCACAGGTACGGCACAGGATTTGAACCTTGTACAGTCCCTGTGGGAGTGGGCAAGCCCGCGAAAAGCCCAACACCATTCCTACAGGATGCGCCCGTCGTCCTGCGCCCGCTCCAGCTTGATGGCAATGAACTTGGATGTCGGCGTGTGGCTGCCATCACCGATGCTCTCCAGCGGCACCAGCGGGTTCACTTCAGGGTAGTAAGCCGCGGCCTGGCCTGCCGGAATATCGAACGCCAGCAGCGTGAAGCCGTACACCCGGCGTACATGCTCATCCCCCCACAACGAAACGATGTCCACCTTCTGCCCCGGCTGGAAGCCCAGGCGGATGATGTCGGCTTCGTTGGCGAACAGCACCTCGCGCTGGCCGCGCACGCCGCGGTAGCGGTCATCCAGGCCGTAGATGGTGGTGTTGTACTGATCATGTGAGCGCATCGACTGCATGATGAGGTCTGGCAGTTGGCCGCTGGCGCGCACACGTTCATCCAGCAAGGTATCCGGCAGCAGGTTGGCCTTGAAGTTGGCGCGGCCGGTGGCGGTCTTCCATTCGCGGCTGGCGGCGCTGTTGCCCAGGTAGAAGCCGCCTGGGTGCTGCAAGCGCTGGTTGAAACCGCTGAAGCCGGCAATGGTATCGCCGATCAGGTCGCGAATGCGGTCGTAGTCGGCCACCAGCCAGTGCCAGTCCACCGGTTGCTTGCCCAGGGTGGCAGCGGCGATGCCGGCCACTACTGCCGGTTCGGAGCGCATCTGCCTCGACAGTGGCTTCAGCTGGCCGTTGGAGGCATGCACCATGCTGAACGAGTCTTCCACCGTTACGGCTTGTGGCCCGTCAGCTTGCAGGTCGATGTCGGTGCGGCCCAGGCACGGCAGGATCAGCGCCTGCTTGCCATGCACCAGGTGGCTGCGGTTGAGCTTGGTGCTGATGTGCACGGTCAGCTCGCAGTTGCGCAGCGCCTGGGCGGTACGCTCGGTGTCTGGTGTGGCTTGGGCGAAGTTGCCGCCCAGGCCGATGAATACCTTGGACCGGCCATCGAGCATGGCGTGGATCGCTTCGACGGTGTTGTGACCGTTGTGCCGCGGCACGGGGAAGCCAAAGCGTTTCTCGATGGCATCCAGCAAGGCTACCGGTGGGCGCTCGTTGATGCCCATGGTGCGGTCACCCTGCACGTTGCTGTGCCCACGCACTGGGCACAGCCCGGCGCCTGGTGCGCCGATATTGCCGCGTAGCATTTGCAGGTTGACGATTTCCTGGATGGTCGGCACCGAGTGGCGATGTTGGGTGATGCCCATCGCCCAGCACATGATTACCCGCTTGCCGCGGCAGTACATGCGCGCGGCCAGTTCGATATCGGCCAGCGCCAGGCCGGATTGGGCCTGGATATGTTCCCACGGCGTGCCATCCACCACTGCCAGGTATTCATCGACGCCATGCCCATGTTCGGCGATGAACGCGTGGTCGAACACGGCCGGTTCGCCGTTGGCCTGGGCCTCGCGTTCCCACTGCAGGACGAACTTGGCCATGCCGCGCAGCATTGCCATGTCGCCGCCCAAGGCCGGGCGGAAGAATGCAGTGTTGGTCGGCCGGTCACTGTTGGTCAGCATCTCCAGCGGGTTTTGCGGGTGCTGGAAGCGTTCCAGGCCACGTTCCTTCAGCGGGTTGATGCACACCACCTGGGCGCCACGCTTCACCGCATCGCGCAGCGGGTCGAGCATGCGTGGGTGGTTGGTGCCGGGGTTCTGGCCCCAGACGAAAATGGCGTCGGCATGCTCGAAGTCGTCAAAGGTGACGGTGCCTTTGCCCACCCCGACGCTTTGCCCTAGCGCCACGCCACTGGCCTCGTGGCACATGTTCGAGCAGTCGGGGAAGTTGTTGGTGCCGTAGGCGCGCACGAACAGCTGATACAGGTAGGCGGCTTCGTTGCTGGCCCGCCCTGAGGTATAGAACTCGGCCTGGTCAGGCGTGGCCAGTTTGTTCAGCTCGCGACCGATCAGGGCGAAGGCGGCGTCCCAGCTGATCGGCTGGTAGCGGTCGCTGGCGGCGTCGTAGACCATCGGTTCGGTCAGCCGCCCTTGATATTCCAGCCAGTAATCGCTCTGTTGCAGCAGCGCGGTGACGCTGTAGCGGGCGAAAAAGGCTGCATCGACGCGGCGCTTGGTCGCCTCCCAGTTCACGGCCTTGGCGCCGTTCTCGCAGAACTTGACCATGCCGCTTTCCGGCGAGTCCCCCCAGGCACAGCCGGGGCAGTCGAAGCCGCCGTTCTGGTTGGTCTTGAGCAGGGCGCGAATATTTTTCAGCGCGTTGTCGCTACCGACCCAGGCCTTGGCCACGCTGCGCAGCGCGCCCCAGCCACCGGCCGGGCCGTGATAGGGCTTGTAGCGAGGAGTGGAGGCTGGTGCGTTGTCTGGAAGGTGCTGGTACGAGGTCACGGCTGTTAAGACTCCGCCGCTGGGCTGTAGACCCGCGGTGCGCTGTGCTTGGGCAAGTGGATAAGGTTGAGGTTGTGTTTGCGCGCCCATTGCAGGGCAAGGCCGGTGGGTGCCGACAGGCTGACCAGGGTCTGGATGCCGGCACGCAGTACTTTCTGGATCAGTTCCAGGCTGCAGCGGCTGGTAACGATGGCCAGGCCTCCGGCGCTGTCGATACCTTGGCGCAGCAGGGCGCCGATCAGCTTGTCGAGGGCGTTGTGCCGGCCAATGTCTTCGCGGCCGAGCAGTAACTCGCCATGGCGGTCCATGAACAGTGCCGCATGCACGGCCCCGCAATGCTGGCCCAGCGGCTGGAAGGCATCGATGCGTTCGCGCAGCCCGACCAGCCATTGCGCCGGTGGCAGCGGGGCGCCTGGCAACCCGGCCAGTTCCGGCAGTGCCTGCTCCAGCGCTTCGACCCCGCACAGGCCGCAACCACTGGTACCGGCCAGTTGGCGGCGCTGGTTTTTCAGGTTCCAGAAGGCGCGGCTGGAAATTTCCAGGTCTGCATACATGGCCGAGCCGCTGCCGGAGAGCTTGAGGTCATAGATTTCGGCCGTGCCTTCGACAATGCCACTGCCGACGCTGAAACCGACGGCGAAGTCTTCAAGGTCGGTGGGGCTTACCAGCATCACTGCCTGGTTGAGGCCGTTGTAGGCAATGGCCAAGGCCACTTCTTCGGCCAGCGGCGTGCTGTCGCGTTGGCCGTCGCTGAGCTGGACGTAATCGTAGGTGTTGCTGGCGGCGGGCATGGACAAAGGCGATGAGGCCGCGCAGACCGGAGGTTTGCTGTTCATCGGGGGCGCTGGATACCGGCGGCTTTCTGATAGCACAAGCCTAGGCTTGCGGGCCGGTGGCGTCTAATCGCTAGGGTCTATGCCTTGATAGACCGCGTCGATTGGTCGCACAGGGGCAGGAGGGGAAAAGCTGGCCTAGACTGCTGTGTCCGAGGTTTCGTCAACAAGGAGAGCGCTATGAGCTTGTTCAGTTTTGTGAAGGAAGCGGGCGAGAAGTTGATCGACCTGCTGACCCCCGGTAATGCCAATGCCGAAGAGCAGTTGAAGAAGCACGTGGAAAGTGTCGGCCTGGGTAACCCGAACATCTCCGCCACTGTAGAGGGTGACAAGATCATCCTCAAGGGTGAGGTGGCCAGCCAGGAAGAGAAGGAGAAGATCATTTTGGCGGCGGGTAACATCAACGGTGTGGCGAGTGTCGAGGACCAGATCACCGTGACCGGGCCGGTGGTGGCGGCGGCAAGGTTCGTTACCGTGAAGAAGGGCGACACCCTGTCGGCCATCTCTGTGGTGGTTTACGGCAATGCCAACCAGTACAACAAGATCTTCGAGGCCAACAAGCCGATGCTCAAGCACCCGGACAAGATCTATCCGGGGCAGGTGCTGCGTATTCCTGAGTGATCTCGGCAGCCTGTTCTGGCCTCTTCGCGGGTAAACCCGCTCCCACAGGATCACTCACAGGCCTGAACTGTGCGCGATCCCTGTGGGAGCGGGCAAGCCCGCGAAAGGGCCCTCACAGGCCTACCAACAAATCCCGGTAATCCTCGACCGCCGCAAACTCCTCGGTATCCCGCGGCCCGGCCTTGCTATCCGGCTGGCGCACCGCCAACAGATGCCCCACACCAAACCGCCGCGCACTGCGCAGTATCGCCAGGGTGTCATCAATAAACAGGCTGCGCCCCGGCTCAAAGCCAATGTCCGCCTGCAAGGCATCCCAGAACTGCGGGCTTTCCTTGGGGTAGCCATAATCGTGCGAGCTGATCAGCCGCTCGAAATACGGCGCCAGCTCTACCCGCTCCAGCTTCAACGACAGCGAGTCGCGGTGTGCGTTGGTGATCATCACCACCCGTTTGCCCGCCTTGCGGATTGCCGCCAGAAAGGTATCGGCATCCGGCCGCAGGGCTATCAGGTCGGCGATTTCCTGCTTCAGCTCGCGGATTGGCAAGCGCAACTCGCGGCTCCAGAAGTCCAGGCAATACCAGTTCAGCGTGCCGGCATTGCGCTCGAACAGCGGTTGCAGCTCCATTTCCGCCATGGCCCGGCTCACCCCGTGCAGCTCGGCATAGCGCTGGGGCAGGTGGTCCAGCCAGAAGCGGTTGTCGTAATGCAGGTCAAGCAGAGTGCCGTCCATGTCCAGCAGGACGGTATCGATGGCAGACCAGGGAAGAACAGGCATGGGAAACTCTCGTTCAGTCGGCAAGCCACGGTATAGTAACCCGTTCACGCCAAGGAGCCGCCCCATGCGCCAGAAACCCACCGTCCTCAGCCGCGAAATCGTCGCCAGCAGCCGCCTGTTTCGCGTCGAAGCCGTGCAATTGCGCTTCAGCAATGGCAACGAACGTACCTACGAGCGCCTGGTGGGCCGGGGTAACGGCTACGGTGCGGTGATGATCGTGGCCATGCTCGACGCCGAGCACGCGGTGTTGGTGGAGGAGTACTGCGGCGGCACCGATGAGTACGAGCTGTCGTTGCCCAAAGGCCTGATCGAGCCGGGCGAAGATGTGCTGGCTGCGGCTGACCGGGAGCTCAAGGAAGAAGCCGGTTTTGGCGCACGCCAGCTGGAGCACCTGACCGAGCTGTCGCTGTCGCCGGGCTATATGAGCCAGAAGATCCAGGTGGTGCTGGCCAGCGACCTGTACGAAGAACGCCTTGAAGGCGATGAGCCAGAGCCGATGGGGGTCGACAAGGTCAACCTGCGCGAGCTGTCGGCATTGGCCATGCACCCGCAGTTTACCGAGGGGCGCGCCCTGGCGGCGCTGTACCTGGCGCGTGATCTGCTGATCCAGCGGGGGCTGCTGGAGCTATGAGCGACCTGCAACTGATGCATGAAGTGGTGAAGCTGGCTTTGGCGGCAGGCGAGGCGATCCTGCCGTTCTGGCGCGCTGATGTAGCGGTTACCAACAAGGCTGACGATTCGCCGGTTACCGCCGCTGATCTGGCGGCGCACCGGGTAATTGCCGATGGCCTGTTGGCGCTGGCCCCGCACATTCCGGTGTTGTCCGAAGAGGACTGCAACATTGCGCTGGCCGAGCGTCAGGGCTGGAGCCGCTGGTGGCTGGTCGACCCGCTGGACGGTACCAAGGAATTCATCGCTGGCAGTGAGGAGTTCACGGTCAACATCGCCCTGGTTGAAAACGGCGAAGTGGTGTTTGGCGTGGTGTCGATGCCGACCAACGGGCGCTGTTACTTCGGCGGGCGCGGGTTCGGGGCCTGGCGTGCAGAGGCCGGTGAGGCAGCCCAGCCGATCCAGGTACGCAATGCACCACCCGTGGGTGAGCGTTTCACGGTAGTTGCCAGCCGCCGGCATTCCAGCCCGGAGCAGGAGGCGCTGTTGGCCGGGTTGGGGGCTGCGGTGGGCGAACTGGAGCTGGCCAATATTGGCAGTTCGCTGAAGTTCTGCCTGTTGGCTGAGGGTAGTGCCGATTGTTATCCGCGCCTGGCGCCGACTTCGCAGTGGGACACTGCTGCGGCGCAGGGGGTGGTGGAAGGGGCTGGTGGTGAGGTTATCGGGGTGGATGGCTTGCCGTTCCGGTATCCGGCGCGGGAGTCGCTGCTTAACCCGTTCTTCCTGGCATTGCCGGCAAACGCTGCATGGCGCCAGGCCTTCCTGAAACTGATCTGATAGCTATCGCGGTTTTTGTAGGAGCGGCCTTGTGTCGCGAAAGGGCCGCAAAGCGGCCCCGGCAATGTATGCGGCGAAGCTGAAAACCGGGGCCGCTTCGCAGCCCTTTCGCGACACAAGGCCGCTCCTACAGGAATCGCGATAACTGTGCTAGCGGTGCAGCACGTACTGGCCGCTGAAGGTGACAGCAGGCTGGTCACTGCCGGCATTGCTTACCGTGGTTTCCAGCGTCAACCGCGCCCGCCCGCGGCGTTGGTACATCGTCACGAACCGCTCCCAGGTTTTCTCGTCCGGTGCTGCGCAGCGTGCCACTGCGGCGCCGGTAACCGGCAATGGATAACTGATCTGCCCCTCCTGGATGACGATATGCCCGTCATCTATCCCCAGCTCACGCAGGCGCAGGTGCAGCCAGCCCCAGCCCACCAGCACGGCTGCGCAGTACAGGCTGCCACCGAACATGGTGCTCTTGTGGTTGACGTTGGCTGCCAGCGGCAGTTGCAGGCGCAGGGTGTGCTGCTGCCAATCGAGCACTTCCAGGCCCATTTCGCGGGTCAGTGGGATGTCGCTGTGCAGTACGGACTGCAAGTACTGGCTATCGGTGCTCATCAACGGTTGTCCTCGTGATCATCGTGCCCGCCACTGCCGCCTTCGAAGCTCAGGCTGTGCTTGCGCAGCTTGTCGTGCAGGGTTTTGCGGGGGATGCCCAGCGCCTCGGCCAGGCTGCGCATGGAGCTGTGTGGCTGGGCCAGTTCAGCTGCGATCAGCGAGCGTTCGAACTGCTCGACCTGTTCGCTGAGGTTGCCGCTCAGTGCGGGTGGCGCGGCCACTGCCGCCGGGGGCGCCTGGCCATCCAGGGCCAGTTCCAGGCCAAGGGCGAAGCGCTCGGCAGCATTTTGCAGTTCGCGTACGTTGCCCGGCCAGTCGTGGCGCAGCAGCACGGCGCGCTGGGTCGGTTGCAGGGTGTGGGGGGGCAGGCCATGGCGCTGGCTGGCGGCGTCGGCAAAGTGCTGGAACAGCACCAGAATGTCATCGCCACGTTCGCGCAGTGGCGGAATGCGCAGCGGTGCCACGTTCAGGCGGTAATACAGGTCGGCACGGAAGCGCCCCTGGTCGGCGGACTGGCGCAGGTCTTCCTTGGTTGCAGCAATAATGCGGATATCCAGCGGGATCAGCTGGTTGCCACCCAGTCGCTCGACCACTCGCTCCTGCAGCATGCGCAGCAGCTTCACCTGCACATCCAGGCTCATGCTCTCGATTTCATCGAGGAACAGCGTGCCCCCGTTGGCAAATTCGAACTTGCCGATGCGGCGTTTCTGCGCGCCGGTGAATGCACCGGGCTCATGGCCAAACAGCTCGCTCTCGACCACCGACTCGGCCAGCGCGCCCGCGTTGATCGCCACGAACGGCCCGTCGCGACGGCTGGACAGATCGTGCAGTGCACGGGCCACCACCTCTTTACCGGCGCCCGTTTCACCCAGAATCAGCACATCGGCGCGGGTACCGGCCAACGCCCCGATCTGCTCGCGCAGGCGCTGCATGGACGGGGAATGGCCCACCAGGCGGGTGGCCAATTGCTGGCGATCGCTCAGCGCCAGGCGCAAGCTGCGGTTGTCGAGCACCAGGCGGCGCAGGGCCAGGGCGCGGCGCACGCTGTCGAGCAGGGCGTCTGTGGCGAACGGTTTTTCCAAAAAGTCATAAGCCCCGGCGCGCATCGCCTGCACCGCCAGCGGTACATCGCCATGGCCGGTGATCAGCAGCACCGGCAGCTCGCTGTCGCGGGCATGCAGTTGTTCCAGCAGCTGCAACCCGTCGATGCCGGGCATGCGGATGTCGCTGACCACCACGCCAGGCCAGTCGGCCTCGATGCGGTCGGCCAGGCCTTGGGCGTCGGCCAGGGCGACCACATTGAGCCCGGCCAGGTCCAGGGTCTGGCTCAGCGCCTGGCGCAGGTGCGGGTCATCGTCTACCAGGATGACCTGGGGTTGGCTGTCGATCAGTGTCCCGGTGGTCATGCCGAGAGGTCCTCCGAATTGGGCAACGTAGCGCCAGGCGCGGCCACACGCAGTTGCAGGGTCAGCAGTGCGCCACCTTCCGGGTGGTTGGCCAGTAGCAGTTCGCCGCCCAAGGCACGCATCAGGCTTTCACAGATGGCCAGGCCCAGGCCCAGGCCTTGGGTGCGGGTCTTGGTGGTGAAGAACGGCTCCTTGGCGTGCTCCAGGGCCTGGCGGCTGAAACCGGGGCCGTTGTCGCGGATGTACAGGTAGACGCAGTCATCGCGCCGCTCGGCACTTAACCACAGGCGGCGCGGGTTGGCTTTTTCGGTCAGGGCGTCGAGGGCATTGGCCAGCAGGTTGCCCAGCACCTGGCGCAGGCGGGTTTCACCCGCTTGTACCCACAAGGTGGCTTCTGGCAGGTCGCGGATCAGTTCCACGGCCATTGCCCGGCGGCGCTTGGCCAGCAGCGCCAGGGCATCGTCCAGGGCCGGCTGCAGGGCCACGCTCTCCGGGGCATGCCGGTCGCGGCGGGCGAAGGCACGCAAGTGAGCGATGATCGAGGCCATGCGCCCGGTCAGTTCGCCGATCAGTTTGAGGTTGCCGCGGGCGTCTTCTGTGCGTTGGTGGTCGAGCAGGATTTCGGCGTTTTCCGCATAGCTGCGGATGGCTGCCAGCGGCTGGTTGAGCTCGTGGCTGATGCTGGCCGACATGGTGCCGAGCACCGACAGTTTGCCGGCCTGCACCAGTTCGTCCTGGGCGCGCACCGCCTCCTGCTGGGCATTCTCGCGCTCCAGCACGGCATTCTTGAGCCGGGTATTCAGGCCCTCAAGGTCAGCGGTACGCTGGGTCACGCGCTTTTCCAGCTCCTGACGGCCGCGGGCCTCGAAGTCGATACGGTCGATGTAGTGGCGCCGCCGCTGCATCACCAGGCCGGCCAGCAGCATCAGCACCAGCAAGGTACCGGCGCCGATGGCCATCACCGTTTGCACCGAACGATCGACCAGTATACGCGGGGCAAGGATGCTGACTTGCCAGCCGGTTTCCTTGATGTCGCGGGTCTGGGTGAGCCAGGCTTCCGGGTTGAGCACCAGTGGCTGCGGAGCCTGAGTCGGGTAGGGCTGGATGGCGATGATGGCTTGGCGCTCGGCTTCGGTCAGCGCACGGGTAGCACGGAAGCGCCAGTCGGGCCGAGAGGTGAGGATGACCACACCATTGTGATCGGTCAGCAGCAGCTGTTCGGGGGTACGACCCCAGAGCGTTTCTGTGTGATCGAGGTCGACCTTTACCACCAGCACGCCGACAACCCGCTCGCGATCCCGCACGGCTGCGGCAAAGAAGTAGCCGCGCTTGGCCGAGGTGGTGCCCTGGCCGAAGAAGCGGCCAAGATGCCCAGCCATGGCTTCGTTGAAGTAGGGGCGGAAGGCGAAATTGCGGCCGACGAAGCTGTCGTGCTTGTCCCAGTTGGAGGCGGCCAGGGTGTTGCCGCTGATGTCCATCAGGTACATCACCTCGGCGCCGGTCTGCTGCACGATGTCCTTGAGCAGGCGGTTGGCGTTGGTCACCGCTTCAAGGCGGAACGGGTCGGCCAGCACGCCACGTAGCGCCGGCAGGTCGCCGAGGATCTGCGGCAAGGTTTCGTAGCGGTGCAGGGTGCCGAGCAGGTTGGCGACGTACAGGTCGAGGGTCTGGCGGTTCTGCGAGGCCAGCTCATCCTGGTAGTAACGCTCGGCCAGGTGGTGCAGGGGCCACAGTAACGGGGCCAGGCACAGGGCCAGCAAGGCCAGGCTGCGCCAGCGGGGACGGCGTGGGGGCGTGGGTTTTGCAATCATCACGTAAATGCGCCAGAAAAGTCTGACGCAATTATGCGCTAGTTACGGCAGCAGTTCCGACTCTGACAGTGGCAGGCCGACCTTGTCCTTGTCCGACAGCACCGGTGGTTGCTGCAGCCCCCAGTCGATCGCCAATTGCGGGTCGTCCCAGCGAATGCAGCGGTCGGCGCCCGGGTTGTAGTAATCGGTAGTCTTGTACAGGAACTCGGCCGAGTCGCTTATCACTGCAAAACCATGGGCGAAGCCTGGGGGGATCCACAGTTGGCGACGGTTCTCGGCCGACAGGTTCACCGCGACCCATTGGCCGAACGTTGGCGAGCTTTTGCGTACGTCCACGGCTATATCACGGATTTCCCCATGCACCACGCGCACCAGCTTGCCCTGGGTGTTCTGCACCTGGAAATGCAGCCCGCGCAGCACGCCCTTGATGGAGCGGGAGTGGTTGTCCTGGACGAACTCGGTTTGCACGCCGGTTTGCCGGGCGAACTCACGCGCGTTGAATGCCTCGAAGAAAAAGCCACGGCTGTCGCCGAAAACCTGCGGCTCGATGATCAGTACTTCAGGGATTTCGGTAGGGATGATGTTCATAGTGGCTCGCTGGCCCATTGCCTAAGTATTGACCCTAGTCGGCTCCGCGGGAATTTTCCGCTGGGAGCTGTAACAGGATGCATAAGGTATGGCTATGGTAGACGTCAGACTATCATCGGCACCAGGCAGGGGTAGCCACTGGCGGATTGTTATCGATTAAAAGCAGGCTAATTGCCCCGTTTCTTCCGACATTTGGGCTTTAAATACAGATATATATCGGTTATAAATTGACAAACGCCCCAGCGCACTCCGGCTCAGGGCCATCACAGAGGTCACCCATGAAAACCCTCAACTCCACGCCCCGTGCCGATGGTTTCCACATGCCCGCCGAGTGGGCCCCGCAAACCCAGGTGTGGATGGTCTGGCCGGAGCGCCCGGACAACTGGCGCCTGGGCGGCAAGCCGGCGCAGGCTGCCCACGTTACCTTGGCCAAAGCCATTGCCCGATTCGAACCCGTGACCGTTGCGGCCTCCGCCGGGCAGTACGAAAACGCCCGTCGCCAACTCGACCAGCCGAACATTCGTGTGGTTGAAATCAGCAACGATGACGCCTGGGTGCGCGACACCGGCCCGACCTTCGTCATCAACGACCAGGGTGAAGTGCGTGGCGTGGACTGGGGCTTCAATGCCTGGGGCGGTTTCGATGGTGGCCTGTACGCCCCCTGGAACCGCGACGAGGAGCTGGCAGCCAAGGTGCTGGAAATGGAGCGCTGCCAGCGCTACCACACCGAGGGCTTCGTGCTGGAGGGTGGCTCGATCCACGTGGACGGCGAAGGCACCGTGATCACCACCGAGGAATGCCTGCTCAACCGCAATCGCAACCCGCACCTGAGCCGCGAGCAGATTGAAGCCGTGCTGCGCGATCAACTGGCGGTCGACACTGTGGTGTGGCTGCCCGATGGCCTGTACAACGACGAGACCGACGGCCATGTCGACAACTTCTGCTGTTACGTGCGCCCGGGTGAAGTGTTACTGGCCTGGACCGATGATTCCAACGACCCCAACTATGCGCGTTGCCACGCGGCCATGGAGGTGTTGAAGAACACCCGCGACGCCAAGGGCCGTGAGTTCATCGTGCACAAAATGCCGATCCCGGGCCCGCTGTTTGCCACTGCAGAAGAGTGTGCCGGTGTCGATCAGGTGGCCGGTAGCCAGGAACGTGACCCGTCGGTGCGCCTGGCCGGTTCGTACGTGAACTTCCTGATCGTCAACGGCGGCATCATTGCGCCAAGCTTCGATGACCCGGCAGATGCCGAAGCCAGAGCGATCCTGGCAAAGATCTTCCCCGACCACGAGGTGGTGATGATACCTGGCCGTGAACTGTTGCTGGGCGGTGGCAACATCCACTGCCTGACCCAACAGCAGCCGGCGCCGGTCAAGCGCTGACCGCGTACCGGATGAAGAAGGCCCGTCTTATGACGGGCCTTTTTTTTCGGGCGATGGCCGGAGGCCGGGGTGGCATACGTTTTGTATTGTTTTTCAACAAGATAGCTTGGCCAGTCCAGGCGCTCGGATTTGTAATAATTCTTACGTAAATTAGCCGCTCACGGGCCAGGGAGTACGTGTAGAAATGAACGCAGCAAGTGAGTCGGCATTGCGCCCATCGGCAGTGAATCACCAATCGCTCAAGGTTGTGGCGAAGTGGTTGAAACACCATGGAAGCATCAGGGTCAGGACGACCGACCCACGACGTCTGCTTGCCGGACGCTACCCCCAAGGGCTGATCAGCGAAGCAGAAATGCAGGCGCTGATGGCGGTGTGGCACTGATGATCATTTAAACCTGTACCGGCCTCTTCGCGGGCATGCCCGCTCCCACAGGTGTTTCACAGGTTTCGAGGCATGTGGTGGTCCTGTGGGAGCGGGCGCGCCCGCGAAGAGGCCAGTACAGGCAATAAAGATCAGAAGCTGTAGCTACCCGTCACCACCAGGCTACGCGGGTCGCCTACCATGATCTGCGCTGCACTGGTCGCTGAACTGTAATAGGTCTTGTCGGCAATGTTGCTCAACGCCGCCCGCACATCCCAGTCATGGGTGCGGTACCCTGCCAACGCATCCCAACGGCCATAGCCCGGCAACACCGTGGTGTTCTGGTTGTCCGCATAACGCTCACCCACCAGCGTCAGGCCGGTTTCGGCATACCAGCCCAGCTCTGGTTTCCAGGTCACGAACAGGCTGCCATTGCGCTTGGCCACATCGTTGATGCGGTTGCCTTCCTGCCCGTTGTTGTCCTTGACGATGATCGCATCCTGCAGGCCGATGCCGCCGCGTACATACCAGTTGCCAACGATGTTGCCGGTGGCGGTCAGCTCGATACCACGCGAACGTTGCAGGCCGCTGAGCAGGATGATGTTCGGGTCAACCGGGTCGCGTGTGCGGCGGTTGTACAGCTCCAGCTCGTAGATGGCGAGTGTGGTGGTCAGGCGCTGGTCGAGCCAGTCGCTTTTCACCCCGATTTCCTTTTGCCGGGTCTCTTCCGGGTCGGTTTTATTGCTGTTGCCCGGCGCACCCGGTGTAATGCCGATCAGGCCACCGCCCACCGGCGAGAAGGTCTTGCTCCACGAGGCGTAGAACGAATGGTCGCGCCATGGGGTGTAAACCACGCCCAGACGTGGGCTGGTGCTGTTGCTGTCCTGCTTTTCGCGCACGCCTTCTTTGTTGGTGGTTTCCACTTCAAACTGGTCGAAGCGCACGCCGGCGAGAATCTGCCATTGATCGTTCAGGCGGATCTGGTCTTGCAGATAAACGCCGCGGCTGTCGACCACGGTGTGGTTGTTGCTCGATACCACCAACGTACCAGTGTGTGGCCGGCTGGGCTTGCCCAGGCCTGACAGGCTCTGGCTACCGGCGCTGTACAGCACCGGGTCACGCTTCTGGTTGGCGAACTCCAGGCCCACCAGCAACTTGTGCTCAAGGCCCAGTGTGTCGAAGTCGCCCTCGGCCTCCAGGTTGTTGGACAGGTTGCGGGTGTTCAGGTCTTGCTGCCAGCGCTGGCGGGTCAAGGTATTGGTGCCGGCGTTGTAGCCGGTGACGTAGGTGTTGTCGAATTCGCTGTCGAGCTTGAACAGGCCCAAGGTATGGCGCAGTTGCCAGGTGTCGTTCAGCTGGTAGTTCAGGCGCGAGCGCAGGGACTGGGCGCGATCATCGATGTAGTCGCGCTGGTCGCCATAGGTGGTGCTGCGGCTGACGTCGGCCGGGCGGCCGTTGGCCCCGGGGATGCCACGGTCCGGCGTGCGGTTGTAGCGGCTGTATTCGTACTGCACCAGCCAGTTCAGGTCAGGGTTGATCTGCCAGCTGACCGATGGTGCGAACAGCTGGCGGCTGCCGTCGATACCATCGCGGAAGCTGTTGTTGTCCTGGTTGCCCATGTTCAGGCGCAGGCTGACGGTGTCGCTGGGGTCGGCGCTGAGGTCGGCATACAGGCTGCGCAGGTCTTCGCTGCCGGCCTGTGCTTCGATGGTCGAGCGGCGGCCAGGTTCTGGCACCTTGCTGACCCGGTTGACGATACCGCCCTGGCTGCCACGGCCGTACAGCACCGCCGCTGGCCCCTTCAACACCTCAACCCGCTCGATGTTGTGCAGGTCGCGGATGTACTGGCTGTCGTCTCGAATACCATCCAGGTAGAAGTCGTTGCTGGCCTCGAAGCCGCGAATACGCACGCTGTCGAAACGGGTGTCGGCGCCACTGCTGACGTTGGGAATACCCTCCAGCGCCTTGCCCAGCGTGTTGCTGCCGTAGTCCAGCACGTTGGCGGTTTTCACCGTGTCGATGGCCTGAGGCACGTAACGTACAGGCGTCGAGGTACGGGTGGCGGTGCTCACCTCTTTGACGCGTGGGTTGTCCTTCTCGCGCTCACTGTCGGCGGTAACCGACGACTCTGGCAGCGTGGTGGTGGCGGCACTGGCCAGGCTGGCGCTGAACAATAGCGACAGGCCAAGCGTAAGTGGGGAAAGGCGGCAGGGTACAAGCATGGGCACATCCGGACCGGGCAGGTGAAAAAGAGGTGCGAATGGTAATGCTTGCTATTTGCTCTTGCTTGGGTATTTGTAAAGGCTTGTCTTTACATATGTATCCGTTTGTAACGGACTACGCCATCATGCGTTTTCCGGTTTTAGGGAAATTGTCCGTTCGATCAACTGGCAATTTCCGACACAAGATAAATTGCCCGCTGATAGCGCAAACCGGCGTGAAAATGCACCAGACCTGCCGGTCATTTTGGTTATATCAACCTGCATTTCACGACTTTTTGACATTTGTAATCGCACACGGCTAGGATTCGGCCAACGCCTGCTGGCCATGACCTTGGCCAAGCTGCTGCCAAGGGCCGCCGTGTATTTACCGGTAGGCCCACCCGGCTGGATCCGCATAGCGTCGAACCTACGAAGGGGCGTTGGTTCCTGGCGTCATATTGCAGAGCGTTTTTGATTAAGAAATAAGGAAAACAACATGTTGAAAACCAGGATCAGCCTGGTCGCCCTGGCGATGATCGCCGCGACCCAGGCACAGGCCAATGACCAGGCCGACAGCAAGGGCTTTATCGAAGACAGCCACGCCAACGTTCTGCTGCGTAACGCGTACATCAACCGCGACAAGAAGCACGGCACCGACGACCAGATCGAATGGGGCCAGGCATTCATCGGCAACTTCTCCTCCGGTTTCACCCAGGGCACCGTCGGCGTCGGCGTCGATGCATTCGGCCTGTACGCTGTTCGCCTTGATGGCGGCAAAGGCCACAACGGTGGTGGCGGCGTCGACTTCTTCAAGCCGCACGAAACCACCAATGCCGAAGGCAACGCCAGCTCGCCGCACAACCTGGCCCGCGCCGGTGCAGCGGTGAAGTTCCGCATTTCCAACACCGTGCTGAAGTACGGTGACCAGATGCCGGCCCTGCCAGTGCTGCAATACGACGACGCGCGTCTGCTGCCAGAAAGCTTCACCGGTACCCTGATCACTTCCAAAGAGATCCAGGGCCTGGAACTGAACGCCGGTCGCTTCACCCAGGAAGCACGCAAAAGTGCCGAGCGCCGTGACGGTGGTGGCCTGAAGTCGATCAACGTCTTCGGTGGTAGCTACAAGTTCACCGACAACTTCACCGCTTCGCTGTACACCGCCGACAACGAAGACGTGATGAAGAAGCACTACCTGGGCTTGAACTACGTCTTCCCGATCGCCAGCGACCAGTCCCTGACCCTGGACTTCAACGGCTACAAGTCGGACATCGACAAGCAGTACGTCCAGGCTGCCGGCCTGAACGGCGACTCCAACACCATCTGGAGCCTGGCTGCCACTTACGCGTACGGTGCGCACTCGTTCACCGTCGCACACCAGCGCAGCACCGGCAGCACCGGTTACAACTACGGCTTCTACCAGAACGCCGGTGGCGTGGGTGACGGTGGTTCGACCATCTACCTGGCCAACTCGTACTGGTCCGACTTCAACGCCGAAGACGAGCGCTCCTGGCAGCTGGGCTACGGCCTGGACTTCGGTGCCTACGGCATCCCGGGCCTGACCTACAAGCTGGCCTACGTGGTGGGTGACAACATCAACACCCGCAACGTCGCCAACCCGCAGGGCTTCGGCGAAGGTAAAGAGCGCGAGATCTTCAACCAGATCCGTTACGTGGTGCAGGACGGCCCGGCCAAGGACCTGTCCATCAAGCTGCGTAGCTCGTTCGTGCGTACCAACAACGCCGTGCAGCAGAACGGTTACAACGACGACGGCAACGAAGTCCGCGTATTCGTCGAGTACCCGATCAGCATCTTCTGATCCGCAGATGCTTGCATGAAAGCCTGGGGCCGCGCTGCGGCCCTTCGCGGGCTTGCCCGCTCCCACAGGTACAGCGCCAAATTCGAAGGCGGCGCGGTACCTGTGGGAGCGGGCAAGCCCGCGAAGGGCTGCAGCGCAGCCCCAGTTCTGATTGTCATGCTGGTTCAGCCAGTTGTTGGCGAACAGCTGATGTCACAGTTTTTACCGCAATGTCCCCAGTCTCCGGCGCAAAGCTGTCACTACGCGCCATCCGCCACATCCGCGCATAGAACTCGCTTTCAATCGAGCCACTGAGCAACTCGCCTGGCTTGAGGAACGTGTGCAGGTCCGAGAACAGCCCGATTTCACTGGGGCTTATGCGCCGCGCCAGGTGCTTGGGCTTGAGCTCCGATGGGTGTTCCAGGCCCGCAGCCGCCAGCATTTCGGCCAGCGCATGCAGTGTGTTGCGGTGGAAGCTGGCGACCCGCTCGGCCTTGTCCGGCACCACCAGGGCGCGCTGGCGCATCGGGTCTTGCGTGGCCACGCCGGTCGGGCACTTGTTGGTGTGGCAGCTCTGCGACTGGATGCAGCCAATGGCAAACATGAAGCCGCGTGCCGAGTTGACCCAGTCCGCGCCGATGGCCAATACGCTGGCGATATCGAACGCGCTGACGATCTTGCCGGCAGCACCAATGCGAATGCTGGCGCGCAGGTTCAGGCCGACCAGGGTGTTGTGCACGAACATCAGGCCTTCGCGCATGGGCACGCCCATGTTGTCGCTGAACTCGCGAGGTGCCGCGCCGGTACCCCCTTCCTTGCCATCGACAACGATGAAGTCCGGGGTGATGCCGGTGGCCAGCATGGCCTTGGCAATGCCCATGAACTCCCACGGGTGGCCCAGGCAGAACTTGAAACCCACTGGCTTGCCGCCCGACAGCTGGCGCAGGCTGGCAATGAACTGCAGCAACTCGACTGGCGTGCGGAAGGCGCTGTGCGCCGCGGGTGAGATGCAGTCTTCGCCTACGCGCACGCCACGGGTCTCGGCAATTTCGGCGCTGACCTTGTGCCCCGGCAGAATGCCGCCATGGCCAGGCTTGGCACCTTGGCTGAGCTTGATTTCTATCATCTTCACCTGTGGCGAGCGCGCCTGTTCGGCGAAGCGCTGCGGGTCGAACTGGCCGTTTTCGGTGCGGCAGCCGAAGTAGCCGCTGCCGATTTCCCAGATCAGGTCACCGCCATGTTCGCGGTGGTATGGGCTGATGCTGCCTTCGCCGGTGTCATGGGCAAACCGGCCCATGCGCGCCCCACGGTTGAGCGCTGCAATGGCGTTGGCGCTGAGTGCGCCAAAGCTCATGGCGGAGATGTTGAAGATCGAGGCCGAGTAGGGCAAGCGGCATTGCGGCCCGCCGATGGCAATGCGAAACGAGGCCGGGTCTGGCGTGGCCACCGGCAGCATTGAATGGCTGATGAACTCGAAGCCGGGCTTGTAGGCATCGTTAAGCGTGCCGAACGCTTTCTCGGCGCTTTCGTTTTTGGCGCGGGCGTACACCAGCGAGCGTTGCGAGCGGGAGAAGGGCAGCTTGTCGTCGTCGCCCTCGATCAGGTACTGGCGGATTTCCGGGCGGATGGTTTCGATCAGGTAGCGAATGTTGCCCAGGATCGGGTAGTTGCGGCGCACGGCGTGGTGGCCCTGGCGCAGGTCATTGAGGCCAACCAGGCTGAGCAGTGCAGTGATCAGTGTCAGTGGCCACAGCCAGGAATGCTGGGGCAGTAGCGGCAGGCTGGCGAAGGTGAAAACGAGGCAGAGTGCGAGGCAGGCGTAACGGCTGGGCAGAGAGTGTTTCATGGGTCCATCGCAGGCAGGATGACCGGGCATAGGATAGGCAAAGGCGGGCAGGGGAAAACCTGGGTAATCGGTAAAAGACTGTTACCTGAATGTGTATGCCGAGGTTAATGCGGTCCTTTGTAGGAGCGGCCTTGTGTCGCGAAAGGGCCGCAACGCGGCCCCGGCAATCTTCGCGTCAACACCGTTAAACGGGGGCTGCTGTGCAGCCCATCGCGACACAAGGCCGCTCCTACAGGGGTACCGCGCAACGGCTTAACCGGGTAGCAAAATGCTGACCCGCAACCCATCGCCGTCGCGGTTCGACAGCATCAGATCGCCCCCATGGCTGGTGGCGATCCGCTGGGCAATGCTCAACCCCAGCCCATACCCGCCAGAGGCCTGGTTACGCGAGCCCTCCCCGCGCACGAACGGGTCGGTGATGGTGGCCAGCAGCGCTGGCGCGATGCCCGGCCCGCGGTCGTCGATGTGGATGAACACCCCACTCACAGCCTGTTCCAGCGTGACCGAGACGTCTTTGGCATAGCGCAGTGCATTGACCAGCAGGTTCTGCAGGCAACGCTGCAACAGCAGGGCATCGACCTGTGAGTCGCCAGCGTGGCCATGCACCGGCAGCGGCTCTTCGGCGGTAGCCAATTCGGCGCATTGGCGTGCCACCAGCCGGTCCAGGTCCACCTGTTGCAAGTTCAGTTGCTCTCCCGCGCGCAGGTAATCCAGTACCTGGCCGATCATGTCATCCATCTGCGTAATGTTCTGTTGCAGGCGCTGGCGGTGTTCGTCGTCCGGCAGGCGCTCCAGCCGCAGGCGCATGCGGGTCAGCGGGGTGCGCAGATCGTGAGACACGGCAGCCAGGAAGTAGGCTTTGTCATTGACCATGGCAATAAGCCGCTGCTGCATGGCATTGAAGGCCTGGGCCGCCTGGCGAACTTCCTCCGGGCCATCCAGTGCCAACGGCGGCTGCTCCAGGTTGCCACCCAGCCCCCGTGCGGCATCGGCCAGGCGCCGTAACGGGCGCAGGCACAGGCGCACGGCAATCAGGCACACCAGCAACACCGCGACGATGCGTAGCGCATACACCCTCAGCAGATAATCGCTGATCAGCACCCAGGCCGACTCGCCGCTCCAACCCTGTAGTTCCTGACCATCGATGGTTAGCCAATGGCCATCGGCCAACGGCACGGCAAACTGGATATGCGCCTGTGCGGTACGCAGCCCGAACAGGCTACGCCAGACAATCGGCTGGCCCAGTTCATCGGTCAGTTGCACCTTCATCAAGCGCACCTGCTGGGCATGCCCCAGTTCGTACTTGAGGGCCTGGTGCAGCAACAGCTCCACGCGCCTGCGCCCGCGGCGCTCGTCATGTTCAGGCTCGGGCAGGGTTTCGGCGCAGCGCAGTTGGTAGTGGGCGGGTACCTGCAGCGTGCCGGCGTGGCAGTTTGCCTGGGCAATCAGCGGCGCACTGCGCGCTGCGATCAGCCGCACGGGCGCCTCTAGCACTTGGGCGAAACGCACATCGAACCAGATGCTGCTCGACATCAACTGGATCACCAGCGTACCGCTGACCATGATCAGCAACAGCTGACCAAACAAGGTGCGCGGCCACAGCCGGCGAAGCCAGCGCATCTCAGGCATCCGCCTCAAAGCTGGCGATGCTCAGCAGGTAGCCTTCATTGCGGATGGTGAGAATTTGCGCTGCGCCTGCCGGTGCACGGCGCAAGTGCTGGCGCAGGCGGCTGACGCACATGTCCACCGAACGGTCGTCGGGCAGGTGGTCGCGGCCGAATGCACTGCGGGTCAGCTGATCGCGTGAAACCACCCGGTTGTTGGCTTCCAGCAATTCACGCAGCACGCGGTAGTCGGAGCGCGGCAGGGTCAGGGTTTCTCCATCAGGGCGCGTGAGCAGGCGCTTTACGTGCTCCAGGCGAAAGCCTGCGAACAGCTGGGCATCCACCACGGCAGGTTCTTCTGCGGGTGTTTCCAGGCGTTGCGGGCGACGCAGCACGGCCTTGATCCGCGCGATCAGCTCACGTGGCTCGAACGGCTTGGCCAGGTAGTCGTCGGCGCCGACTTCCAGCCCGATGATGCGGTCCAGCGTGCTGCCCTTCGCCGACAGCATGATCACCGCCAGCCCTGGCGTCGCTTGCAGCTGGCGGCACAGGCTGAGGCCGTCTTCACCCGGCAGCATCAAGTCGAGCACCACCAGCTCCACCTTGTGCCGGGCCAGCTGGCCGCGCATTTGCTCGCCGTCGGCAGCCGCCAGCACGTTGTAGCCGGCATCTGTCAGGTAATCACAAAGAAGTTCGCGGATCTCGTCGTCATCATCGACAACCAGCAGGGTCGTGCTCATGCGGGAAAATACCTGTTCGGTGAGGGCCGGTGGCGCTCGTTACGTTCAATTACATCCCCGTACATGTCGGGTCTGGAGCCGGGAGGGCCGATCCCTAGAATCCTAACAAAAAATCAACTGCAAATACGAAGCCTTCCCAAATGAACTTCACCAGTACCCCTAAAACCCCCTCCGCGTTCACCCGTGGCGGCAGCCACCTCAAGCCACTCGCCTTCTTTATTGCCGTCGCCATCAGTGGCGGTGCCGTGGCCGCAGACAGCAAGCCGCTGGAGCTGGATGCCACCCAGATCGAAGACAGCGCGCTGCTTTCCGCTGACGATACCGGCCAGATCGGCTACACGGTCGAGAGCACCCGCAGCTCCACCGGCCTGAACCTGACCCCACGGCAGACGCCGCAGTCGGTCACCACCATCACCCGCCAGCAGATGGAAGACCGCGGCATCCACACCATCGAGCAGGCGCTGGAAACCACGCCGGGCGTAACCGCCAACAAGTCGGAAGTGGGCGGGCGTACCGACTACCGTGCCCGTGGTTACTCCATCAGCAACTGGAAGGTCGATGGCCTGCAGACCCAGGGCGGTTCGGACTTCAGCGGCAGCGGCAACGCGCTGAACATGGACCTGTACGAGCGCATCGATATCGTGCGTGGTGCCAACGGCCTGCTGGGCGGAACCGGCGACCCTTCGGCCACCGTCAACCTGATCCGCAAGGCGCCGACCAAGACCTTTGGCGGCAGCGCGTACGCCACCTACGGCAGCTGGGACAAACGCCGCCTGGGCGCCGACCTGAACCTGCCGCTGTCCGAAGACGGCCGCCTGCGTTCGCGCTTCGTGATGACCCAGCAGGACGCCAACTCGTTCCGCGACAACCAGTCCGAGCGCTCCCGCGCCGCCCTGGCCAACTTCGAGTTCGACCTGGACGACGCCACCACCCTGGGCGCCGGCTACCAGTACGAGTACAACAAGGTGGTCGGCGGCGGCTGGGGTGCGAACATCCCGCTGTGGTACCGCGACGGCAGCAAGACCGACCTGCCACGCAGCACCAACGTGGTGCCGAGCTGGAGCTTTGGCGAGTACACCACCCGCACCGCATTCGGCTCGCTGGAGCACCGCTTCGACAACGACTGGACCCTGGACCTGAAAGCCTCACAGGCCACCACCGAAGCCCTCAACCACCGCGGCCTGGCCAAGGTCAACTCGGCCGGGCGCGGCAGCTATGGCGGTTACTGGGACCAGGATGGCAGCGGCGCCGTGCTCAACGGCCTGCACAGCTCCAGCGACACCACCCAGCAGTCGGCGCAGATCGACCTGTCCGGCCCGTTCCAGCTGTTCGGCCGCACCCACCAGGCCATGGTCGGCTACAACGACAGCCGCACCGTGGGCTGGTCGCCGCAATACACCTGCACCATGGTTGGCGACGGCATGGCCAGCGCACCGGCACTGGGTTGCCAGTTCCGCGCCAACAACGGCTTCCCGGTGACCAACTGGCACAATGGCGTGGATGACGACTACGACATCATCGCCTCGCGTACCGGCCTGCACAGCAAGACCACCACCCGCCTGCAAGGCATGTACGCCGCCACCCGCCTGAGCATTACCGACCCGTTGTCGGTGATTGTGGGCGTGCGCACCAGCAATTACTCGTCGGTTACCCGCAGCGTGGCCGGTGAGCGCAGCAGCCAGGAAGAGAACGGCATCGTCACCCCGTACCTGGGCGCGGTGTACGACCTCGACGACAACTACTCGCTGTACGCCAGCTACACCGATATCTTCACCCCGCAAACGTCGGAGACGGTGAGCGGCAGCAAGGTCGAACCGATTCGTGGGCAAAGCTACGAGACAGGTATCAAGGGCGAGTGGTTCGATGGCCGCCTGAATGCGTCGGCGGCGTACTTCCGCACCAAGCAGGAAAACAAGGCCGTGCTGGACGGCGACCTGACCACGCCAACCGGTGCCAGCGCCTACAAGGCAGGCTCCGGCGTGGAGACCGACGGTATCGACCTGGAAGTGGCAGGCGCGCTGACCCCCAACTGGAACGTGTATGCCGGCTACACCTACCTGCACTTCCGTCGCGTTGACAGCGACGGCCGCAGCGACCCGTCGCACCTGTTCAAGGCTTCGACCACCTACCGCCTCAGCGGCCCGCTCGACCGTCTGACCGTGGGTGCCGGCGTGACAGCACAGACCAACATCCGGGCCATTTCCAGCCCGGCCGGCCAGCCCACCAATGGCGTGAGCAACGGTGCGACCGACGTGAACTGGTCCGGTTATGCCATCTGGAATGCCATGGCCAAGTACCAGGTGACCGATGACACTGCCGTCACCCTCAATGCCAACAACCTGTTCGACAAGCACTACTACACCCAGTACGGGTTCTATGCCGGGGGCATCTATGGCGACCCGCGCAACCTGTCGCTGACGGTGAGCACTGCGTTCTGACCGGACGCGGTCAGGTGTAGGAGCGGCCTTGCGTCGCGATGGGCCGCGCAGCGGCCCCAGTATCTCGGCGCGCATGCAGATAATGCCGGGGTCGCTCAAGCCCTGCGCTGTCTCTGTGGGAGCGGGCGCGTCGATGCGTCGAACCGCCGCGAACACCGGCAAAGCCGGTGCCATCCACCGCATCGCCTGTTTCGCGGGCATGCCCGCTCCCACAGGGACTGCGCTGGCTTTGGGTTAACACAGTATCTGTGGGAGCGGCTTTAGCCGCGAAGAGGTCCGCACAAGCAGCACAAGACAGTTGCTCCCACAAGGGGCCGCTCAAAGCGGCCCCTTTCAGTTGGGTTCAGCCACTTGGGTGTATCGCCTGAAGGCCAAGCTACTGACGACTAGAATGTGCCTCTCAACGTCAGCATGTAATTGCGCGGGTCACCATAGAAATTGCCGTTCGCCGCGCTGGAAACCGTCTGGTAGTACTTCTTGTCGAACAGGTTGTTGGCGTTCAGCGACACGGTCCAGTGGTCGTCCACGCGGTACTTCAGCAGCGCATTCCACACCGCGTAGCCACTTTGCTTGTAGTCGAACGGGATTTTCTGCTGCACAACGTTGCCATTGCCATCCACCCGCACTGTTTCACCGCTCACATACGTGGCGCTTTGCATATCAGCGCCACCGCCCACGGTCCAGTCCGAGAACTCCCCTGGTAACTGGTAAGTCGTCCATACCTTGAACTGATGCTTGGGCGTGATCGTGTTCAGCCCCTTGTTGGTGTTCTCGTTCTTGTTGTAGTTGTACACATAGCTGGTCATCAGATTCCAGCCTTCAAGGATTTCGCCCGTGGCCTCAAGTTCGATACCCTTGCTGATCACCTCACCCTGGTTCAACCAGCAGCAGCTGCCCCCATACAGTGTGTCTTTGGACTCGTAGGTGGTGTCCCGTATCGCGCCGTTCTTGCGCTTGGTGTAGAAAACGGCAAGGCTGGTATTCAGGCGGCCATCGAGCAGTTCACCCTTGATGCCCAATTCAGAGGTGTGACCCACCAGCGGCTCCAGCACCTGGTTACTGTTTTCCGGCCCGAACAGGTAGCTTTGCTGGGGCTTGAAGATCTTCGAATAGCTGCCATACAGCGACCATTGCTGATCGAGGTCGTAGATTGCGCCAAAGTAAGGCACGAAGCGCGTAGGTTCACGCATGTCGATGTTGCTTTGCACCACCCCGGCGTTGGTATAGATCTGCTGGAAGTGGTAACGGGCCGCCCGGCCACCCAGTATGACTTTCAGCGGGTCGGTCACTTGCAGGGTCAGGCGCCCGTACATCCCGTACTGCTCCTGCGTGTTGGGGCTGTAGTCACGCGGGGTCTCCAGCGAAATCGTGGTGGGCTTCCAGTACCCCGGGTCGTAGATGTCGATGGGCACGCCGGTGCCGGTGAACGCCCCCGCACCCTGCCAGCGGCTGGTGACACGCTGGTAGTCGCTACCCACCACAAACTGATGCTCGCGGCCAAAGGCATCGAAACTGCCGGACAAGTTGCTGTCGATCAGATCCTGGCTGGTTGAGTAAACGTTATAGCTGGCACGCCACACAGGCCCGGTCATGGTCACCGGGTTGACGGCATTACCCGACACTGCGGCCAGTGCCTTGCCCGCATCGCGCGTATTGGTGTACGAGACGTTCAGCTTCCAGTCGTTGTCGAAGTAATGGTCGACCTTGGTAAAGATCTCCTGAGAGATATTGTCCATGTACGACCAGTTCTGCCCAAAGTTGGTATGCCGTGGCAGCCCGATATCAGCACCATTGCTATAACGCGGCAGGCCCAGCGACGAGTTGGAGTGAGTGCTCTCGTACATGCCGCCCAGGGTGAAGATGGTCTGCGGCCCCAGGTCGACCTCAAACACTCCGTAGATCGTAGGCTTTTGTGTGGCCAGCCTGTCCGTGAAGTACTGGCGGTCGGTGTAGGCCGTCACCACGCGCCCGCGTACGTTGCCGCTTTCGGTCAATGGGCCGGTCACGTCGATTTGCGAGCGATAATTGTCCCAGGAGCCGGCGGCGGCCTCGAACTTCAACTGAAAGTCTGACAGCGGGCGCTTGCGCACCAGGTTGATTACACCGCCCGGGTCGCCCACACCGCCAAACAACGCCCCCGAACCACGCAGTACTTCAACGTGGTCGAATTCGATCAGGTTGTATAGCCGGCGCGAGTAGAAGCTGGTGGCCACCGACGACAAGGCCATTGGCGCAGCGCCGTCGATCTGGATGCTGTCGATATTGAAACCACGCGAGTAGAACTCGTAGGTGTCACTGGTGGTTTTCTGCACCGTCACCCCAGGCGCCATTTTCAGCGCATCCTGCAGACTGTTGACGGCGCGGTCCTCGATCAGCTGGCTGGACAGCACCGACACCGACTGTGGTGTGTTGCGCAGGCTGGTCGGGCTCTTGGAGCCCACGCTGACCGCGCCGGTGGTGTACGAGCCACTGTTCTCGGTCATCTCGCCCATGCCCTGGCCGCTGACCAGCGTGCTGCCCAGTTCCATCACCGCGCCCCCGGTAACGGCGACCGGGTCCAGGGACCAGTTCCCATTGGCCGCCTGGGTGGCGCCCAGGCCAGATCCCAGCAGAAGCAGGCCAAGGCCCTGCTCGATGGTGTAGTCGCCGCTCAGGGCCGCCGCATGCTTGCCGCGTACCAACGCCGGGTCATATGAGAAATTGATGTTGGCCGTTTGGGCAAATGCGTTGAGCGACTGTTCCAACGCGCCAGCAGGCAGGTCGTAATGGCGAACGTCAGCCTGGGCGGCATGTGCCGTACCCACTGGCAGCGCCACACTTGCCGCGCTGGCGAGCAGCACGCCACGCAGCGCCAGGGCAAGGCGGGTTTTGGCAACCGGGCGGGGAGGAAACGCGGATGGCATGTGAATCGAGCTCCATTCGTTTGGCAGGGGTCTTTTCCCTGTTAGCCGAAGTGCTCCGAAAAACCCGCACCCTGAAGCGCCCTTTTTTTGCAAAAACAGCTCAAACTGCTACCACGCGACGCCACAGCCGGGTGACGCGCTGGATTCTTACCGGCATCGACTCTTCGAGTGCATCCAGCGCCCGGTCGATGTCAGCAAGCTGGAATACACCGGAAACCTTCAACCCGGCAACCTCAGGCGCACAGGCCAGCCAGCCACGCTGGTAGCGGGCCAGCTCGCTGACCAGTGCCTGCATCGACATGCTGCGGGCTACCAGCTGACCCCGCGTCCAGGCGCTGGCATCCATCTCGCCCATTGGCAGCTTCACGCAGCCTTCGGCGCTGATCGAATACTGCTCACCGGCCTCGACCAATTGCTGCTGCATGTGTTGGTGAATAGCAACCTGGCTGTGTTCGACCGCAAGCCTGGTAGTGGACTCATCCTGGCGCACCGCGAAAGCGGTACCCAGCGCCTGCAACCGGGCTTGGGCGGTATGCACCCAGAAACTGCGCTTGCCGCCGGGCACGCTATCGTCGGGCCCGGTGTCGATGAATATCTCGCCCTGCAAAAGCTTGATCAGCCGCTGGTGCTCGCTGAACACCACATCCACTGCCGTTCTGGTATTGAGCTGCAACCGTGTGCCGTCGGCGAGTATCAGCGTTCGCCGCTCACCCGGGGCCGTGCTGTAGTCTGCCGCCCAACGCTGAACACCCTCCCGGCTTTGCCAGCCCGTCGCGCCAATGATCAGGCCGGTACCCACCACCTGAAGCAGCCGCCTGCGGCCCAACTGCCGATGCTGCATGCGCTCCAACGTATCGTGGGCGACACCACCGGGTACGCCCGACAGGCCGGCGAGGTTGCTGAGCGTCGATTCATTGCGCTGCAGCGCCTGCCAGGCCGCCTCATGCAACGGATGCAGCTGGCGCCAGTGCAGGCAGCCCTGCATCGCCTGCGCGTCGGCGTAGCCGGAATGCAGGCGCACCATCCACGTGATCGCCTGGTCGAGTACCTCTTCTGGCAAGTCGGGGCGGGCTGCGCTGGTCATAAGGTGGCGAAGTAGCAGTGGCGGATGGCCTTGGCCATGTAGCTTTCCACCGACCTCAGGCTGACCCCCAGTTGCAGGGCGATTTCCTTGTAGCCCAGGCCATCCAGCCGCGAAAGTAGAAAGGCCTTGCGCACCTTGGGCGGCAAGCCGTCGAGCAGGGCGTCTACCTGGGCCAGGGTTTCCAGCAGGATCATCTGTGCTTCGGGCGAGGGCACCAAGGCTTCAGGCAAATGCGCGATTGCGTCAAGGTAGGCCCTTTCCACTCGGTCGCGGCGGGCACGGTCTATTACCAGGGCTCGGGCGATGGTGCTTAGCCATGCGCGTGGCTGGTTCACGTCTTTCAGGCGCTCGGGTTTGCCGAGCACGTTGACGAAGGTGTCCTGGGCCAGGTCTGCGGCATTGTCACCCTGGCGCAAGCGCTTGCGCAGCCAGTCGACGAGCCAGGCATGGTGCTCGGTGTAGAGGGACTGGATATCTGTTTGCACGGAAGGCGGAGCGGGTGGTGAGGACACTGCGGGCCTTGGGTTCAGATAGGAATGCGGATGAGAATTTGTCGCATCTTAGCTGGGGGTGGTTGGGGATGACAAGGTGTTGCGAGAGGGCGCGCGGTCAGCGCTTATCGAACTTCATCTCACGCATTGATTTAGCGATTGACCCTACGAGAGCGCAGCGGGCAAATCAAACCAAGTCTAAGTTGATGGCTGAGAGATGAGGGCTAGCCGCAAGTGCCGGTCAAATTTGGATCGTCGTGTGAGTTCTCGCAGTCGGGTGCCCGGTCTGACGGTATGGCAGGCATCATCCGGTATTTGAAATGGGCGCATGTACGGCGTGAGGCGGAAGAAGCTGACTGCCTCAAGAAAGCAGTGGGTCTTGGCTTCATCTTGGAGGCTCAGGCCCCGTTGTTTTAGCAGTAAAAGCTGCGCAGGGATATCGATCGCTGGCTTGCAAAACGGGCTCATACCAATCTGGCAGCCATAAAAAACCCGCTCAATTTGTGCATAGCTGCAGAAGCAGCCATAGGCATGGCGGGTGTATTGCGCAAGCGCTCAAGTGATCCAATCAGGCATTCGCAACGGTTACGGTGCGGCTGAGAGGGATCTTGAAGGTGGATAGGGTGGTCCTCGATGGACCTGACGACAAGGTGTCGGGTTTCGATGATGAGGGTGGGAAAATTCTGTTTTATGGCCAATGTGGCTAGTGATGTGGCAGGTGAGGGGCGCAAAGTGGGCCGATCAGCGGAAACAAAAAAGGCCCACCTTCGGTGAGCCTTTTGAGTACAGCGTATGGCGGCACCAGACGAACGGTATCTTGCTATGAAGGCAGGATATTCGCGGGGCTGGAATTTGGTGGATTTTTTGGCGTACCTCAAAGGGTAGCCATAAATAAATCAGCTATTTATGGCTATTGGTGGAATCGTATTGGGGGGCAGCGGCACGTCTTTGATGCTGAGCCTTATGAGGGAAAAGCGCTGAATAGTCCGCCTAATTGGTGGCTTTTCAGAGAGCTCGCAGGGAAAGGTTCGTAACATCTATCTTCGCTGAAACCGCTTACGAACGGCAGCTTCCGGCCCAGAACGGTCGCAGCTCTCCGCATAGACACGAAGTCAGACGAGATAAGCTCTCACAAGTTCATGCGGACGGCTCGTGTCACACCGATGTCTCATACCTTTGGATACCCAAAAGGTCATGGTGCGCAGCAGATGGGCGTCTGCAGCTCGCCTTGGCCCACCAACGATTAGTACATCTTCCCATTGCGGTACATAACGAAATTTGAAGGTTTCCTGGCATCGCCGCCGTATGCTTGAGCACCGCTAGTGAGCTTAACTCTGTATCGTCCGCAGTCGTGTCATCGTATGATGGCAACGCGCTATGATCCGAAGAAAAATATCACTAGAATCCCACTACTGTTCAGGTATGGAACCCGGAGATTCTATGGATTTTGACTTCAAGACGTTTTCTACACGCTCCTTTGAGCGTTTTTCGCAATCAATGGCGCTGTATACACTTGGCAACGGTGTGATGGTTTTCGGCGACGGTCCTGATGGCGGTCGAGAAGCCTCCTACGATGGTACCTTAAACTACCCGTCAGGTGGGGAGAATTGGACGGGTTACACAGTCATGCAGGCGAAGTTTCTTCAAGTCCCTGGGAGCCCCCATGAAGATGCTGATTGGTTAGTGACCCAACTCAGAGCGGAGCTTCTGAAATTCGCAAAACCTGGTTCTAAGTTAAGAAAACCTGATTATTATATATTGGTTAGTAACGCACGATTGTCGCCAATGCCCGAAAGCGAACGGGCCAAAGGTGGGATTGCGAAGATTGATGAAGTTTTCGCTGAGTTCAAGGATGCATTGCAGTTAAAAGATTATCGAATTTGGCATTTAGACCAACTCTGCACAATGCTTATGAACGCTGACTCAATCCGGCGTTCTTATGCAGCTTGGTTGTCGACCAGCGACGTAATAGCCGACCTGTTAGCCGAAGTAAACTCCAGAACTGCTGCAATTAAAGATGGGATGTATAGGTACTTAGCCAGAGAGCTCCGCTCGCATCAACCTATTCGGTTGCAACAGGCGGGCCACTCAGGCAACGCGCAGACGATGATTGAGGATGTTTTTGTAGACCTTCCGTTTCGGACGGATAGGCAAAACCGACTAGACGATCCCAAAAAACTCTTACTAGCGACTCTCTTAGATCGATCCCGAGACTGCTTGGACGGTGCTAGTGTTACCGCACAGCAGGATCAAGTATACGGAAGGCCGGAGCGTATACTTATCTTGGGTGGTCCAGGCCAAGGTAAATCAACGCTTTCCCAGTTTTTAGCCCAAATTTTTCGAGCCAATATACTAAAGTCTAATAACTCTGGAAAAAATCCAGCTGAAATAAGCACAATAATAAATAAAACATTAAAATATGCTGAAGAAGTCGAGCTTTCAACCGAGATCCCCAGGCGATTCCCAATCCGAATCGACCTGCCGATATTTGCAGACTGGCTGTCTAAACGAGAGTCAAACCAATCTGCATCGCTATTAGATCATATTGCGGGGCATGTTTCACACATAGCAAATACGGAAATTAGCGCTGAAAATCTCAGGAAATGGCTAACTGATCACCCCACGGTAATCATACTTGACGGCCTTGACGAGGTTCCATCTAGTGCTAATCGAGGAACCGTTTTACGTGCGGTAAATGAATTTTGGGACGAGGCAAGCCAAGCGGATCTACTCATGGTAGTTACTACTCGCCCGCAAGGTTATAATGATGACTTAGATCCAGTGCTTTACTCCAAGCTGGAACTTATCCCGCTAATTCCAGAACAAGCCATAGCTTATGCAAAAAAGTTGGCTGGAGCGTTGCTCGTCGATACTATTCAGCGGGAGCGAGTGCTTGAGAGGATAACTGAGGCGGCCGATAGCAAAACAACTGCAAGACTATTGGTGAGCCCTCTGCAAGTTGCGATTTTGTTGTCGCTTATAGACCAAAGGGGAGACGCTCCAACAGATCGCTGGAGTTTATTTGATAAATATTTTGGAGTCATGCTCCAGCGTGAACAAGGTAAGCTGGGGCGCGTCGGCGAGGTAATGCGGCACTGGAGCCGTCAGATATCAGCCATTCATTACCGGGCTGGATTCCTCTTACATGTTGAGGCTGAAACGCTTGGTCACTCTGAACCTCAACTAACATCCAGCGATTTAGAAGCTCTAGTAAAGGGCCAACTTGAGGATGAAGGATATGAAGGGGCTGAGCTCAGCGAGAGTATCCAATCTCTCATTGAGGTGTCTACCGAGCGGATGGTTCTGCTTGTCCAAAACACTGAAGATAGATTTACTTTTGAAGTTAGATCTCTCCAAGAGTTTATGGCGGCCGCCTATGTAATGTCCGGGCGAGAATCAACCGTCCAAAAACGGTTGAAGACGATAGCAAATAAAACGCACTGGTTACATGTTTTTCAAATTGCAGCAAGCAAATGTTTTGCTGAGAATGACTCTGTGCAGTATAGAGATACAATCGTAACGATTTGTCGAGATATCAACGAAAACGGCGACGAAATAGACAGGCTGCTAAAGACAGGCTCCAATCTTGCATTATCACTATTGGACGATGGGATTGCTTATGACCAGCCAAAATACAGAAGAATGCTATTAGCCGCTGCTTTCGAAATATTACATGCAGGTCCGATCACACTGCCAGACACCCTCTCGGATCACTGTGATCGCGAGCCGTCTAGAACGATGGAGCTTCTCCGGAACTATATCGGAAACGTGGTCACTGACACCGTAGACGCAGCATGGAAACTTCTATTTTACTGCTACGTAACTGAGCAAAAATGGACAGATGAGTTTATCGAAGAAGTATGGTCGGACGAACCAGCGCACCTAGCCAAGCTTCTTTTAATTCCAGTACCATTGCCGTCCAACTCCAAGCTTTTAGAGAGGCTTCGTGAGAAGCTTGCAGAAACGCCCTATCAACTTATAAAGGTCACATATGAAGCAAAGCTGCGAGAGAGCATCGTAAGGCAGCAGTCAATATTTAGCAATTACCCGTGCTTGCGTATATTTAATAATCATAAAAACAGAAGAAAACCAATAAAATTCACAATCAATGGGCGCGAATCACGATATCAATTGAACTATCGACCATTGGAAATAACTAACCACATAAAGTCCATTTACGAGAATGTACCAGACACCACTCAATGGGCTCACCTGCAAGCCCTGAGAGCATTTCATGAATGCCCAAGTTCCGACGCTTTAGCAGACCTCCTGCAGATGATCGACACTTACAACTGGGAAGAAGTATTTTTAAGCCTTATCAATGCACTGCCATGGCCACTGAGTACGGCGATCTACATCGCATCAATAGAAAAAAACTACCTGAAAATCTCTGCTGAAGCCAGAGCTGGCGGCTTCGGTGACATCAAGGACTGGCAACAGGCAGAGGAAAGATGGTCTAGCAAAGGTGTAGATACGTGTGACTTAGAATTATCAGGTTTCGGAAAGTTTTTTGATCAGTCGGTCGCCACGATCGGCTGGCCATTAGCGCAATTAGTTTTAAATGGGGAGTATGAAAATCCATCATTCCTATCTGAACTTATTGGCGCCGCGCAGTCCGCAAAAGGCGGCCCCAAGAGCCAGTTGACAGATTATGTAGAAATAGCCATTGATAGCGAGCGTAATGATCTTGAGCTTTCTCTGGATACCGTGTATTTGTTGTTCAGCAAGCAGTATCCTGAACTACCAGGCCAAAAGTGGATCAATCCGAGAGTTCTTGCCCAGCTAAATGCTGAAAGCCTAGAAAACGTTAATTTCCTAGAGTTTTTGGAAGCTATATGCAAAGAAGGGTGGGTATGGATACCAACACACAGCATAGAGCCAAAACAGACATACGACTTCCTAATAAAGAAGTCCGCCAAGTATCCAAGCCTAGTAGTAGCGCTTATAAATCTATTGGCTGGAGACAAGTCGTCGCAACGGTTTGAGGCTGATGAAAAGTTTAGAGAATTATCTCTTGCTTCTGACGACCCTTTTGTGAACGAGTGCTTAGGTATAGCTAATTTTGTGTACGGTGTTGGGCATGTTGACCAAATTGCAACGGCTCTCAATAAAGCCACTGTGGTTGATCATTACTTGCCTAGTTGGTTGCTTAAAACTTACTTAGAGGATGAGAGGCTAAAACCTGACCGCAGTTTGCAAGTGATGGAAATGATTGCAGGGAAAATGAACTGCAATCCTAAAATCCCAAGGGTTTTCTTCATCTCTGAAATCAAAAAAATCTCTAGGATTCGTAAAGCCGACTTGCACTTGCCAGAGTGCTGGATCGACCTGGAGTTTTGTGAGGCCCTTCAGAAACTTAGTAGCACTCGGAGAGCTAAAGTTGCAAAGTTGGCAGCGGCATGAAATAAAATAATGTGATATATTAAAAGGAGTGCTAATTCACACTCGCCCGCTGAGTCTATGATGCAAAGACTTAGCGGGAAACCCTCTTAAATTTCCAGCGCCTAGGTTGAATGGTTTGTAAAACCTTGATTGGTAGTTTCGCCATTTTCACTAGTGCGGCGTAATCCAAAACTTGCTGGTAAAAGTCGCTCC
Organism: Pseudomonas sp. NPDC089547; assembly: GCF_050280665.1. NCBI lineage: Bacteria > Pseudomonadati > Pseudomonadota > Gammaproteobacteria > Pseudomonadales > Pseudomonadaceae > Pseudomonas > Pseudomonas sp. NPDC089547. The sequence goes on along the minus strand of NZ_JBNNVS010000009.1, from coordinate 43,582 downwards.
TGTTTATTAGAAACAGAAGCTCCTTAGTTTTTGGCCTGAACTAAGAAGAGTTATGCGTCTTCTGAGCGGGGCCACCTCACGAATGCCTGCCACTCATCACAGTGCGCGTGACTGTGCCGAAGTAGCCGCCGCAGAACATGTCTTTCAGCGCCTGATGCCTTGCGTAGCTCAATTGCCTGCCGTAGCTGAATTGCGGCCATCCCGCCTACCTACCAATGCCATTCCGATCACATCATTGCCTGTTCTCCGATCCTCGCCCCACGTCATCCCACCAAGAATGCTGAGTGTTATCAGGGATCAAGGCCCCTGCGACCTGTGGGGAATGTCCACTACGCGGGACTGGCGGCTCCTTACCACCGGGAGCAAGGGCATCTCATGATCTGACCTCCTGACCTCCTGACCTCCTGACCTCCTGAGCACCGATACCGGTGGGCGGGTGGAGGTTGCATTGGCTGACGAGACCAGTGCCTGAAGATCCTGAGTCGGGTGAGCGCAGCGGTGCGATGACCGGGGCATGCCTGACTGTCAGTCAGGTGCAGTCCATTCCCTGGTCTGCGGCACCATCATCTGCAGCGCTGTTGCTGATGACATCGGCGTTTGTCACGCCGATTGTCACGAGTGAAATTGCCGCAAAGCCAAATGCGATGAGGGCTGCAGCAGTGCTAGAAGCGCCCGTCTCTTTCCAGGAGAAAGAGACGGGCGCAGGTTGGTGCAACAATCGGCCAAGCGGATAGGTTGCTGCAGGGCAGCGAAGCAGGAAGTCTCGACTGGCGCACGAGCGCGATGATCTGAAGTAGGCATCCATCACCGGGGAGGTGACCGGGCGAGCTGCCGGACGCGAATCGCCATTTTGGGGGGGGGGGGAGAACCACCACATGAGCGGCGTGACCTTGAAGGCTCGAGTCACCTGGGTGCTGTCCAAGACAGCGTTTGCACCCTCGGTTCTACTCCTGTGGATAAAATTGCTCAACGTCAGATTTTACGGGGCTTATGGGCTTGTGTATGAAATTATCCACCGGTGGAAATCAGTGGTATCCAAAGGATTCGTGTCGGCTTTTAGATTTACCAAGCGAGGTCCATCCAAACAGGGCGGCTTTGCAGCCCTGTTTGGATGGACCCGAATTAAAGAGCGGCCAGTGGCGATCTGGAAGGTTTACCGACGATTGAATGCGTCACGCCCACTCGGCAAGGGGGTGATGTTGTCGCCCGCTGGGTGGGCGAACTCATGTGGAGTGACATGCCCCGATCTGTTGGCATCGATGTAATTACTCCACCACGCCATGATCAGCCGACGCTGTTCCAGAAATTCGGCCTTATGGATATAGGCGGCGCGCACGCGATTGCGTTCCTTGTGGCTCATCTGCCGCTCAATCGCCGCGTCCGTCCACAGCCCTGACTCCAGCAAGGCGCTACAGGCCATGGTCCTGAATCCACGCCCGCATACCTCCTTGGATGTGTCGTAGCCAACGTTGCGCAGCACTTGGTTAACCGTGTTCTCTGACATCGGCTTCCAGTACTTGTGGTCGCCGGGCAACACCAGTTCGGAGAAGCGACCCTGCGCCGCGCAACCGTTCAAGGATCGCGATGACTTGGGGAGAGAGCGGCACTATCTGTATGTCACCGCTCATCTTTGTCCCACGAGTGGAATTGCGGACGCCGTCGATTGACTTACGGGTGTCCGGGATCTCCCACATTGCCCTTTGCAGGTCGAACTCATCCCAGCGCGCAAAACGCAGTTCGCTGGAGCGCACGAACACGTGCAGCGTCAGCAGTACAGCTAGCTTGGTTAGCTCACGGCCGTTGTAGTTGTCGATCCGGTTCAGTAGTTCGGGGAGGCGGTTGAGTGATAGGGCAGGGCGGTGCACTGTACGCGGAGCATGAATCGACCCTGCCAGATCGAGCGCCGGATTCTGGCTGATATGCCGCGCCCGCTTCGCGCCCCGCATGATCGTGGAGAGATAATTTTGCACGCGCAGGGCAACGTCCATGGTGCCGCGCTCTTTGATACGCAGAGTGATCTCAAGCAGGTCATGGGTATCAAGCTCAGCAATGGGACGTTGACCTATCAAAGGGAAGACGTGGGTGCGCAACCGGCTCATGACGGTCTTGGCGTGTCCCTCTGTCCAGTGCCGGGACATTTCGGCGTGCCACTCCAGGGCGACGGTTTCGAAAAGCAGGGAAGCTCGTTGAGCCGCTACCTTCGCTTTCTTCTTCTCTTCCATAGGGTCGAGGTTGTCGATCAACAGGGCCTTGGCTTCATCGCGCTTGGTCCTCGCGACGGCCAGCGAGATGATGGGGTAGTTGCCGATGATCAGCGTGCCGTCTTTGCCGCTGGGCTTGAAGTAGCGCAATCGCCACGTTTTCACGCCATTGGGTTTCACGAAGAGGACATGCCGCCACCGTCGAACAGCTTGTAGGCGCGTTCGCGAGGTTTTGCCGTGCGGCATTTGAGGTCGCTGAGAGGAACGGCTAGACGTGGCATAAGGGTACGTTCTCCATGCAGGCAAGACGCGGTACCCTAAAAATACCCCCGGGGATGGGGTATTTTGTTGGATCCCGACGGAGGGTCCTGGAACGAAAAAACCCGCCAAAGGGCGGGTTTTAGGGGGCTTCCAAGGCATTCGGTGGAACGCGATGGAGCTGGATATGGTGCCGGCACCAGGAATCGAACCCGGGACCTACTGATTACAAGTCAGTTGCTCTACCATCTGAGCTATACCGGCAATGGGGCGTCATTATAACGATCGTTTGGCGCCTGTAAACCACTTCCTTGCAAAAGATCGCAAATGACCTAAGTCACCGACCTAAAAGGAGAATTTTCCTACCAGCCACGGTGGATTGTGGTGACGCTTGGCTCGCTTTTACCTGGGTTGAAGAACAGCTTGTCGTTGTCGCAGCCGCGCTTGCGGCACGGGGTTTCGGTGCGCAGGGGCAGGCCGTTGTCGCCGCCCAGTTGCATGCCGGGGTGGTTCCAGCCCAGGTTGCTGTTGGGGTGGGGCGAGGTGCCGCTGGCGCAGCCGGTCAGGGCCAGGGCGAAGGTCAGCAGGGCGAGGGGCTTGGCTTGGGTCACGATGGTCAGGTCCGTTGGTCCATTGTCGGTTCTGGCGCAACGCCAGAAGGCCGCGGGGCTGGCGGGCAGCGCGCGACGTCACTTTTTAATGATTTGGGGGAGGGATGATACACGGTTGCGGGGGTGGGGGATTAGCCTTGTGTTGCTTGATAGGGCCTCTTCGCGGGCACGCCCGCTCCCACAACGACCGCACAGTCTCCGGGTTTGTGGCAATTCTGTGGGAGCGGGCGTGCCCGCGAAAGGGCCATCAGCTGTACGAAAATCCTGAATCAGGGGCACTGAGGCTTCAGGATTGGAGGCTTCGGAACTATCCTACGCGCCCCGCCGAAGTATCGCTGTTGTCGGGGAAGTGGCTCACGGATACCGTTATTTGGTCGCTCAGGTGACCGGGTGTGAGAACCCTTCTTCGAACAAGCGCTACCACTCAATGGTGGTCGTACGCGGGCAGGCTTCGGCCTGGCCGGGCTTACTTGTTCACTCGGTTTCTCACCCTGCGTACGGCTGCCACCCTAAATCCGTGAGAAAGATTTCTGGCAGTCCCCTTCCTCAGAACAAGGTTTTGCCATGAATAAAGATATTCCCAAGCCAATCACCACCGCAGGCGTAGAAACCTTCCTCGCCGCCGGCAACCCATCCCTCAATCTGCTGCGCGTCGAGCCCGGCGTCCCGGTCGATGCTGCCTACGAACATGTCTCGATCCTGATGGGCTATATCAAGCACCTGGTACGCGAGGGGGATATGGAAGATGACCATAAATTCCTGGGCGCGGCTGACTACCTGTGCGACATGGCCAAGGCGCTGATGAACGATATTGAGATCGCCAAGAACAAGGCGCACTGACGCGGTCCGTGTAGGAGCGGCCTTGTGTCGCGATCGGGCCGCGCAGCGGCCCCCGGTTTTGGCGATTTGGCAGAGATTGCCGGGGCTGCTTTGCAGCCCTTTCGCGACGCAAGGCCGCTCCTACAGTCGAGCGCGTTTGCAGGGGTTGCGCCAACCACAAGAAATGTTTATGCACAAGTGGCATTGACAGCTTGCGCGAAAGGCATGCCGGATTGCTGCGCCGCTGGTCTTTGCGCAAACGCCTGTTTTTACTGGGCTTGACGTGAAGGCAGGAATAAGAGCAGGGCTTGAAATAGCGTTGGGATCCAACAGGTAATCACAAGCTTGTTCACAGAGTTATCCACAGGTTGTGCTGCGGCTAACGGTCGCGTTCGGCGAGGATGAGCAGGTTGCGCGGGGTCAGCGGGTAGTCGCAAAACAGGCCCAGGCACACGTCGTAGCCTTGTTCTTCGAGGAACAAGGCGCGATCCAGTACCAGCCACAATTCTAAAGGCCGGCGGAACAGGTTGCGCACGCGTTCCAGATTGCGCACTTCGGCCAGGCGTTGCCAACCACCTGCCTCCAGGGCTGCCCAATCCGGCTTGCCGTTCAGTGGCAGCTCCTTCAGTTCGGCCAAGTCGCGGCAGTACTGCTCGAAGGGCTTTTCCAGCCAGGCTACCGGCAGCGATGGCGTTGGCAAGTATTCGCCGCTCTGGCGCTGCTGGCGTTGCAGCAGGTCGAAGCCCAGGCGCCGTGCCATTGAGGTATCACGCTGGCGTCGTACGCGGGCACCGGCTGTGACGGTTTCACTGAGGGGCAGGCCCAGGTCGTCCAGCGACAGTTTCAGGCTGGAAGTCTGCGCAGCTGTGGATAACGCCTGGTATTGCTGCACCGCGATGCGGTTGTAGCAGCAGGGGGCTACGGCCAGTTGCCGGCAACCTTGCTGGCTGGCCAGCTGCATCAGGCGTACATGCAGATCGCCACAGGCATGCAGCGCAACCACGCTTTTCTCACCAGCCAGGTGGCGGGCGCTGTCGCTGGCCATCACATCCTGATGTACGTGCTGCGCTGGCAAGCCATGGTGAGCGCTCAGCGCCTGGCCAGCGGCGACCAGCTCGGCGTCGTACTCCAGGCAGGTCAGTTGCTGGCCGGGTTGCAGCAGGCGGCGGCCGAGGTGGCCTTTGCCGGAGCACCAGTCCAGCCAGTGATGGGGCGCGGCGCGGAAGGCCAGGTGGCTGGCGAAGGCTTCGATCTGCTGCCATTTGCGGCCGGGCACGGCGACGTCCAGGCGGTGGGCGGCGGGGGGCAGGTCGGTTGCCGGGAGGTTGCCCAGGGCGGATAGCAGATCGGCTTGCCGGGCCAGTTGTGGAAACGGGGCAGGCAACAAATCAGCAGCGTCGGGGTTTTCTGCATCTGCCAGGGAGGCTTGGCGTAAGTGGGCGGCGAGCTCTGGGTGTGTGGTTTCCCAGCCCAGTTGCAGGGTGGTGAAGGGGCGGGGTTTCCACAGCTGTTGGTGCTCGATCAGGAACTGGTCGAGGGCCTGGAAGCGGGTGCTTAGCTGGTGGCTGTGGAGATGGCTGGGCATGAGAAGGATGTGTGTCGGGTTTGAGGGCCTCTTCGCGGGTGAACCCGCTCCCACAGGATTAGCACAGGTTTCAAGGCCTGTGATGTACCTGTGGGAGCGGGTTTGCCCGCGAAATGGACAGTAAGGTCTCAGCGACCCTGGCAGGCATCCACACGCAACCAGCGCTCCAGCAGCTTGAAGCCCTGCACCAGCAGGAACGAGATCACCAGGTAGAACACGCCTGCAGCAAAGAAGATCTCCACCGGCAGGTAGGTACGGGCGATGATGGTACGGGCCATGCCGGTCAGTTCCAGCAGGGTCACGGTACTGGCCAGGGCGCTGGCCTTGAGCATCAGGATCACTTCGTTGCTGTACGCCGGCAGACCGATACGGGCAGCGCGCGGCAGCATGATGTAGAACAGTGCCTTGCCCCGCGACATGCCCAGCGCACGTGCCGCTTCGATCTCACCTTTGGGGATCGATTGCAGCGCACCGCGCAAAATTTCGGCGATGTAGGCGGCGGTGTGCAGGGTCATGGTCAGCACGGTGCACCAGAACGGATCGCGCAGGTACGGCCACAGCGAGCTGGAACGCACGGCATCGAACTGCGCCAGGCCGTAGTACACCAGGAACAGCTGCACCAGCAGAGGCGTGCCGCGGAAGAAGAAAATGTAGCTGAACGGCACCGCGCGCACGTACCAGTGGCGCGAGGAGCGGGCGATGCCCAGCGGGATGGCCAGGATCAAACCGGCAACCACCGCAATGGCCACCAGCTCCAGGGTCAGCACTGCGCCCTCGGCCAGGCGTGGCAGCCATTTGAAGATGACTTCCCAATTCATTATTCGGCCCTCGCAAAGCCGCGAGCGGCGCGTTTTTCCATGAAGTGCATGCCGGTCATGGCGATGACGGTCAGGCTCAGGTAGATGCAGGCCGCCACCATGTAGAAGGTGAACGGTTCTTTGGTCACGGTCACGCCGATTTGCGCGTGGCGCATGATTTCTTCCAGGCCGATTACCGACACCAGCGCGGTGTCTTTCATCAGGATCATGAACAGGTTGCCAAGGCCGGGCAGGGCGATGCGCCACATCTGCGGCAAAATGATCCGCGACAGGATGCGGCCCTTGGACAGGCCCAGTGCCAGGCCGGCCTCACGGTGGCCCTTGGGGATTGCCAGGATGGCGCCACGGAACACTTCGGTGGCGTAGGCGCCAAAGCACAGGCCAAGGGCGATCACGCCCGCCGCGAAGGCGCTCAGTTCCAGGCCCGGCATGTTCAGGGCTTCGCCGAGGGCGTTCATCAACCCGACGGTGCCGAAATAGATAAGCAGAACCCACAGCAGTTCGGGCACGCCGCGAACCAGGGTTGAGTAGAAGCCGCCAAGCCATTGCAGCGGCTTGATCGGGGAGGTCTTGGCCAGGGCGCCGAGCAGGCCCAGCACCAGCCCCAGCAGCAAGGCGCATAGCGCCAGTTTTACGGTCATCAGGGTGCCGGCCATCATGGCCGGACCGAATCCGTGCAGGTCGATATTCATGGGCAGGTCATTCTAGGGACTGGCGCGCCACGGGGGCGCGCCGGTCAGGGCGGGTCATTCGATGCTGAACGGGAAGTACTTGTCGTTGATCTTCTTGTACGTGCCGTCGGCTTTGATTTCTGCCAGGGCTTTGTTCAGGTCGTCGCGCAGCTTGGTATCACCTTTGCGCACGGCAATGCCGATCTTGTCGCTGTCCATCACCGGCTCGCCCTTGAACTCGAAGTTCGAGCCGTCTTTGCTCTTCAGCCACTCGTACTGCACGTACTTGTCGGCCAGGATGCCGTCGATGCGGCCGGACACCAGGTCGAGGTAGGCGTTTTCCTGGGTGTCGTACAGCTTGATGTCGACGCCCGGGAAGTTGTCTTCAAGGTAGGTGCCGGCCAGGGTGGCGCGCTGGGTGCCGATAACCTTGCCCTTCAACGAGTCTTTGTCGGTCTTGAAGTCGACGTTTTTCGGCGCAATGAACTGCAGCTTGTTGGAGTAGTACGGCTCGGTGAAGTCCACGGCCTGCTTGCGCTCGTCGGTGATCGACAACGACGACACCAGGAAGTCGAACTTCTTGGCGTTCAGGGCCGGGATGATGCCGTCCCAGTCGGAGGTAACAACCGAGCACTCGACTTTCATCTTGGCGCACAGGGCGTCGCCGATGTCTTTGTCGAAGCCGACCACGTTACCGCTGGCATCCTTGTTGTTGAACGGTGGGTAGGCGGCTTCGATGCCCATGCGCAGTTTTTCTGCGGCCATGGCGTTTGCCGACATCACCAGCGTGGCAGCAGCTGCCAGGAGAAACTTCTTGTAAGTGTGCATGTATTGCTCCGTTAGCGGTGGCTTGACATGAATTGCTTGCAACGCGCCGAGGTCGGGTTTTCGAAGACCTGCTGCGGCGATCCCTGCTCTTCTACCAGGCCCTGGTGCAGGAAGACGACTTCACTGGACACATGGCGGGCAAAGCTCATTTCGTGCGTTACCAGCAGCATGGTACGGCCTTCGTCGGCCAATGCGCGGATAACGTTAAGCACTTCCTGGACCATTTCCGGATCGAGCGCCGAAGTGGGCTCGTCGAACAGGATGACCTTGGGCTTCATGGCCAGGGTACGGGCAATGGCGGCGCGCTGTTGCTGGCCACCGGAAAGCTGGGCGGGGTAGCTGTGGCGTTTGTCGTAGATGCCAACCTTGTTCAGCAGCGCTTCGGCGGCTTCGGTGGCCTCGGCCTTGCTTTGGCCGAGCACGCGGCGTGGCGCCTCGATGATGTTGTCGAGAATCGACATGTGCGGCCACAGGTTGAAGTTCTGGAAGACAAAGCCGATTTCGCTGCGCAGGCGGTTGATCTGGCGGTTGTCGGCAGCGATCAGGTCGCCGTTCTTGGCGGCCTTGAGCTTGAGTGCTTCGCCAGCAACCAGGATTTCGCCCTGGTGCGGGTTTTCGAGCAGGTTGATGCAACGCAGCAAGGTGGACTTGCCGGAGCCGGACGACCCCAGGATGGAGATCACGTCACCGTCGCGTGCGGTCAGCGAAATGCCCTTGAGAATTTCCTGCTCGCCGTAGCGTTTGTGCAAGTTGCGGATTTCCAGCGCGGGCGTGGCCTGAGCCATGTGCGGTCCTCATGTGTTCGGGTGCGTTCCCAGCTGTTGGCGGCCTTCCTGGCGTGCGCCAAGCTAGCATAGCGGCATTATGACGGCCAACAGGGTCGCCGGGGACTGTGGGCACTGGTGGGGCAGTTTGTCGCATCGCTACAGCGTAACGTCGCGCATATGTCCGCGAAGGTGTCGCCCAGCACCAGAGCCTTGATGAAAAAAGGCGCGATGGTGCCAGCTTTGGCCCGCTCATGGAAGCGGTTTCGGCCCATTCGCAGGTTAAACCTGACCTCAAAGCCAAGCGATCCCTGTGGGAGCGGGTACACCCGCGAAGGCCTCTATGCGCTCACAAGGTTGTACCTCTGGGTTGCACTTATTTGCATTGCGGCGGTGCACAGGTGTTACCGGGGAGCACCTTTGGTGCGTTTGTAAGTGGGTATTTCAGTAATCCGATGTTTTGGCGCCCTTTCGGTCAAAGCATGGCTGAAAGCCCTCCAAACCGCGCCCTAAAAGGCCCGCAGAATTTTCTGACGAATGCATTCAGCACATGGCGCGCTAATTGCCAGTAGGAAACCGCCGATTGCAGCGACGCCTAGGTCAACCCTTGGCGCGCTCCGTACCCGCAGTCGGAGTGGTCCACTCCTTACAAAGGTAGTTTTAATGAGCGGTAACAATTCCAATGACCTCGCTCAGGGGCTCAAACAACGGCATGTCACCATGCTGTCCATTGCTGGCGTCATCGGTGCCGGCCTGTTCGTTGGCTCCGGCCACGCCATCGCAGCTGCCGGCCCGGCCGTGCTGCTGGCCTACGCCGCCGCCGGTACGCTGGTCGTGCTGGTGATGCGCATGTTGGGTGAAATGGCTGTTGCCTCGCCCGACACCGGTTCGTTCTCTACTTATGCCGACCGTGCCATCGGGCGCTGGGCCGGTTTCACCATTGGCTGGCTGTACTGGTGGTTCTGGGTGCTGGTGATTCCGCTGGAGGCCAACGCCGCCGCCGCAATCCTGCATGCCTGGTTCCCTGCGGTTGACCTGTGGGCCTTCTCCCTCATCATTACCCTGGCGCTGACCCTGACCAACCTGTGCAGCGTGAAGAACTACGGTGAGTTCGAGTTCTGGTTCGCCCTGCTCAAGGTGCTGGCAATCATCGGCTTCATCGCCGTGGGCTGCGCTGCCATGTTCGGCTTTGTACCGAGCAGCCAGGTGAGCGGTGCCAGCCACCTGTTCGATACCCAAGGCTTCATGCCTAACGGCCTGGGCGCAGTGCTGGCAGCCATGCTGACCACCATGTTCTCGTTCATGGGTACTGAAATCGTTACCATCGCCGCTGCCGAGTCGAAGGACCCGGGCAAGCAGATCAGCCGTGCCACCAACTCGGTGATCTGGCGTATCTGCCTGTTCTACCTGGTGTCGATCTTCCTGGTAGTGGCGCTGGTGCCTTGGAACGACCCGGCCCTGGCCGAGACCGGCTCCTACCAGACCGTGCTGAGCCGCATCGGCGTGCCGAATGCCAAGCTGATCGTCGACATCGTTGTGCTGATTGCCGTGACCAGCTGCCTGAACTCGGCGCTGTACACCTCTTCGCGCATGCTGTTCTCGCTGAGCAAGCGTGGTGACGCCCCGGCCATCGCCCAGCGCACCACCAAGTCGGCGACCCCGCACGTGGCGGTACTGCTGTCCACTGCTGCGGCGTTCCTGTGCGTGTTTGCCAACTTCGTGGCCCCGGCCCAGGTGTTCGAATTCCTGCTGGCCAGCTCGGGCGCGATCGCACTGCTGGTGTACCTGGTGATTGCCGTTTCGCAGCTGCGCATGCGTGCCCAGCGTGAAGCCCGTGGCGAGAAGATCACCTTCAAGATGTGGCTGTTCCCTGGCCTGACCTGGGCGACCATTGCCTTCATCGTTGCCATTCTGGTGGTGATGGCGCTGCGTGAGGATCACCGTGCGGAGATCATCGCGACTGCACTGCTGAGCATTGGTGTGGTGGCGGCTGGCTTGCTGGTGCACCGCAAGCGTGAGGCTGCCGGGCGGGTGGCGCTGGATAACTGATCCGCGCTGGCTGCAATGAAAAGGCCGCGCCCTGTGAGGGGCGCGGCCTTTTTTGTTGCCTGTACCGGCCCTTTCGCGGGCATGCCCGCTCCCACAGGTTCACCACAGCCCTCAAGGCCAGTGGAGTCCCTTGTGGGAGCGGGCGAGCGCGCGAAGAGGCCGGTACAGGCTACATGGCCCTGTCAGCCAAACTGCTTCTGCTGTTGCTGCTGCTTGGCTACCAGCTCGGACGCGGCGATATAAGCCTCCTGGAACTCATCGCTTTCCAGCCAGGCCATAGTGGCCTCTTCATCAGCGCCGTCCAGCCATTTGCGGTAGGCGTTGAACACCAGCACGATGTAGTCGGTGGCGTGCTCTTCCTTGTGGCCCTTCAGTACCAGAGCCAGCAGCGGGTCTACCAGGAATACCGAAATCATCGGCACCAGGCCGCCCTCCTGGGCTTCCTTCATCTTGTTGAACATGGCGTCGTAGCTGCCCGACTCCATGGCCTTGTTGTACACCTGCTCGACGCTGGCGCTGTCACCTGCGCTGGCCTTCACTGCCTGGCCGCTGCGTACCATGCGGTTCTGCTTGGCCTTGCTGGCGGCGCGCTTGGCGCGTTTCTGTTGCTTGGTAGGGGTGGCCATCGAGTGAGTCCTTGGGTGTGTCTGAAAAGTGCGTGCATTGAATCGCACTTGCCTGCGAAACCCAAGCGGCATGCGAGGGTCTCAGTCACGCTGCCGGATGCCCGGTATCTACTCACGAGGAATTCACGGATGAAAACAGCGCTCTCGCTTTGCCTGCTGACTATGGCGCTATGCGGCTGCGGCAACATCGCCGCAGTCAAGTCGTTCAACACCCCGTATGGCTCTCCGACCTCTGGTGATACCGCGCGGCTGCGGGTGATCGCCGATGGGATGGTGCGTGCGGTGCCGGGCAAGGACTGCGTCGACTGGTACAGCCCGGGTGCAGGGGTGATTGCCGTTCCACAAAAGGGCTTCGCCGACCGCAATGGCGAAAGCCTGGGTATGCCCAAGGGCGCTACTGCCATGCAGGGTGATGTGGTCAGTGAGGTGCTGGTCCCGGCCGGCAAGCCATTCACTCTGCACTTTCTTGATGGTGGCCGTGGCAGCTACAACAGCGTCACCAACTGCCTGGGCATGTTCTACTTCGTGCCGCAGAAGGGCGCCGACTACGAAGTGGTGGTCCATGGCTACAGTGCCTGCGGCGTGAAGCTGCAGCAACTGGGGGCAGAGGCGCCGGTGCAGGTCACGAAAGCTGAGTACTGCAGTGCCATGGCTAACTTCTGACAATTCCTGGTAAACCACAGGGGTAGCTTGATTGCTGCCCCACAGGGTAGAAACTGCAGACAACAAAAAACCCGCACTAGGCGGGTTTCTTGTTGTCGCTTCGGGTAACTTTGCAACCACCAGAAGCTTGAAGGTGGTGCCCAGAGACGGAGTCGAACCGCCGACACGAGGATTTTCAATCCTCTGCTCTACCGACTGAGCTATCTGGGCGACGAGGTGAATTAAATAGATTTTCTGGCGGCCCGTCAACGACTTTTTGAAAAAATTTTAAATTAATTCCGTCGCTTACGATTCGTGGGGTCATTCCGAGGGTGGAACGTAGCCTTCCGCCTGGGCGTATTCCTCGCCTGCGAAAAACTTGTCCATCTCGACCTGGAGGAACTTGCGGTCTTCGCCGTTCATCATGTTCAGGCGCTTTTCGTTGATCAGCATGGTCTGGTGCTTCTTCCAGTCTTCCCAGGCTTTCTCCGAGATGTGGTCGAAGATGTCCTGGCCCTTGGCGCCGGGGTAGGGCGGGCGTTCCAGGCCTGGCAGTTCTTCTTTGTACTTGCGGCACATCACGGTGCGGGTCATCGGGCGTCTCCTGCAATCAGTTCGTCGGCCGCGCGTTTCAGCAGTTTTTTCACCGGGGCGGCAAGGCCCAGGCGCGGCGGGGTGGCGAGGTTATACCAGAGCCAGTCAGCCTCGGCCACGTGCTGGCCGACCAGGTCGACGCGCACCAGCCAGGGCTCGATTGCCAGCTGGAAGTGGCTGAAGGTATGGGTCAGGCCTTCCATGGCGCGGCTGCCAGCCAGGCGCAGGCTGTGCTGGTAGGCCAGGTCGTCGAGCTGGGCGATGTCGTCCAGTTCCGGCAGGCTCCACAAACCACCCCACAGGCCGCTGGAAGGGCGGCGATAAAGCAGGATGGCGCCTTCGTGGTTGGCCAGCAGCGGCATCAGCGTGCGCCGTTGTGGCAGTACCTTGCGCGGCTTGGGCTCGGGGTAGCGGGTTTCTTCGCCGTGCAGGTGCGCTTCGCAGCCACGCTGCAGCGGGCAGAGCAGGCAGCTGGGCTTGCTGCGGGTGCACAGCGTGGCGCCCATGTCCATCATCGCCTGGGTGTAGTGGTTGGCGCGCTGCTGCGGGGTAAAGCGCTCGGCCGTGGCCCACAACTGGTTGGCCACCTTGGGCTCGCCGGGGTAGCCGGCCTGGGCCGTGTAGCGGGCCAGCACGCGTTTTACATTGCCATCCAGGATTGGCGCGCGGATGCCCATGCTGATGCTGGCGATGGCCCCGGCGGTGGAGCGGCCAATGCCGGGCAGCTCGGTAAGCTGTTCGACACTGCGCGGGAACTCGCCGCCATGTTGCTCGACGACGATTTTTGCAGCCTTTTGCAGGTTGCGTGCACGGGTGTAGTAGCCCAGCCCCGTCCATAGGTGCAGCACTTCGTCCTCCGGCGCCTCGGCCAGGGCCTGCACGGTCGGCAGGGCCTGCATGAAGCGGTCGAAGTAGTTGAGCACGGTGCTGACCTGGGTCTGCTGCAACATGATTTCCGACACCCATACCCGGTACGGGGTGATGCCCTGTTGCCAGGGCAGGTGGTGCCGGCCGTGCTCGTCATACCAGTCCAGCACAGCGCTGGAGAACTGCTCGGGGCTCATCGCTTGAACAGCCCCTTGAGTGCGTCTTTTACTTCCGGGCTCACTTTGTCTCCGAGTTTTTCTTCGAGTTTTTCATCCAGCTTGTCTTTCAGGCGGTTGCCGGCCAGCTTGGCGGCAATCTTGCCCAGGCCGCCCTGGTCCAGGCGGCACGCCTTTGCACCGAGCTCCAGCGGGCCACGGCAGCGCAGCGGCACTTCAATGCCCACATAGCGCTCATTGACCTGGCAGGCCGGGTCCGGCATGGCGCGTTGGTCGCCTTCAACGATCACGCCAATGTTGTAGTCCATGCCCAGCACACGCAGGTCGAGGTCGCCTTGACCATTGACGGTAAGGCCCGGGATGCGCGCCTTGAGGTCTGGGTTGCTGGCGACGCCATTGCGTACCACCAGGCTGCCGCGCAGCTCCTGGAACGGGGTGTCCTTGCCGCGTGGCTCGCCGCTCAGGGTCTTGCGGTTGAGCGTGGCGATGGCCTGGCAAAGCTGCTGTTCGAGGTTGGCATTGACCAGCACGCCGTCGTTGATGGTGAAGTTTGCGCTGCCGTTGAGGGTGTCGACCAGTGCCTTCTGGCTGTTGCCGGTGGCTGTCAGATCACTGGTCAGCGTCAGCAACCCCTTAACCGGTGGCGTTTGCTCCTTGCCCTCGGTCTTGATGAAGTGTTCAACCGGCACCCGCTGGATGGTGGTGTTGACGCCAAGCTGCGGTACGGCAGGGCGCACATCGACGGTGCCCTTGGCCTCGAAGGTGCCGTTGTACAGCTCACCGCGCAGGGTTTGCAGGGTCAGCAGGCCGCCTTGGCCGATGGCCTTGAGCTGGGCGTCTTCTATTGGCAGCTTGTCCAGCGTCAGCGCGCCGAAGGCCACGTCGGCCTGCACGTCGAGGGCGCGCAGGCGGTCGACCGGCAGCAGCTTGTCGTCACTCCAGGCCACTTGCGTCGGGGCGTTTGGTAGCGGTGTTGTGCCGGCACCGGCCACTGCACTGGCTTCCTGTTGCTTGACCTCGGCCTGGCGTGCCGCCGTGGCACCCTTGGCTTCTTCGCTCTTGGCGGGCAAGTAGCGGTCGGCGTCGAAGGTATCGCCTTTAAGCTGCAGGCGCAGGGCCTGCTTGGCGAAGTCTTCCACGGCCACGCGGCCACTGAAAGTACTGTCATCCAGCTTCACCGCCAGGTCTTCCAGGGCCAGGCTGTTCGGCGTGCCTTGCAGGCGGGTGACCAGCTCCAGCTTGGCGAAGGCTGCCGGGTCGTTGGTGGCCGGCAGCGGGCGGCCGATGCTGTCGAGGAAGGTGCGTAGGTTGAACTGGGCGATGGACAGGCCGCCGCTCAGCTGTGGCGCCTTGTCCAGGTCACGCACATTCAGCTCGCCCAGGGCGCGCAGCTGGTTGGCCGACACTTTCAGGCCGTTCCACGAGGCTACATTTGCAGCCAGGTCGACCAGCAACTGGCCCTGGGCGGCAAAGGTCACGGTCTTGCCGCCGGTGGGCTCACCCGAAGTCTCGCCCGACAGGCGCATGTCTTCGAGGTTGTAGCGCTTGAGCTTGCGGTCGAAGCGCAGTTCGCCGGCCAGTTCGGTGCGGGCCTTGATGTTCGGCTGGCTGGCGCTGATGAAGGCGCTGGCCTTGAGCGGAATGTTCGCGCCTTCGTGGACCGGGCCGGTGCTCAGCTGAATGCTCTCGGCGCTGTAGTTCTGGCCGGTCTTGGCATCGGTGTACTGCACACGGGCGTTGTTCACGGTCAGGCTGTCGATGTCCAGCTTGACGGCCCGCTCGTTGCCGCCGGCAGGTGCCGGTTTCTGCTCGACGGGTGCATTGGCCTGGGCATCGGCAGGGGTGCCATTCTGCGCGGGCAGCGGCTTGCCGATGTCTTCCCAGTTGCCATGGCCGTTTTCGTCGCGCGCCAGGGTCAGGTTAAGGCCTTCGACACGCACGTCGCTCATTTGTACTTCGCGGCGCAGCAAGGGCAGCACGCGCACAGACAAACCAAGCATTTGCAGGTCGGCGAACGGCTCCTTGGGTTTGGCCAGGGTGGCAATGCTGGCCTCGTGCAGTTCCAGGCCCAGCCATGGGAACAGGCTCCAGCCGATGTCACCGTTGAGGGTCAGTTCGACGTGAGCCTTGTCGCGTGCCAGCTGGCGAATCTCGTCTTTGTAGTCGTTGGGATCAAAGAGGTGGGTCAGGGCGAAGCCCAGCGCCACGATGATCAGCAGCAACCCGAGAAGCCCCAGTCCCAGGATTTTGCCGAACGCTTTCATGGGCGAGTCCTTGTAGTCCGTTAGTGAAATTCAGGCGGCAGAGTATAACGCCGCCGTGTATGTCCCTGCTTATTCGACCAGAGATACAGGGCATTTCCTACGTTTGCAGCAGATGGTACGGCTTTCTTCAGTCAGATATTTACCTGTGCCGGCCCTTTCGCGGCTAAAGCCGCTCCCACAGGTACACCACAGGTCTGAAGGGCAGTGAAGATCCCTGTGGGAGCGGCTTTAGCCGCGAAGAGGCCGGTGCGGAGAGAGGACCGTTTCAGCCGGGCAAAAATTCACGATATCAGATTGCTTTCATGCCACTTGGCTCTGCTAACCTTGCGCCGCTTTGCGAGCACCCACCCTATAAGAAGGATCAGATCCATGACCAGTACCGTCGCGGCAGGGGCCTCGGCCAGTGCGCCAGGCTTCCTGTCAAAGGAGCGCATCATCGCCCGCCCGGGCTTCAACCGCTGGCTGGTCCCGCCAGCGGCCTTGGCCATCCACTTGTGCATCGGCATGGCCTATGGCTTCTCGGTGTTCTGGCTGCCCCTGTCGCAAGCCCTCGGCATCACTGCCCCTGTCGCCTGCGCGGCAGACATGGGCTTCGTTGCCCGATTGTTCAGCGCTGAGTGCGACTGGCCGATCTCGATGCTGAGCTGGATCTACACTCTGTTCTTCGTCTTCCTGGGTTGCTCTGCGGCAGTACTGGGCGGTTGGCTGGAGCACGCCGGCCCACGCAAGGCGGGCCTGGTGTCGGCGCTTTGCTGGTGCGGCGGCATGCTGATCTCGGCCATTGGCGTCAAAACCCACCAGTTGTGGCTAATGTGGCTGGGCTCGGGTGTGATCGGCGGCATCGGCCTGGGCCTGGGCTATATTTCGCCCGTGTCGACCCTGATCAAGTGGTTCCCGGACAAACGCGGCATGGCCACCGGCATGGCGATCATGGGCTTTGGCGGCGGGGCCATGGTGGGTGCACCGCTGGCCACTGCGCTGATGGGGCATTTTGGCAACGAGCACGAAGTGGGTGTATGGCAGAGTTTCGTCGCCATGGCGGCGATCTACTTCGTGTTCATGACGGCGGGTGCCTTGGCTTATCGCGTGCCCCCCACCGGCTGGAAGCCTGAAGGCTGGACTGCACCGGTCAAGAAGGCCAGCGCCATGGTTACTGACCGCCATGTGCATGTCAGTGTGGCCTGGAAAACCCCGCAGTTTGCGCTTATCTGGCTGGTACTGTGCCTGAACGTGTCGGCAGGCATCGGTATTCTCGGCATGGCTTCGCCGCTGCTGCAGGAAGTGTTCGCGGGCAAATTGCTGGGTAACGAACTGACCTTCAGCCAGCTCAATCCTGCACAGCTGGCACAAATTGCCGCGATCGCCGCCGGCTTCACCGGCCTGCTGAGCCTGTTCAATATCGGCGGGCGGTTCTTCTGGGCGTCGTTCTCCGACTATATCGGCCGCAAGAACACCTACTTCGCCTTCTTCGCCTTGGGCGTGGGCCTGTACAGCCTGGTGCCTAACATGGGGCACCTGGGCAACGTTGCGCTGTTCGTGGCCGCGTTTTGCATCATCCTTTCGATGTATGGCGGCGGTTTTGCGACGGTGCCGGCGTACCTGGCGGACCTGTTCGGCACGCAGATGGTCGGTGCCATTCATGGTCGCCTGCTGACGGCATGGGCAGCGGCGGGGGTGTTGGGGCCGGTGTTGATCACTTACCTGCGTGAATACCAATTGGCGGCGGGGGTCGAGCGTGCGGCGGCATACGACATGACCTTGTACATTCTGGCCGGCCTGCTGGTGCTGGGCTTCATCTGCAACATGCTGGTCCGCCCGGTGGCCGACAAGCACTTCATGAGCGATGCCGAACTGGCTGCCGAGCGGGAGTTGAGCCATGACAAGGGTGCTGACGAGGTGCGTTCGCTGGAATGGAAAGCCGCGCCGGGCAGCCTGCCGTTGGTGTTGCTGGCCTGGGCGGTGGTGGTCGTGCCGCTGGCCTGGGGGGTGTGGATTACCCTGCAGAAGACGGCGGTGCTGTTCCATTGAGGTAGTTCTGCAATGGCCAGTGGGGGCGCTTTGCGCCCCTTTCGCGACGCAAGGCCGCTCCTACAGGTACCGCGCAAGCTTGAGGCTCATGCGGTCCCTGTAGGAGCGGCCTTGTGTCGCGATGGGCTGCAAAGCAGCCCCAATTACACGGTTGTATAGACCTGTAGCGCTATCAATCCCCCGCAATTCCCCGCGTTGCCATATGTCATCCGCGTTTCAAGCTGGCGCGTTCTGGGCCTATAATGGAGCCCTTTTCGCCCAATGATTTTGCGGAGCTGGTGATGGTCGAACGTAAGGCTTCCGTCGAGCGCAATACCCTGGAAACCCAGGTCAAGTGCTCGATCAACCTCGATGGCAGTGGCAAGGCCCGATTCGATATCGGTGTGCCTTTCCTTGAACACATGCTGGACCAGATCGCCCGCCATGGGCTGATCGATCTGGATATCGAGTGCAAGGGTGACACGCATATCGACGACCACCATACCGTCGAAGACGTCGGTATCACCCTGGGCATGGCATTCGCCCAGGCCATCGGTGACAAGAAAGGCATCTTCCGTTACGGCCACGCCTACGTGCCGCTGGACGAAGCATTGTCGCGCGTGGTCATCGACTTCTCTGGCCGTCCAGGCCTGCAGATGCACGTCCCTTACACCCGCGCCAGCGTTGGTGGCTTCGATGTCGACCTGTTCCAGGAGTTCTTCCAGGGCTTCGTCAACCACGCCCTGGTCACCCTGCACATCGACAACCTGCGTGGCCACAACACCCACCACCAGATCGAAACCGTGTTCAAGGCATTCGGCCGCGCCCTGCGCATGGCCGTGACCCTCGACGAGCGCATGGCCGGGCAAATGCCGTCGACCAAAGGGTGCCTGTAAATGCAGACGGTAGCTGTAATCGACTATGGCATGGGCAACCTGCACTCGGTGGCCAAGGCGCTTGAGCACGTTGGCGCTGGCAAGGTGCTGGTCACCAGCGACGCTGCTGTCATCCGTGAAGCTGACCGCGTGGTGTTCCCGGGTGTAGGTGCAATTCGCGACTGCATGGCCGAAATCCGCCGCCTGGGCTTCGACAGCCTGGTGCGCGAAGTGAGCCAGGACCGCCCGTTCCTCAGCATCTGCGTTGGCATGCAGGCCCTGCTGGAGCACAGCGAAGAAAACGACGGTGTCGACTGCATCGGCCTGTTCCCTGGCCAGGTACGCTTCTTCGGCAAAGACCTGAAAGAAGACGGCGAGCACCTGAAGGTGCCGCACATGGGCTGGAACGAAGTGGGCCAGACCATCGACCACCCGCTGTGGCACGACATCCCCGACCGCGCGCGTTTCTACTTCGTGCACAGCTACTACATCAATGCCGGCAAGCCGGGCCAGGTGGTCGGTCGCGGCCACTACGGTGTCGATTTTGCCGCAGCGCTGGCCGACGGCTCGCGCTTTGCCGTGCAGTTCCACCCGGAGAAGAGCCATACCCATGGCCTGCAACTGCTGCAGAACTTCGTTGCCTGGGACGGTCGCTGGTAAATGAGCAGATCGAAAACCAAGGCCCCGGTCATCACCCTGGCCCCCGAGCAGGAGCGCGACGCGCTCGACACACTCAAGCGCTTCCTCGAAGACCGCTTCGAGCTGCAACTGGGGTCGTTCGAGGTGGCTGAGGTTCTCGAGCTGTTCAGCAAAGAAATTGCACCCCATTACTACAACAGGGCGATTGCCGATGTTCAGCTGCACCTCAAGGAGCGGTTCGAGAGCATCGAAAGTGATCTGTGGGCGCTCGAAAAGCCCTGAAACCCTAAGAACAGACAGGTTCCCAAGATGCTGATTATCCCCGCTATCGATCTGAAGGACGGTGCCTGCGTGCGCCTGCGCCAGGGCCGCATGGAAGACTCCACGGTATTTTCCGACGACCCGGTGAGCATGGCCGCCAAGTGGGTAGAGGGTGGCTGCCGCCGCCTGCACCTGGTCGACCTCAACGGTGCTTTCGAAGGCCAGCCGGTCAACGGTGAAGTGGTCACCGCCATCGCCAAGCGCTACCCGACCTTGCCGATCCAGATCGGCGGCGGCATCCGCTCGCTGGAAACCATCGAGCACTACGTCAAGGCTGGCGTCAGCTACGTGATCATCGGCACCAAGGCGGTCAAGGAGCCTGAGTTCGTGGCTGAAGCGTGCAAGGCCTTCCCGGGCAAGGTCATCGTTGGCCTGGACGCCAAGGACGGCTTCGTTGCCACCGATGGCTGGGCCGAAGTCAGCGCGGTACAGGTCATCGACCTGGCCAAGCGGTTCGAGGCCGATGGCGTGTCGTCGATCGTCTACACCGACATCGCCAAGGACGGCATGATGCAGGGCTGCAACGTGCCGTTCACCAAGGCACTGGCTGAAGCCACCCGCATCCCGGTCATCGCCTCGGGCGGCATCCACAACCTGGGCGACATCAAGGCCCTGCTGGACGCCAAGGCCCCCGGCATCATCGGCGCCATCACCGGCCGTGCCATCTACGAAGGCACCCTCGATGTCGCCGAGGCCCAGGCCTTCTGCGACAACTACCAAGGCTGAGGACTGAACCATGGCACTGGCCAAGCGCATCATCCCTTGCCTGGACGTGGACAACGGCCGGGTGGTCAAGGGCGTCAAGTTCGAGAACATCCGTGATGCCGGCGACCCGGTGGAAATCGCCCGCCGCTACAACGAGCAGGGTGCCGATGAAATCACCTTCCTCGACATCACGGCCAGCGTCGATGGCCGCGACACCACCTTGCATACTGTCGAGCGCATGGCCAGCCAGGTGTTCATCCCGCTGACCGTGGGCGGTGGCGTGCGTACCGTGCAGGACATCCGCAACCTGCTCAACGCCGGTGCCGACAAGGTATCGATCAACACGGCTGCGGTGTTCAACCCGGAGTTCGTGGGCGAGGCGGCGGACCGTTTCGGTTCGCAGTGCATCGTTGTTGCCATCGATGCCAAGAAGGTGTCCGGCCCGGGTGAAGAGCCGCGTTGGGAAATCTTCACCCACGGCGGGCGCAAGCCGACCGGGCTGGATGCGGTCGAGTGGGCGAAGAAGATGGAAGGCCTGGGGGCTGGCGAGATCCTGCTGACCAGCATGGACCAGGACGGCATGAAAAACGGCTTTGACCTGGGCGTTACCCGCGCCATCAGTGATGCGCTGGGTATTCCGGTGATTGCCTCAGGTGGGGTGGGCAACCTGCAGCACCTGGCCGACGGCATTCTGGAAGGGCATGCCAGCGCGGTGCTGGCGGCCAGTATCTTCCACTTTGGCGAGTACACGGTGCCAGAGGCCAAGGCCTACATGGCTTCGCGCGGCATCGTCGTTCGCTGATCCAGTGATTGGGGCTGCTTTGCAGCCCTTCGCGGGCACGCCCGCTCCCACAGAGACCTCATCAAACCTGTGGGAGCGGGCGTGCCCGCGAAGGGCCGCAAAGCGGCCCCAATTGCCTCAACCGTGGTTCTTGCCGAGCAACGCGTGGTAAAGCTCGGTATCCCCAAGAATCCCCACCACCCGGTCGTTATCCTGCAACACCAGCTTGTTGCCAGTCTGATAACGAATCTGTAGCGCTTCGCGCATGCCGATATCGGCGTGCACCACGGTCGGCCTGCGCTCCAGCAACTCCACATCCTGCCCCGGTGCCCAGTTCTGCATGTCCAGCCCGTTCTGGCCCTGGCGTGCACGCTTCAGCGCGCCACCTTCGCCCAGGTCCAGCCACGAATCGATACCAGGGTCCAGGCATACCGAGCCGTTGACCCGCTTGCAGTTGTCCAGGCTGCGCATGAGGCTGCGGCCGCACAGCACGTTCAGCGGGTTGGTGTGGGCAACGAAGGTACGCACATACTCGTCGGCCGGGTTGAGCACGATTTCTTCCGGCTTGCTGTACTGGATGATCCGCCCGTCTTTCATGATCGCGATGCGGCTACCCAGCTTAAGGGCTTCGTCCAGGTCGTGGCTGACAAACACGATGGTCTTGCTCAGCTTGGCTTGCAGGCCCAGCAGTTCATCCTGCAGGCCCTGGCGGATCAGCGGGTCCAATGCCGAGAACGGCTCATCCATCAGCAGGATGTCGGCATCCATCGCCAACGCCCGGGCCAGGCCCACGCGCTGCTGCATGCCGCCCGAAAGCTCGTCAGGCTTCTTGTTGCGCCACTGCGTCAGGCCCACCAGCTCAAGCTTCTCGTCCACCAGCTTGCGCCGTTCCTTTTCCGGGCGCCCCTGCATTTCCAGGCCAAAGCTGATGTTCTCGCGCACTGTCAGCCAGGGCATCAGGGCGAACTTCTGGAACACCATGGCGATGCGCTTGGTGCGCATCATCTTCAGCTCGGCGGGGGTGCAGTGGGCAATGTCTATGTGCTTGCCTTCGTGCTCGACGAACAGCTTGCCGCGGCTAACGGTGTTCAGGCCGTTGATGCAGCGCAGCAGGCTCGACTTGCCCGAGCCGGACAGGCCCATCAGCACGCAGATCTCGCCCTTGTTGATATCCAGGTTGGCCTTTTCGACGCCCACCACCAGGCCGGTCTGCTTGAGGATCTGCTCGCGGGTCTTGCCCTGGTCCAGCAGCGACAGCGCTTCGCGCGGTTTGTTGGAGAAGATGACGTCGACGTCTTCGAAACGAATGATGCTCATGCCTCACCCCTTACCGGCAGTTCCGGTTGCTTGCAGATACGGTCGAGCATGATCGCCAGCAGCACGATCGCCAGGCCCGCTTCGAAGCCCAGGGAGATATCGGCGGTGTTCAGTGCGTTGACCACAGGTTTGCCCAGGCCGTCAGCGCCGACCAGGGCGGCGATTACTACCATCGACAGCGACAGCATGATGCACTGGGTGACGCCGGCGGCGATGCTTGGCATCGCGTGCGGCAGTTCGATACGGGTGAGCAGCTGGCGGCGCGAGCAACCGAATGCTTTGCCTGCGTCCATCAGCTCTTGCGGCACGTCGCAGATGCCCAGGTAGGTGAGGCGGATGGGCGCGGCGATGGCGAACACCACGGTAGAGATCAGCCCCGGTACCACGCCCAGGCCGAACAGGGTCAGGGTAGGGATCAGGTAGACGAAAGTGGGCACCGTCTGCATCAGGTCGAGTACGGGGCGCATGGCGGTATAGAACATGGGCTTGTGTGCGGCGAGGATGCCCAGCGGCACGCCGATGACAACGCACACCACCGTGGCGAAGGTGACCTGCGCCAGGGTTTCCATGGTTTCCTGCCAGTAACCCAGGTTGAAGATAAGCAGGAACGACAGGGCAACGAACGCGGTCAGCCCGACTTTGCGCTGGATAAAGTGCGCCAGGGCGGCGAACAGGGCGATGAGGACGAATGGGTTGAACCAGGTCAGGGCGCTGGTGACGCCATGGATCATGAACTCCAGGCCTTGCGCGATGGCGTCGAAGTAATTCGCGCCGTTCTGGGTCAGCCACTCGACGAACGACGCGATGTACTGACCCAGGGGTATTTTCTGATCGATAAGCATGATAGCGAGCTTCCACCTGCATAGATTGAAATCAACCCGGGGCAGGCACGGTCCTGCCCCGAGGTAGCGCTATTGCGTATTTCGTTATTGCGCCAGCTTCGCCTTGGCCGCCTCCAGGCCAGGTTTGCCATCCACAGTGGTCACGCCGGCCAGCCAGGCATCCAGCTTGCCTGGGTTGTCCTTGAGCCATTTCTTGGCAGCGGCCTCGGGTTTCATCTTGTCGTCCAGGACATAGCCCATCATGGTGCTTTCATCCTTGAGCTCGAACGACAGGTTCTTCAACAGCTGGCCAACGTTGCTGCACTCCTGCGCATAGCCCTTGCGGGTGTTGGTCAACACGGTTGCCTTGCCGAAGTCGGGGCCGAAGAACTCGTCCCCGCCGGTCAGGTACTGCATCTTGAAGCGGGTGTTCATCGGGTGTGGTTCCCAGCCCAGGAACACCAGCGCCTCACCACGCTTCTGCGCGCGGTCGACCTGCGAGAGCATGCCGGCCTCGCTCGATTGCACGATCTTGAAACCGGCGTCCTTCAAGCCGAAGGCGTTCTTGTCGATCATGCTCTGGATGGTGCGGTTGCCATCGTTGCCCGGCTCGATGCCGTAGATCTTGCTGTCCAGTTCCTTCTTGAACTTGGGAATGTCGCTGAAATCCTTCAGGCCCTTGTCGTAAAGCGCCTGGGGCACGGCCAGGGTGTATTTGGCGTTTTCCAGGTTGGCGCGCACCGTTTCCACGGTGCCGGCGTCGCGGTACTGCTTGATGTCGTTTTCCATGGTCGGCATCCAGTTGCCGAGAAACACGTCCAGGTCCTTGCCGGTAGCCAGCGACTTGTAGGTCACCGGTACCGAGATCATGGTGGTATGGGTCTTGTAACCCAGTGCTTCGAGCACAACGCTGGTGGTCGCGGTGGTGACTGTGATGTCGGTCCAGCCGACATCCGAGAAACGTACCGTCTGACACTGCTCGGGCTCGGCAGCCTGGGCCAGCAAAGGCGCGGACAGCAACGCAACCAGCAACAGCGAGGGTGAACCTTTCATGGATGGACTCCTGTGATTTTGTCTTCGGGTTCGCGTGGGTCGCCGGGCTTTCTGAAGGTCCGGTCGACCAGGCCTGCAGAGGGCAGGATGCGTGGCCGTGCTTTACGAGTCGCTTTCGATAATCCTCCAGCGCCGGGGAATCGCCTACTGGTGGGGTCGTAACCAGTACGGAACGGGTCGTATCCAGTACGGGCGATGTCGCTTATGGATTTTTCCACCCCCTCGGCCGCATTTTTACGTCACCAGGCCGCCGGAAAACGGCGAGGCGGGGGTTGCTCTCCCTGTAAAAACCGTGCGGCGCTGCTGGACAAAAGTACGTCGGTTGCAGACGGCGAGGGTGCCGGTAAAAGCCCGATGATGCTGGCATTCAAGGCGGCCCGCTGTTTGAGCCTAGCAGCTGCCCCGCCGTGCGCATGGCGCGCACAGACAAGCCCAGCAAGAGGTGAATCGACAATGGCCATCAGCGTGTTCGACCTGTTCAAGATCGGTGTCGGGCCCTCCAGCTCCCACACCGTCGGCCCCATGCGTGCTGGCGCCCTGTTCGTTCAGGGCCTGCGCGAACGCGGCGAGCTGGAGCGTGTTAAACGGATCGAAGTGCGCCTGTACGGCTCGCTGTCGGCCACCGGCATTGGCCACGGCACCGACAACGCCACCATCATGGGGTTGATGGGCGAATGGCCGGACGCCATCGATCCTACCCAGATCGTGCCGCGCATCGCCGACCTGCGTGAAACCAACACCCTGCAACTGGACAAGCGCCTGCCCATCGAATTCGTCTGGGCTCGCGACATGCTGCTGCTGGACGAGAACCTGCCGTACCACCCCAATGCCATGACCCTGATTGCCGAAGGCGAGCAGGGCGAGCTGCACCGCGATACCTACTACTCGGTGGGTGGCGGCTTTGTGGTCGATGCCGCGCAGGCCGCCAGCGGCGTGCTGGATGCCGACCAGACGGTGCTGCCGTACGACTTCAACAGCGCTGCCGAGCTGCTGCGCCTGTGCAAGCAAAACGACCTCAGCGTGTCGCAATTGATGATGGCCAACGAGAAGGTCTGGCGCAGCGAGGAAGAGATCTACGCTGGCCTGCACAAGCTTTGGGACGCCATGCAGGAATGCGTCAACAACGGTCTCAAGTACGAAGGCACGTTACCTGGCGGGCTGAATGTGCGCCGTCGTGCCGCCAAGCTGCACCGCAGCCTGCAGGAAATCGGCAAGCCCAACGTGATTGGCTCGACCATGAGCGCCATGGAGTGGGTCAACCTGTTCGCCCTGGCGGTCAACGAAGAAAACGCCGCTGGCGGGCGCATGGTCACTGCACCCACCAATGGCGCAGCCGGTATCATCCCCGCTGTGTTGCATTACTACATGCGTTTCAGCGATGAAGTGGACGAGTCCAGCGTGGTCGACTTCTTCCTCGGTGCTGCTGCGGTGGGCATCCTGTGCAAGAAGAACGCGTCGATTTCCGGTGCCGAAGTCGGCTGCCAGGGTGAAGTCGGCTCGGCTTGCGCCATGGCCGCTGCGGGCCTTGCCGAAGTACTGGGTGCAACGCCGGCACAGGTGGAGAACGCCGCTGAAATTGCCCTGGAGCACAACCTTGGCCTGACCTGCGACCCGGTCGGCGGGTTGGTGCAGGTACCGTGCATCGAGCGCAACGCGATTGCCGCGGTAAAAGCTATCAACGCGGTGCAAATGGCCCTGCGTGGTGACGGCGAGCATTTCATCTCCCTCGACCAGGTGATCCGCACCATGCGCGACACCGGCGCCGACATGCACGACAAGTACAAAGAGACCTCGCGCGGTGGCCTGGCGGTCAGCGCTATCGAGTGCTGATAGTCGAAGCCTTGCGCAGAGCTTTGTAGGAGCGGCCTTGTGTCGCGAAAGGGCCGCAACGCGGCCCCAGCATTTTTTGCATCAGAGCAGAAATCCTGGGGCCGCGTTGCGGCCTTTTCGCGACACAAGGCCGCTCCTACAGGTTTCGGCGCTCTATTTTGGTGCGGTGCGACGCCTACCGATCGTCGGGTGTCGTTATCAGTGCCTGTATTGTCGGTGACACTCAAGAGTGTCGTTTCTGGGCAACCTACACTGCGCGTGTCACCAAATTGCTCAGCCGTTACACGCACGGCGCCTAGCACGCCCGTTTGCGTACACCAGGCCAACTCGATCAAAGCACCTGATTTGCCAGACAAAGGCGTCGTTTTCAGGTTTTTTTGGATAGCCGTTCAATTTCAGGCACGGCGTTTGCGTTGAGATTGGCAACCGAGCCCCAGCACACGAAACCGGGGCCATAACAAGAAATCAGTGCCCGCCTGAGGCACACCCTGCATTTGTGTGAGGAGAAATCGCGATGACGTCGTACACCTCCGGGAACCCAACCCAGAACCGCACAGCACCCCAGTCCATCGGGTTTCTTCTATTGGACAATTTCACCCTGATTTCCCTGGCATCGGCCGTCGAGCCGCTGCGCATGGCCAACCAGCTGTCCGGCCGCGAGCTGTACCGCTGGCACACGCTGACCGTCGATGGCGGCCAGGTGTGGGCCAGCGATGGTTTGCAGATCACCCCGGACGCCGCCATCAACAACGCACCACCCATTGATACCGTGATTGTCTGCGGGGGTGTTGGCATTCAGCGTTCGGTCACCCGTGAGCACGTTACCTGGCTGCAATCGCAGGCCCGGCAGTCGCGCCGGTTGGGTGCCGTGTGTACCGGCAGCTGGGCGCTGGCCTGTGCCGGCCTGCTGGATGGTTTTGATTGCAGCGTGCACTGGGAATGCCTGGCCGCGATGCAGGAGGCCTTCCCACGGGTGAACATGAGCACCCGCCTGTTCACCCTCGACCGCAACCGCTTCACAAGCTCCGGTGGCACCGCGCCGCTGGACATGATGTTGCACCTGATCAGCCGCGACCACGGCCGTGAACTGTCGGCGGCGATTTCCGAGATGTTCGTCTACGAGCGCATCCGCAACGAGCAGGATCACCAGCGCGTACCGCTCAAGCACATGCTCGGCACCAATCAGCCGAAGCTGCAGGAAATTGTCGCGCTGATGGAGGCCAACCTCGAAGAGCCGATCGACCTGGACGAACTGGCGGTGTACGTGTCGGTGTCGCGTCGCCAGCTTGAGCGGCTGTTCCAGAAGTACCTGCACTGCTCGCCATCGCGCTACTACCTGAAGCTGCGCCTGATCCGTGCGCGGCAGTTGCTCAAGCAAACGCCGATGTCGATCATCGAAGTGGCTTCGGTGTGCGGCTTTGTGTCCACGCCGCACTTCTCCAAGTGCTACCGCGAGTACTTCGGCATTCCGCCGCGTGATGAGCGTGTGGGTTCCAATACTGCGCAGCAGGTGGCAATGATGCCGATCCCGCAGGCCATGACCCTGTCGCCGCACAGCGGACCGATGGCGGCCCTGAGCCAGGCGCGCAACGAGTCGACCTTTGCCAGTGTAAGGCTCTGATACCGCGTTGCCTGCTTCGCGGGCACGCCCGCTCCCACAGGTAAGGTGCAAGCCTCGAGACTTGTGAGGTCCCTGTGGGAGCGGGCGTGCCCGCGAAAAGGCCAACACAAATACATCGGTTGATAATGATTCTCGACTACGGGTAACATCGCCGCCCCCGAAACACTCTGGCATACCCCCCCGTGGCGGACGACAAACTCCAGCTCTACCTGGCCCACCGGGCGGCATTGCTCGACTATGCCGCGCCGATCGTCGGCTGCCGCGCCCGCGCCGAGGATGTGGTGCAAGAAGCCTGGCTGCGCTTCAGCCGCCAGCAGGACGACGCCGACATCCGCCACCCGGCCAGCTACCTGTATCGCATCGTGCGCAATCTGGCGCTCGACCACACTCGCCGTACCGCCACCGAGAAAGTCCAACCCGGTGGTGACGAGATACTCGTCGAACTGCCCTCGGCCAGCGCATCCCCCGAGCAGGTCGTTACCCAGCAGAACGAGCTGGCTGCCATCAGCCGCGCCCTTGAGGCACTGCCGCAACGCACCCGCGTAGCTTTCGAGATGCATCGCCTGGGCGGCCATACCCTGCAAGAAGTTGCCTGCCACCTGAATGTCTCCGTCAGCCTGGTGCACCAGCTGGTGCGCGATGCCTTGAGCCACTGCATGGCATGCCTGGAGGATGACCTGTGAAAAAACGCCAGGCTGGTGCGTCTTTTGCCGAACGGGGTAACTCTGTGCGACCCTGCGCGCCCTTCAGCCCTCAGGAGACTTGCCCGACATGACGTCAGCAGCCCCCACCTCCAGCCGCCGCGAGCAGGCCCTGGACTGGCTCCTGCGCCTGCAGCAGTCGCCTGATGATCCTCAGCTGCGGAGGGCGTTCGAGCAATGGTGCGCCAGCGACACGGCCAATGCCCAGGCTTACCAGAAGGCCGAGCGTGTCTGGCAACTTACCGGCCAACTGGCGCCGACCACCACCGACCTGTGGCCCAAGGCCGAAGTGCTGCCTCTGCCGATCAAGCGCCGATCAGGCCGGCGTTGGTGGCTGGGTGCGGCCGTTGCAGCTTGCTTGCTGGTGGCAGTCGCGCCTTCCTTGAGCCTGCGTTTGCAGGCCGACTACCGCACCGCACAGGGCGAAACCCGTGACATCACCCTGGCCGATGGCAGCGTGGTGCAGATGGACAGCGATACCGCCATTGCCGTGGACTACAGCGGTGATCATCGGGATGTGAAGCTGCTGACTGGCCAGGCGTTTTTCGAGGTGATGCCCGACAAGGCCAAGCCGTTCCATGTGCGTGCCGATGACGTGAAGGTCACGGTGACCGGCACCGCGTTCAACGTCGAATTGCGCCCAGGCAGGGTAGGGGTGGATGTGCAGCATGGTTCGGTACGGGTCGAGGACACTGGCGATGCGCAGGTGCTGGCCAATGCACTGACGGCTGGGCAGCGCCTGCGGTATGCCGATGGTCTGGTGCAGTTGCGTGCCTTTGTGCCATCGCAAGCGGCGGCTTGGCGGCAAGGGCAGTTGATTGCCGATGACCAGACGGTGGCCGAGGTGGTGCAGGCGCTGGCAGGGTACGTACCCGGCAAGGTAATGCTGCGCGACGATGCCTTGGGTACCAAGCGAGTGACCGGGGTGTATGACCTGCGTAAGCCCGAGGCTGCATTACGCGCAGTTGTCCGGCCCCATGGTGGCCAGGTGCGCAGCTATGGGCCCTGGCTTCTGGTGCTGAGTAAACCTTGAGATTGCCGGGGCCGCTTTGCGGCCCATCGCGACACAAGGCCGCTCCTACAGGGACCGCACAACACGAAGCTGACGCGGTCCCCTGTAGGAGCGGCCTTGTGTCGCGATGGGCTGCAAAGCAGCCCCAAAATCCCCCAGCAAATAAAAATTTCAGAAATTCCTGAAAATTCCCCGCACTGCCCCGTCTTCTCCCCCGCGCGCAACAACTGATAGCGATTCGTATTCAATTTTGCTGCCCGGCGAGTGTCCGGGGCGGGGATGTGGGATGACTCAAACAACAAGCCGGAAGCCGCGTAGTGCGCGGGGTTGGTCGTTGCGCCTGAAAAATGTGGCAGGGGCAAGTGTGCTCGGCCTTTGCAGTGCCTGGGTGACGATGCCGACACAGGCCGAAGAGGTTGCCAAGCCAAACGCCGAACTGGCACAGGTCCACGTTTTCGACATTCCGGCACAAAAACTGGCCATTGCCCTGATCAACTTCGGCCAGCAAAGCGGCTTGCAGGTCAGCGTCGACCCGGACCTGCTCGACGGCCTGCAATCCACCGCCATCAGTGGCCAGCTCAGCAGTGAGGCGGCACTGGCGCAGCTGCTGCTGGGCACCGGCATCACCTGGGACTACGAGTACGGCGCGCTGATGTTCCGCCTGCTGCAGGCCGACGCTGGCGCAATCGAACTGCACAACACGATGATCCTCGGTGATACCGAGGAGAACAGTTACATGGGCGCCACGGTCATCGACCGCAAGGCCATTCAAGCCTTCCCTGGGGCCAACGGCGACATCACCACGATCCTGCAGATGCACCCTAACGTGCAGTTCAGCAGCGACCAGAAAAGCTCCAGCACCCCGGGCGAGATCGACCCCGCCGACATCAGCATCAACGGCGCCAAGTTCTACCAGAACAACTTCATGATCGATGGCATTTCGATCAACAACGACCTTGACCCTGGTTCCCACACCTACAACGATACCCGCCAGTTCGATTCCACGCCCAGCCGCTCCCACGGTATCGCCCTGGATGCCGACCTGCTGGAAGAGATCAAGGTTTATGACAGCAACGTGCCGGTGGAGTACGGCGGCTTCAATGGCGGTGTGGTCGATGCCATCACCCGGCGGCCAACCCAGGATCTGCATGGCAAGATTTCCTATGCCATGAGCCGTTCCGAATGGACCCGCTACCACATCAGCGGCGAAGACAAGGAAAGCTTCGAGAATTCCTCCAGTGAACAAAGCCAGCCGGAGTTCAAGAAGACCACCGTACGCGGCACCCTCGAGGGCCATTTCAACGAAGACTTCGGCGCGCTGCTGAACTTTTCCCAGAAGCGCTCCTACCTGCCGCTGCGCACCTACAAAAACGGCTACAACAGCCCCAACAACGACAACGAGCAGGAGCAGACCCGTGCCCTCGACAACTTTCTGCTCAAGACCTACTGGAACATCAACGACCGCCTGACCCTGGACACCTCGATCGTCTACGCCCCCCAGGAAAACACCTACTTCCGCGAGGACAGCCGCGACTCGGGTTTCACCAACATCAACGGCGGCTGGCAGGCCTCGTTCAAGACCGTCTACGAAGGCGACAGCGCCCGCTGGACCCAGCAACTGGCGTTGACGGACCTGTATGCCTCGCGTGATTCCGACAGCGACGAGTACTACAACTGGTACTGGTCCACCAGCAAGGACTGGGGCAACCCGGACCGTGCCACCGCGCGTAGCCAGCAAGGCGGCTACGGCAGCTTGCAGCAAACCCAGCGTGGCCTCGACTACAAGCTCAAGGCCGACTGGCAGACCTTTGCTGTCGGGCCGACCCAGCACAGCTTGAGCACCGGGCTTGAGCTCGGCTACCAGCGCGCCACGTGGGAGCGGGAAGACGATGCGGTGGCCTATACCACCTTCAAGCGCGACAACGGCGCATCTTGCGGCAGCGACCGAGCGTGTTCCATCGGTACCCAGCTTAGTGGTGACAATCGCCAGTACGCCTCGGCGATGATGGTCTACGGCGCCGGCCGCTTGCAGCTGGACCAGAAGAAGTACGCCCTGTTCGTGCAGGACGAGATCGGTTACGAAAGGCTTACCCTTCGCCCGGGGCTGCGCTTCGAGGGTGACGACTATATGGAGAAGAAGTCCCTTGCCCCCCGCCTGGCGGGTGACTACGACTTTTTCGGCGACCGCAGCACGGTGCTGGTGTTCGGCGCCAACCGCTATTACGGGCGCAACCTGTTCAAGTACCGGCTGGCCGACGGCCGCGACAGCCTTACCGCCCGTTATACCCGCGTCCAGCAGGCCGACGACTGGACACTGGCCAGCCGCAACCAGAACGCGAGCCAGTTCCGCAGCATGGACATTCCCTACGATGATGAGCTGATGCTCGGTATCAACCAGCAGTGGTTTAACACCGACTTTCAACTCAAGTACATCAATCGCAAGGGTCATGACCAGATCTACCGTACGCAGCCCTACTACAACCTGGATGAAGCGGAGATCCCGGCCGGCTACAGCAAGAACTACTTCGTCTACCTCAACGCCGGAACCAGCGAGACCGAGAACATCAGCCTGACAGTCACACCGCTGCAACCGTTGCAGTTCCGTGGCACCCGCACCAGCGTGCAGCTGGCGCTGGACTGGTCGCAGAGCAAGGGCGCCCACGGCTCCACATACGAAGCGGGGGTGGATCGCGAGGAGATGGATAACGAGCCGGTGTACTACGACGGCAAGCTGGTGCCTTACGAGGAACTGCCGGCCAGCGACTTCAACCGCCCCTGGACCGCACGCCTGGTGACTATTACCGATATTCCCCAGTGGCACCTGTCGGTGAGCAACTTCTTCCGCTACCGCGGCCCCTACGACCAGGTGGTCAAGGTCAGCCCGGACGCCGAAGTCGACGGCAAGACCTACAGCCGCTACGAAACCGTCGCCACCCCCGGCGCACCCACCTGGGACATGCGCCTGGCCTGGGACATCCCTACCGGCAAGGACCAGGCGTTCTTCGTCAACGTCGATATCACCAACGTCACCGACCAGGTCAACAAGATCGCCAGCCGCACCTCGACCAGCGTGGTCAGCTACGAAGTCGGCCGCCAGTACTGGCTGGAAGTTGGCTACCGCTTCTAACACCTTATAAAAAACCGTGGATACCTTGATGAAAAAGCTCATCGCGGGCCTGCTCGGCCCGCTGTTGCTCGGCGCCTGCGCCACGTTGCCCGAGGCCGACGCGCCGCTACCCTGGGATGCCCAGGTTGTGCACGGCCAACTGGCCAACGGCCTGGCCTACCGGCTGGTGCGCGACACCTCGCAGCCTGGCCGGCTCGACCTGCGCCTGACGGTAAAAGCCGGCTCGGTGGACGAAGCCGACGACCAGGTCGGCGTGGCGCACATGGTCGAGCACCTGGCGTTTCACAGCCGCGCTGGCGGCCAGCAGAAGCTGCGCGAACGCATGGCCGGGTTCGGCTGGGTGCAGGGCCGTCACTTCAATGCCGTGACCAACTACGAGCGCACCCAGTACCTGATCGGCCCACCGGCCGGCGTGCGCCAGGCACCGCAGGCGTTGCAGGCCCTGAGCGACCTGGCCTTCGCCCGCGACTACAACGCCCAGGACCTGGAGCGTGAGCGGCCGATCGTGATTGAAGAATGGCGCGGTGGCCTGGGTGTGGCCCAGCGCATGAACGAGCAGCGCACGGCCTCCCAACGTGTGGGGTCACGCTACCCCGGGCACCGCACCATCGGTAACGAAGCGGCAATCCGCTCGGCCAGCCTGCAGACGCTTCAAGCGTTCCAGAACCGCTGGTACCTGCCCAACAACATGGTGCTGTCGGCGGTTGGCGACTTCGACCCTGCGACCATGCGCGCCCAGATCGAAAAGGCATTCGGTGCGGCCAAGGCTGGCGAAGTACCGGGCCGCGAGCAGCGCGAGCTGGCGCTGGACCACACGCTGAAAGTGTTCCGCCTGCAAGACCCGCAATCGGGCAGTAACCAGGTGGCGATGCTGTTCCGCCTGCATGAGCCGGACAGCCGCGGTACCACACGTGCCGCATTGCGCGAGCGGCTGATCGACCGGATGACCCTCGCCGCCATGCTCGATAGCCTGCGCCGGCAACCTCTCGATACCGGGGTGCGTAGCCTGGTGGTGCAGAAAACGCTGATCGGTGAGCACTCCACTGTGCTCGGCATCGCGGCTGGCGTCGAGGGCCAGGCCCATGACCAGGCACTGCGACAATTGCTGACCGAGACCGAGCGCCTGCGCCAGCACGGTTTTAGCGAAACGGACCTTCAACGTGAGCGCGATCATATTCGTGCACTGGGCGACAAGACCCTGGCCAAACAGGCATCGCGAACCTTCGAGCAATGGGTGGAGCAACTCAACAATGCCGCTGTGCAGGGCAATGCCGTCACTGACCGGCATGCTACCGCTGCGCGCTATCTGGAGGTGCTAAGCAGCATCACACGCGATGACCTCAACGACCGTCTGTGGCGCTGGCTCGCCAGCCCTGATCGGGTATTGCAGCTGAGTGCGGCGGGTAGTTCCACGGTGGCCCTGCCAAGCGTTGCGCAGGTCGAGGCACGTCAGGCGAAGCTGGCCGCAACAGTGCTGCCGGCGCCCGTGCAGGTGGCACCGGCAATCGTCTCGGTACCGAGCCTGGAAATGCCGGCTGCGCCGCCAGCGGCATCTATCGTCGAGCGCAAGGCCTTCCCGGAGCAACAGGTGGAACACTGGCGCCTGGCCAACGGTGATCGGCTGGTCTGGCTGAAGCGCAATGGTCCGGAAGGCAAGTGGCTGCTCCAGGCCGATTCATCCGCTGGCTATCACCTTGCCGGCACCCCGGCCTGGCGCCTGCAAATGGCCGCGCAGTTGGCCATGCACAGCGGCCTGCCCGGGATGGATCGGCAGGCCCTGGCAACCTGGCGCCAGGAGCAGCAGGCCACACTCGGTTTCGACCAGCAGCCCCAGCGCCTGCAGCTCAACCTTGGCGCAGCGCCGGAACAACTGCTGGCGCTAATGCAGAGCTATCGGGTAAGCCAGCTGGCCAGTATCGACCAGGATACGTTCAGCACCACGCGTGATGTATTCCTGCAGCGCCTGCGCAGCCGCCCGGACGACGTACGTGGGCTGCAGGAAACCCGGCAGCGTGTGCTCAAGTACGGTGTCGATCACTGGCAGTCGCCGGACATCAGCGCCCTTGAACAACTGACTGTCGACCAGCTGAATGCCGACTGGAAGCGCCTGGCGAGTGCGCCGGTGACCTATTACCTGATGGCGGATGCGGCGCCGCAATCGCTGCAAAAAATGGTCAGTGAACTGCTCGCAACCATCCCGCGTGCGACACCGCTGGCCAGCCAGACGGCCCTGCAACAGCCTGGCCAGCGCCGCGATGACCTGGCGATCGCACTGGAACCACGTGTCGTGTTGCAGGCCAGCAGCTATCAGCCCCAGGCATGGAGCCCTGAAGCGGCAGCACAGGTCGCGGTGTTGCGTGACCTGGCCAACCAACGGCTGAAAGCACAGCTGCGTGGCGAGGCTGCCGGCGTGTATCGCCTGCGCTTCGAGAGTGAACTGAATGCCGACACCCAGCGCATCGAGAGCAGCCTGAACTTCACCTGCGACCCGGCACGTGTCGACGAGCTGTGGGCCATGGCCCAGAAGACCCTGGCCAACCTGCAGCCGGATGCCCAGTGGCTGGTCAGCGAGCGGGCCGAATTCCTGCGCCAGGAGAGCAAACGCCGCGACGATCCGCAAACCCAGTTCAAGCGCCTGATCCTCAGTGATCGCCGCTGGCACGACCCGCGTTACCTGCAGACCCAGGCGCAACTGCCTGAAGCGTTGACCTTGCCTGAAATGCAGCAGCAGGCCCGCCAGCTGTTCCCCCGCGCTAACCAGGTACAGCTGCGCCTGTTGCCCTCCGCCGCTGCACTGGAGCAGGCACTGTGAAAACCCTGCGCACCTTCTACCGCCTCAGCCGCCCGTTCTGGCGCGACCGCCAGCAGTGGCCGGCCTGGCTGATGCTGGCGGCGGTGATCGGCCTGGGGCTGCTGGTGGTGCAGATCAATGTGCTGATCAACAGCTGGAGCAAGACCTTCTACGACACCCTGGCAGCGTTCGACACGTCTGGCCTGTATGGCCTGGTCGGCGAATATGCGCTGTATCTGGGCAGTTATGTGCTGATCGTCGTGGCCATGGACTACATCCGTAAAGGGCTGGAGCTACGCTGGCGCCGGGCGATGACCGGGCGCCTGACCGACGCCTGGCTGGCCGACCAGGCCTTCTACCGCCTGGGGCTGACCGGCGAGCCGGACAACCCCGACCAGCGCATCGCCCAGGACATCGACCTGATGGTTGGCCTAAGTATCGAGCTGGTGGCGTCCCTGGTGATCAACTTGGCGCAGGTTGGCGCATTCATGGTGATCCTGTGGAACTTGTCGGGGGTGCAAACCTTCAACCTGTTCGGCGAAACCTTCACGATTCATGGCTACCTCGTGTGGATCGTGCTGGCCTACACCTTGGCCGGCAGCTTGCTGACGCACCTGATCGGTAAGCCGCTGCATGCGTTGAACTACGAGCGCGAACACCGCGAGGCGGATTTTCGCGCCAGCCTGCTGCGCAAGCGCGACCATGCCGAACAAATTGCCCTGTACCGTGGCGAAGCGGTTGAGCGTGAACACCTGGCTGAGCGTTTCCGCGCCATTGCCGACAACTGGCGGCAACTGATGGGGCGCGAGCGTAACCTCAGCTTGTTCACGGTGTCCTACGAACGCCTGAGTCTGATCATCCCGGTGTTTGCCGCTTTGCCGGCGTTCATGGCCAAGGCCATCACCCTGGGTGGGTTGATGCAGATCCGCAGTGCCTTCAACGCAGTGCATGGCTCGCTCAGCTGGTTCATCAAGCTCTATCACAAACTGGTGCGCTGGAGCGCGGCGTTGCAGCGCCTGGAGCAATTCGAGCAGGCCATCGCCGCCAGTCGTGAGCAGGCAACGGTTGCTGCGCGAGGTGATTGCCTGTGCACACGGGGCCTCACGCTTTGCCGGCCAGATGGCAGTGCGCTGCTGCGTGACCTGGACCTGCGGGTAGGGCAGGGGCAATGGTTGCGCCTGGGTGGGCGCAGCGGTCTGGGCAAGTCGACCTTGCTGCGCACTTTGCAGGGGTTGTGGCCCTACTGCCTGGGTAACTGGCAGCTGCCACCAGGGCGCAGTTTGCTGTTGCCGCAGAAACCCTACATGCCGCACATGAGCCTTCGCGCGTTGCTGGCTTATCCACAGGTGCAGCCGGTCGAAGACGTGTTGCTGGTGGATGTACTGGGCAAGGTGGGGTTGAGCGGGTTGATCGGGCAGCTGGACAAGCAGGCGGAGTGGGAGCGTGTGCTTTCTGGCGGAGAGCAGCAGCGGTTGAGCATGGCGCGGGCGTTGCTGTACAGGCCAGATACCTTGTACCTGGATGAGGCGACCAGCCAGCTGGACCTGGGCAGTGCGCTGGGGTTACTGGAGATGCTCAGGCGGGAGTTGCCGGGCTGTACGGTGGTGGGGGTGACTCACCAAGAGGGCCTGGCCGGCTTGTTCGATCAGACCTTCGAGCTGGAGAAACGGGTAGAGCCTGCATAAACCAGTGCCGGCCTCTTCGCGGGCATGCCCGCTCCCACAGGTACTGCGCTGCCTTCAAGGCCAGTGAAAACCTGTGGGAGCGGGCGTGCCCGCGAAGGGGCCGGATCAGGAGAAATCAGGCGCGCCGGCTGAACTGGGCCAGCGCTGGCAACAGTTGCTTGTCGATCGCCTGGCGCACGGCCGGCAAAATGGTCGCGCTACCGGTATACATCTGCTCGACCATGCCCTTCAGCGCCCGCGCATTAGGCTCGGTCAGCCCCCGCACCACCGCTTCGCAAGCCTGCTCGGCACTGGCTCCGGCCGGAATATCAAACCCGCGTGCTCGCAAGTGGCCGGCGAGGTCGTCCTGGTCAATCAAGTCCGCATGCATCATGGCTGTTGTCCCTTTTATCGCTAAGAGAGTGCTGCTGTGATTTACGACCGATTCTGTGAC
The DNA here is from genome assembly GCF_050280665.1 of Pseudomonas sp. NPDC089547. Lineage (NCBI taxonomy): Bacteria > Pseudomonadati > Pseudomonadota > Gammaproteobacteria > Pseudomonadales > Pseudomonadaceae > Pseudomonas > Pseudomonas sp. NPDC089547. Next base: position 6,090 of record NZ_JBNNVS010000009.1, on the reverse strand, counting down.
GCCTGCGACATACCCGCAACAACAGAATGGTGACATGGCTGCTTTGGCTAAGAACAGGTCGTTTACGGCTAAATCGACTGATCTGGAAGTGCGCACACTCAGGCCATCTACCCGCAACGGAGGGTTTGGTCACCCTCGTTCATGCACAGTGGATGTTGCTCGCTCTTGGCCCCGGATGCTCACGGCTTTCCGGGGTTATTTTTTTGCAAGGCCAATCACACGGCCTACATGAACGGGCGCTTGAAGCTGACGCTGTTCGTCCATTAGTCCCTGTAGTAACGCAGTGCTGCTTTCGCTGAACGGCGCCGACGTTGGCCCCGCCAAATCTACATGCAACAGCATCTGCTCACTGGCCGCCAGCGCCTCATCGAACCCGGCCCGGTGCAGGCTGTGATAGACGTGCAGACGCTTGCGATCAAAACCGATGATCTGCGTCTGCACCCATACCTCGGTGCCCAGCTTTACTTCATGCAGGTAGTTGATGTGCGCCTCCAGGGTGAACAGTGAGTTGCCACTTTGCCCACGGCTGTCGGCATCCAGGCCGATGCGCTCCATCAGCGCATCGGTGGCATAGCTGAAAATCAGCAGGTAGAAGGCATCGCGCAGATGCCCGTTGTAGTCGACCCAGTCCTCCTGGACTGGGGTGCGGTAGGTGATCAGTGCGGGCATCGTGGCCTCCTCAATCGCTGAACGACATGCCGTGCTTTTCCTTGCTGCCCTTCACGGCTTCAAGCACTGCCAGCAGCGTGTCATCACGATAGCGTTCCAGTGCGGCGATGCTACGGTCACCCAGTTGCTCAGAGGTGCCGTCCACCACATCGTCGATCAGCTTGTCGGTCAGTTCCGGTGCTGGCAGGTAGGTCCAGGGCAGTTTCAGCGCCGGGCCGAACTGCGACATGAAGTGGCGCATGCCCGCGTCGCCACCGGCCAGGGTGTAGGTGAGGAAGGTGCCCATGAACGACCAGCGCAAACCGGCGCCAAAGCGGATCGCGTCGTCGATTTCACCGGTAGTCGCCACGCCGTCGTTCACCAGGTGCAAGGCCTCGCGCCAGAGCGCTTCGAGCAGGCGGTCGGCGATAAAGCCGGGCACTTCCTTGCGCACGTGCAGCGGGCGCATGCCAAGGGCGGTATAGATGGTCTTTGCCGCCTCGATGGCTTCGGGCGCGGTACGGTTGCCACCGACGATTTCCACCAGCGGCAGCAGGTACACCGGGTTGAACGGGTGGCCTACCACGCAGCGCTCGGGGTGCGTGGCAGACTCGTAGAACTCGCTGGGCAGCAGGCCGGAGGTGCTGGAGCCGATGATGGCCTCGGGCTTGGCCGCGGCGCTGATTTTTGCGTGCAGATCGAGCTTCAGGTCCAGCCGCTCTGGTGCGCTTTCCTGGATGAAGTCGGCGTCGCGTACGCATTCCTCGATGGTGGCGACGAACTTCAGGCGATCTTGCGACGCACCTGCCGCCAGGCCCTGCTTCTCAAGCGCCGGCCAGGCATTGGCAATACGCTTGCGCAGTGCCTGTTCGGCGCCAGGAGCCGGGTCCCAGGCGATCACGTCCAGGCCGTGGGCCAGGGCGCGGGCAACCCAGCCGCTTCCGATCACGCCGCTACCCAGGGCGGCGAAGGTCTTGATCTCGGTGATGAAAGGCATATCGCTTCCTCAGACTAAATAGAATTCTTCGGGCAAGCGCCAAGCCCTGTGGGAGCGGGCGAGCCCGCGAACACCGGCGTAGCCGGTGCCATCCACCGCGTTGTCTGCTTCGCGGGCATGCCCGCTCCCACAGGACTTGTGGCGCAGTTGAAATTGTTGAAAGGCTTAGCGGCGCTTGAGGTTCATTTTTTCCCGGCCCTCGGCCGGGGTCAGTACACGGGCGCCCAGGCGCGAGATGATCTCCACTGCGCGTTCGACCAGTTGGCCGTTGCTGGCCAGCACGCCACGGTCCAGGTACAGGTTGTCTTCCAGGCCCACCCGCACGTTACCGCCCAGCAACACGGCCTGCGCGGCCATCGGCATCTGCATGCGGCCGATGCCGAAACCTGCCCAGGTCACGTTGGCGGGCAGGTTATCGACCATGGCTTTCATGGTGGTGGTGTCGGCCGGCGCGCCCCATGGGATGCCCAGGCACAGCTGGAACAGCGGGTCGTGCAGCAGGCCTTCCTTCATCATTTGCTTGGCGAACCACAGGTGGCCGGTGTCGAAAATTTCCAGTTCCGCCTTTACGCCCAGTTCGGTGATGCGCTTGGCCCCTGCACGCAGTTGAGCGGGGGTGGACACATAGATCGAGTTGCCATCGCCGAAGTTGAGGGTGCCGCAGTCGAGGGTGCAGATTTCCGGTAGCAGGGCTTCGACGTGGGCCAGGCGCTCCAGCGGGCCGATCAGGTCGGTGCCGGTGCCGAACTCCAGCGGCGTTTCACCCGGGCCGATTTCCAGGTCGCCACCCATGCCGGCGGTGAGATTGACGATGATGTCCACGTCGGCTTCGCGGATGCGTTCCATCACTTCGCGGTACAGCGCCACATCGCGGCTGAAACGGCCGGTTTGCGGGTCGCGGACGTGGCAGTGGACCACGGTGGCGCCGGCTTTGGCGGCTTCTACCGCGGCTTCGGCGATTTGCTTGGGGGTGACTGGGACAAGGTGGCTTTTCGAGGCGGTGTCGCCGGCACCGGTGAGGGCGCAGGTGATGATGACGTCGTGGTTCATGGCGGGTTCCTTGTGGTGTCTGTGCTGGCCTTTTCGCGGGCACGCCCGCGAAAGGGCCTTGTCAGTTGGCGGTAAGCTTGAGGTTGTCCGCAGCCGGCTTGCCATCGAAGGTGGTCACACCTTCAAGCCAGCGGGCCTTGTCCTCGGGGTGGTCTTTCAGCCACTGGCGGGCCGACTCAAGCGCGTCCTTGTGGTCGAGCAGCGGCTGCATCATGCGGCTCTCGTCCTCGGCGCTGAAGTTCAGGTTGGCCAGCAGGCGGTGGGCGTTGGGGCAGCGGTCGGCGTAGTCCGGCGCGGTCACGGTCCATACCGTTGCGCGGCCTTCGTCAGGGCCGAGCGCATCCTGGCTTTCACCCAGGTAGGCCATGTCGATGTTCACGTTCATCGGGTGCGGCGCCCAGCCGAAGAACACCACGGCCTCCTTGCGGCGCACGGCGCGGTCGACGGCGGCGAGCATGCCGGCCTCGCTGGACTCGACCAGCTGGAACTTGCCCAGGTCGAACTGGTTCTTGGTGATCATTGCCTTGATCTGGGTGTTGGCGCCGGAGCCCGGTTCGATGCCATAGATCTTGCCGCCAAGCTCCTTCTCGAACTTGTGGATGTCGGCGAAGGTCTTCAAACCCTTGTCGTAGAGGTATTTGGGCACGGCCAGGGTGGCGCGGGCGTCCTCCAGGCTTGGTTTCTCCAGTACCTTGACCTGGTTGGCGTCGATGAACGGGGTGATGGTCTGGGTCATGATCGGGTTCCAGTAACCCAGGAACATGTCCAGGCGTTTGTCGCGGATGCCGGCGAAGATGATCTGCTGCGAAGCGCTGGTCTGTTTGGTCTGGTAGCCCAGGCCATCGAGCAGCACCTGCGCCATGGCGCTGGTAGCGATGACGTCGGTCCAGTTGACCACGCCCAGGCGGACGTTCTTGCAGGCCGCAGGTTCGGCGGCGTAAAGCGGGGAGGTGGCGATGCTGCTCAGGGCAAGGGTCAACAGGCTGCGGCGGATCAAGCTGTGCATGGTGGCTCTCCATCGGCAGTGCATATTGTTATGGGGTTCCGACCTCTCTGGGCCGTGTGAACACGCTACGCTGCAACCAGGGTGAAAAATCGCACCCTGGCGACCAACACTTGCACGGAGGCGACCACCTTTGCCGTGGAGCATGCAATGCCGCACATCATTCATTTCCTGCTGTTACCCGGCTTCTCGGCCATGGGCTTCATCAGTGCCCTGGAACCGCTGCGGGTGGCCAACCGCTTCAAAGGCCCGTCGTACCGCTGGCAGGTGCTGAGCCTGGATGGCGGCGCGGTGCAGGCCAGCAACGGCATGTCGGTGAACGCCGATGCGGCGCTGGCGGCAGGCGAGCCTGCCGGCATCTTGCTGATCGTGGCCGGCTTTGATCCGCTGGCCTGTTACGGGCCGGCGCTGCAGCAGGTGCTACGCCGGCTGGACCATGACGGGGTGATTCTGGGCGGCATCGATACCGGTGCGGTGGTGCTGGCCGAGGCCGGCCTGCTCGACGGCCACCGCGCCACCGTGCACTGGGAGGCGCTGGAGGCCTTCAAGGAAAACTACCCAAGCTTGCAGGCCACCCAGGAGCTGTTCGAGATCGACCGGCGGCGCATTACCTGTGCGGGGGGCACTGCCTCGATCGACCTGATGCTCGACCTGATTGCACAAGCCCACGGCAGTGAGTTGGCGGTGCAGGTGTCGGAGCAGTTCGTGCTGGGCCGTATCCGACAGCGACAGGACCACCAGCGTATGCAGATTGCCAGCCGTTATGGCATCAGTAACAAGAAGCTGGTGAAAGTGATTGGTGAAATGGAGCGCAATACCGAACAGCCGCTCAATACCCAGGTGCTGGCTGAGGCGGTGCAGGTGACACGTCGGCAGTTGGAGCGGCTGTTCCGCGTGCATCTGGACGACACGCCAAGCGGGTTCTATCTGCGACTGCGGCTGGATAAGGCCAGGCAGTTGTTGCGCCAGACCGATATGAGTGTGCTGGAGGTGGGGGTGGCGTGCGGGTTCGAGTCGGCTTCGTACTTTACCCGCTGCTACCGGGCGCGGTACCAGCGTTGCCCGCGGGAGGACCGCTTGGCCAGGGCCGTATGAGGTTCTAGCAGCCAGGCGCCGACCTTTGTAGGAGCGGCCTTGTGTCGCGATAGGGCCGCAAAGCGGCCCCGGCTATTTCCGCGGCGAAGCTGAAAATGTGGGGCCGCTTCGCGCCCCTATCGCGACACAAGGCCGCTCCTACAAGGGATAGCGTCGCAATCAGCTCCTACTGCTGGCCTATGGACTGCAAATATTCAGACCGGTCATCACTGCGCTGCGCCACGCAGGTATCCCACGCCGCCTGGAACGCTTTGCTCCCCGGCTTCTCGGCAAATGTCTCGACTTTGCAGTCGGCATCACGCAGCTGTGTCCACAGCTTCTCGGCTGCATCCATACGCCCCACCAGCGCGGTAGCCTGGTCGCCTTCGTCGGCATACTGGTCGCGAATACGCTGGATCAAGTCATCGTAAGCCGCTTTCAGCTCCCGCTCGGCAGTCTGCTTGTTGAACGCAGCGCACGCGTAGGTCTGCTGGTCGGTCTCGACGTTATCGCAAGGCGTGCTTTCTTCCTCGCCGGCCTGCGCGCCTGATACGACGGCCAGCAGTACCATCCATGCCAATGATTTCATCCGTTTTCTCCTCAACAGGCTGACGAATCGCTGGGATTCTCCCTCAGCCGAGGGCAAGGCGGTAGCTCCCTGACGAAATGTTCATGAAACGGCCGGAAACGTCGTTATCGAGACTGCCTCTCATCGCCACGCCGCATGCCAGAGCGCGTGTTGTCGCGCATTGACGCTTTCGGCAAACCCCCTGTCGTTTTTGCATCGGGGCGTCGTTGGGCACAGGCATATGCTGGCCCCAAAGCGCCGGCAGAAGATTCGGCGCGGCCCAAATCAACAAAAGGGGACAGCCTGATGAGCCCAGCCGAACTTCACGCCGACAGCATCGTCATCGACGGCCTGATCATTGCCAAATGGAACCGCGAGCTGTTCGAGGACATGCGCAAAGGCGGGCTGACTGCGGCTAACTGCACAGTGTCGGTGTGGGAAGGCTTCAAGGCCACCGTCGACCAGATCGCTGCCAGCCAGAAGCTCATCCGCGACAACAGCGACCTGGTGATGCCGGTACGCACCACCGCCGACATCCGCAAGGCCAAGGAACTGGGCAAGACCGGCATCCTCTTCGGCTTCCAGAATGCCCATGCGTTCGAAGACCAGATCGCCTACGTGGACGTGTTCAAGCAGCTGGGCGTGGGCATCGTGCAGATGTGCTACAACACCCAGAACCTGGTGGGTACCGGTTGCTACGAGCGTGACGGCGGCCTGTCGGGCTTCGGCCGCGTGATCGTGGCGGAAATG
>NZ_JBNNVS010000008.1:0-184423 GCF_050280665.1 Pseudomonas sp. NPDC089547 | reverse complement strand
GCTGCTGCGCAGCCCCAGGGTTTCAGCGCATAAGCACAAATTGCTGGGGCTGCTGCGCAGCCCGATCGCGACACAAGGCCGCTCCTACAACCATGGCCAGTACCGGACTCAGACAGCAGTAGCTGTCTGCGGCCGGGCACAGGCCTTGGCCCGGCGCCGATAGGCCAGCAACAGGCCCGCGTACCACAGCGGCATCACGTACAGTGCGGTGCGGGTGTCCGGCTCCAGCGCCAGCAGGCACAGCACGAAGACCAGGAACAGCTGCGACAGCCCGGCGGTGATCCTGCCACCTGGCAGCTTGAACTTCGACTGCTCATGCGCCTGCGGATTCTGTCGGCGGTAAGCGAAGTAGGACAGCAAGATCAGCGACCAGGTAACGATGATCATCACCGCAGAAATGGTCGACACCAAGGTGAATACGGTCATCACTTCCGGGATCACGAACAGCAGCGTCAGCGCAATTGCCATGCACACCCCCGAAAACACTAGCGCACGCACTGGGGTGCCCGAGCCGGACAACCGCCCGAATGCCACGGGCGCTTGCTGCTGGTGCGACAGGCCGTAGAGCATGCGCGAGCCTGAGTACACGCCGCTATTGGCCGAAGAGGCCGCAGAGGTCAGTACCACGAATTTGATGATGCCAGCGGCAGCGGGCAACCCACCCAGCAGGAACAGCTCGACAAAAGGGCTGCGATTGGCCGGCACGTTGGCCCAGGAAATGACGCTGATGATGCAGACCAGCGAACAGATGTAGAACAGCAGGATACGCACCGGGATGGTGTTGATGGCCTTGGGCAAGGTCTTTTCCGGGTCTTTCGCCTCTGCCGCCGCGGTGCCGATCAGTTCGGTGCCGACAAAGGAGAAAATCGCGATCTGGAAGCCGGCGAGAAAGCCCAGGATGCCATGCGGCATGACCACGCCCGGCGCCACCAGGTGGCTGAATGAGGCGGTTACTCCGGCGGGTGAAGTGTAGGACGTGGCGATCATGACCAGGCCTGCCACTACCAGCAATACAATGGCCACGATCTTGATCAGGCCGAACCAGAACTCCACTTCACCAAAAGCCTTCACCGCCAGCATGTTCAGCCCCAGTAGCAGGAACATGGTAGCGAATGCCGGTAGCCAGGTGGGTACCTCCGGGTACCAGTACTGCACGAACCCCGCCACGACCACCACATCACCCACTGCAGCCACCACCCAACTGAGCCAGTACGACCAACTGAGGATGAAACCGGCCCGTGGCCCCAGGTAGTTGTGCACCAGGTCGGCGAACGACTCCATCTGCAGATTCGCCAGCAACATTTCGCCCATGGCCCGCATGATGCAGAACACAAAAAAACCGATGATGGCGTACACCAGGATGATCGAGGTGCCAGACAGCGCAATGATCTTGCCCGAGCCCATGAACAACCCGGTGCCAATGGCACCGCTGATTGAAATGAGCTGAATGTGCCGGTTTTCCAGCCGTCGTTTGAGCACTCGGCCCTCTTCCGGCGCAGTGCTTTGCGCGTTGCACGTTTGCTGCATAGTCGACCTCTTATTCTTTTTTTGTAAAACATCCACGCCCCGCACCGCACCAACAAGTTGGTACCAAAGTGCAGGCTGCTTGCCATTGAAATGATGTAAGCGCAGAAAACAACAAAGATTGAAACTAATACCCGATGCAACTTCGCAGCGGACTTTCTTATTCTTGAACGCACCTGCGGTTAGTGCGCCTGAAACCGCCCCGCGAAAGCCGTTTCATTCTGCCAGTGGCTGCGGTCAAGCGGAACGCTACAGAATGCACACCACCCACGCTATTTTGTGCAGTGTGAAAAGCGCGGGTGACAGTTTGCGCAATGCGCCTGTCAAAAGGCCTGACCCGGCGGTCACATCTTGTAGGTCGAGAGCAGGATGCTGGTCTCGGTATTTTCGATGTGCGGGATGGAGCGAATGGTGTTCAGCGCCCGGTCGAACGCTTCCAGGGTGTCGGCGCGCAACTCTGCCATCAGGTCCCAGCGGCCATTGGTAGTGTGGATGGCCACCACGTTGGGGTGCCCGCGCAGCGCGTGCTTGACCTCTGCGGCGTGGTGGCCGCTGATGCCGATGCTGGTGATTGCCCGCACGCCCTGCTCCAGTGCATCGGAGCGCAGGCGTACCGTGTAGCCAATGATCACGCCCTGCTCTTCCAGCCGGGTAATGCGGTTTTGCACGGTCGCCCGGGCCACCTTCAGCTTCTTCGCCAGGGTCATCACAGGGGTCCGTGCATTGTCCCGCAACAGCGCAATCAGTTCCCGATCGATAGTGTCCATAAAGCCTGCCAATTAACCAGATTGCTACTTTGGGGTGGCAGATTGTCTAGAAAGTTGATGAAACTGGCAACCTGCATTCTTCCGATTGACGCAACCTTTCATCAAAATGTTCAACGCCACTTCAACAATCTTAAGCGTGCATCCTGCAATGGCCGGGGTGACAGCGCAATAACAAGGTGCAAGCGCATGACGTATTTCATTGATGTTCCAACCATGTCGGACTTGGTACATGACATTGGCGTAGCGCCATTCATTGGCGAGTTGGCCGCAGCCCTTCGCGAAGACTTCAAACGCTGGCAGGAGTTTGATAAATCCGCGCGGGTTGCCAGCCATTCGCAAGTGGGCGTGATCGAACTGATGCCGGTTGCCGACAACAGCCGCTATGCCTTCAAATACGTCAACGGCCACCCCGCCAACACCGCTCGCGACCTGCACACCGTGATGGCCTTCGGCGTGCTGGCCGATGTCGACACCGGCTACCCGGTGCTGCTGTCCGAACTGACCATCGCCACTGCCCTGCGCACTGCTGCCACCTCGCTGATGGCAGCCCAGGCGCTGGCCCGGCCCAACTCGCGCAAGATGGCACTGATCGGCAATGGCGCGCAAAGCGAATTCCAGGCACTGGCCTTCCACAAACACCTGGGCATTGAAGAAATCGTTGCCTACGACACCGATCCGTTGGCCACCGCCAAGCTGATCGCCAACCTCAAGGAATACAACGGCCTCACCATCCGCCGTGCCGGCTCTGTTGCCGAAGCGGTGAAGGGCGTGGACATCATTACCACCGTGACCGCCGACAAGGCCTACGCCACCATCATCACACCCGACATGCTGGAGCCCGGCATGCACCTGAATGCCGTGGGCGGCGACTGCCCGGGCAAGACCGAACTGCATGCCGATGTGCTGCGCAACGCCCGGGTGTTCGTCGAGTACGAGCCACAAACCCGCATTGAAGGTGATATCCAGCAACTGCCGGCGGATTTCCCGGTGGTCGACCTGTGGCGCGTACTGCGTGGTGAAACCGAAGGCCGCCAGCGCGACAGCCAGGTCACCGTGTTCGATTCGGTAGGTTTCGCCCTGGAAGACTACACCGTACTACGTTACGTACTACAGCAAGCCGAGCAGCGAGGCTTGGGTTGCAAGATCGACCTGGTGCCCTGGGTGGAAGACGACCCGAAAGACTTGTTCAGCCACACCCGTGGCCGCGCTGCCAAAAGCCGCATCCGACGCGTTGCCTAACCCTGCTCCCAACCCGGTATTTGCACATGGCATTCCCAACGCGTTCAATACAAGCCCCGGCGGCAGTGGTCATGGTCAGGCCACATGCCTTCACCCCCAACCCGGAAACCGCAGCAGACAACTCGTTCCAGCGCAACAGCCCCGACATCGCAGCGCAGGCCCTGGCCAACGTGGCGCGCGATGAAGTCACCCAGGCCGTCGGCACGCTGGAGGCCGAAGGTGTGCGCGTGCACCTGTTCGACGACTTCGGCGAGCACAACACCCCCGACTCGGTATTCCCTAACAACTGGTTCTCCACCCACCCCGGGGGGCACATCGCGATCTACTCGATGTACTCGCGCAACCGCCGCCGCGAGCGGCGTGCGGACGTGATCGAGATGCTCAAGCAGGAATACCGGGTGCAGGATGTGATCGACTATTCCGGGCTGGAACAGGACGAACTGTTCCTTGAAGGCACCGGCGCCATGGTGTTCGACCACCTGTCACGGGTGGCCTACACGGCACGATCCAACCGCGCCGACCCCATCGCCCTTGAGCGCTTCAGCACGCATTTCAACTTCGAGCCGATGGTGTTCGACACGGCCGACGAACAAGGCACGCCGATCTACCACACCAATGTGCTGATGTGCGTGGCGACCGAGTTCGCGCTGGTGGGTTTTGACACCTTCACCAACAAGGCGCGTGCTGAAGAGGTACGAATGCGCCTGATCGAGTCGGGCCGCGATGTGATTGACCTGAGCAACCAGCAGATCGGCCAGTTTGCCGGTAACGCCATCGAGTTGTCCGGGCGTGACGGGCGTATTTTGGCGCTGTCACGCAAGGCTTTCGACAGCCTGACCGGCGAGCAGCGTCAGCGCATCGAGCGCTCGGCCCGGCTGGTGCCGCTGGATGTGCCGACTATCGAGATGGCCGGCGGCTCGGTGCGCTGCATGATTGCGGGGATTCACCTGTCGCCTCGGGCGGCTGCGGCCTGACCTCTGACGCGTTCGATGTAGGAGCGGCCTTGCGTCGCGATCGGGCCGCAAAGCGGCCCCGGCATTCCATGCGCCGAAGCTGAGATTCTGGGGCTGCTCCGCAGCCCGATCGCGACGCAAGGCCGCTCCTACAAAGCCCGTGCCATGCCGTCATAGCACGCTATATCCCCCCGATCGCAAGCAACTGTGTCATTACCTCAGCCAACGCCTTGATCATCACATCTGCCGCCTGCCGATGGACGATGACGATTTCATAGCTGTCGACCTCCGGCAGCCCTTGCCCCGCGCCCAACACCCGGTGCTCCCCCGTTGCCGCCCTTGGCGGCAACAGGCTGATGCCCATGCCATCGGCGACTGCCGCCTGAATGCCACTGAGGCTGGAACTGGTAAAGCTGATGCGCCAGCGTCGGCCCATGCCTTCGATGGCGTTGATCATGTCTTCGCGGTACAGGCCACGCGGCGGAAACGTCACCAGCGGAATCGGCTCCAGTTCGAAGGCAGGCGTGCGCGCACTGTCGATCCACTGCAACCGCTCGGGCCAGCAGGCCACGCCCTCGCGGGTATTGCGCCGCTGCTTGAGCAACACCAGGTCAAGCTCGCCATTGTCATAAGCCTGGCTAAGGTCGCGGCACAGGCCGCTGGTCACTTCCAGCTTCACCTGCGGGTGCAGGCGGCTGAACGCCGACAGCGCATTGGTGGTACGCCCGCCCACAAAGTCCTCGGGCACACCAAGGCGTACGGTGGTGCCCACCATCGCCCCGGCCAGGGCTTCGAGCATCTGGTCGTTCAGCGCCAGCATGTGGCGGGCATAGCCAAGCAGCGTCTGCCCGGCATCGGTCGGCAGCACGTCGCGGTTGCCACGCACCAGCAGGCGATGGCCAACCATGTCTTCAAGGCGGCGCACCTTCTGGCTGATGGTTGATTGGGTCGAGTGCAGGCGGGCAGCCGCCGTGGTGAAGCTGCCGCAATCGGCCACCACCACAATGGCGCGTAGCAGGTCGAGGTCGAACAGGGATCTATTCGATTTCGCGCTGATAGTCATCTTGGTATTCAACTGCTGAATGGCAACACTGCGTTCTATCACGCCTAGTCGCCAAGGGCCACACCTTCACGCCGCGGATCGGCACCACCCGACCAGCCCTCGCCACTGCGCTGGATGATCTGCAGGCCGCTGGTCATGGTCATCGGTGTGACCTCGTGCCCCCAGGCCGCCAGTTGGCGAATCAGCGCCGGGCTGGTTAGCCCCGCTTCAACCTCGGTACCGGCATTGCGGCTGCCGAAGTTGGGCAGGCCGGCGGCCTGCTGCGGGTCGAGTTGCCAATCCAGCAGGCCGACCAGCGCCTTGTTCACATAACCGATAATCTGCGAGCCGCCTGGCGAACCGAGGCTGGCCACCAACTCGCCGGAGCCACGCGAAAATACCAGGGTGGGCGCCATCGCCGACAACGGCCGCTTGCCCGGCTGCACCCGGTTGGCCACGAGCTTGTCTTTTTCCTGCGGGATGAACGAGAAGTCGGTGAGATGGTTGTTGAGCAGGAACCCCTTGACCATCAAGTGCGAACCGAACGCGGCCTCCACCGAGGTGGTCATGGCCAGTGCCTGGCCGCTGTCATCCACTGCGCTGAGGTGTGAGGTGGAAATGCGCAGTGGCGAGCGGTCGGGCGCCAGGGCCAGGTCAGCGCCTTTCGGCTGCCCTGGGCGAGCGCGCTTCATGCTGTACTCGCCGATCTGTGCTGCTCGGCTGGCCAGGTAGGCGGCGTCGGTCAGGGCCTTGACCGGGACCGGCACGTAATCACTGTCGGCAAGGTACTGTGCCCGGTCGGCATAGGCCAGGCGCTCGGCCTCGGCGATCAGGTGCACGGCCAGTGGCGATGCCTCGAGGCCCGCTGCAGAGGTGCTGGCGAGTGGCCGCAGCGTCGCCAGGTCGCGTTGTGGCGTGATGCGCTGCACCGCTTCGAGGATGCCGAGGGTCTGCATCACCGTCACCCCACCCGACGAGGGCGGCGGCATGCCGCAGATGCGCCACGCCTTGTAAGGGCCGCACACTGGCTCACGCTCTTTGGCTTGATACTGCTGCAAGTCCTGCAACGACAGGTAACCGGCATTGGCATGGCCGCGCACCTTGGCCACGATGGCCGTGGCGATTTCGCCGGTGTAGAAGGCTTGAGGACCGTGCGCGGCAATTTGCTCGAACGTTTGCGCAAGTTCGGGGTTGCGCAACGTCGCGCCCACCGGCAGCGGCTTGCCCTGTTCGTCCAGGAAGTAGCGGGCCATGGCCGGTGAACGGGCGATGTACGGGTCGCCGGCCACCAGGGTGTGAAGGCGTTCGGAAACCGGGAAACCGTTTCGTGCCAACGCAATGGCCGGGGCAAAGAGTTGCTGCCAAGGCAGCTTGCCATGCTGCTCGTGGGCCAGTTCCAGCGCGCGCAGCACCCCGGGCACACCCACTGAACGCCCGCCGATCTGAGCTGACCGGAACGGCATCGGTGAACCATCGACCTGCAAGAACAGCTTGTCCGTTACCCCCGCCGGGGCAGCCTCGCGGCCGTCGAAGGCCTGCACGCGCTTGCCGTCCCAGTAAAGGATGAACGCCCCACCACCTATGCCGCTGGATTGCGGCTCGACCAGGGTCAACACCATTTGCATGGCGATCGCCGCGTCGATGGCGCTGCCACCAGCACGCAGCATCGCTCGCCCCGCTTCGGTGGCCAGCGGGTTGGCTGCGGCCGCCATATGCCGGGTGGCGTGCACCGGCTGCAGGCCAGTGCGGTAGCCGGAGGCCAGCTCGGGTGGCGCGGGCAACACCTGCTCGGCACATGCCCACCCACTCGCGATCGCCAGGCACAGCGCGCTCATCAGCGGTGTGGAGAATTTCATCGTTTTGCTTCCTGCCTTGTGTATTCAGCAGACCACTGTCGGTCATGCGCAAAGTTAACTTCAAGACTTGGTGTGATTTTTCTACGATGCAGGCATGACACTCAGGAGCCCACCCATGCGTATACCCTTCGCCGCCATGCTGCTCGCCCTGTTCACCAGCCTTGCCGCCCACGCCGGGAACACCACCATGGACAACCGCCTGCACAACGCCGCCCGCCAGGGCGACGTGCGCACCCTGCAACAGTTGCTAATACAGGGTGCCCGACTGGAAAGCCGTGACGGGCAAGGGCGCACGGCCCTGCTGGTGGCCACCCATGGCAACCAGGTTGCAGCGGCGCAAGCGCTGATCGAGGCCGGGGCTGACGTGAACGCCAAGGACAATATTGATGACAGCCCTTATCTGTATGCCGGCGCCCGGGGCCTGAACGACATCCTGCGGCTGGCCCTGAGCCACGGCGCCGACCTCAAGAGCACCAACCGCTACGGGGGAACGGCGCTGATCCCGGCGGCCGAGCGCGGGCATGTCGAGACCGTGCAGCTGCTGATCGATGCCGGGGTCGACGTGAACCACCTGAACCGGCTGCACTGGACTGCGCTTATGGAGGCGGTGATCCTCGGCGATGGTGGGCCGCGGCATGTAGAGATTGTGCGGCGGCTACTGGCGGCGGGGGCGGATCGGCAGATTGCCGACAAGGACGGGGTTACCGCGCTGGAGCATGCGCGCCAGCGGGGGTATCGGGAGATCGAGTCGCTGCTGACCCGCTGATCTGGTGCCGGATAAGCCCCTGTAGGAGCGGCCTTGTGTCGCGAAAGGGGTGCGCAGCGCCCCCAGGATCTTCGCATTGCCACAGGATTGCCGGGGCCGCTTTGCGGCCCTTTCGCGACACAAGGCCGCTCCTACAGGAGTTGCGAGATAACCCAGTTTTCGCAATGGCAGATCAGGCCACTTCTTCGTACGGCAAGCCCACATAGTTCTCGGCAATGTTCACCAACCCCGCCGGCGAGTTCAGGAAGTACTCGCGGTCGGCCTCCTGCATCTTCTGGTCCCAGGCATCCTTGTGGCTGCCGAAGTCATGCAGCAGTTGGGTCATGAACCAACTGAAGCGTTCGCCCTTCCATACCCGGCGCAGGGCCAGCGGCGAGTACTGCTGCAGCAGGTCGGTGCGCCCTTCGCGGTACACCTTGACCAGAATGCGGTAGAGGTAGTTTACGTCCGAGGCTGCCAGGTTCAGGCCTTTGGCGCCGGTAGGCGGGACAATATGCGCGGCGTCGCCGACCAGGAACAGGTGACCATACTGCATGGGCTCGACCACCAGGCTGCGCAGCGGGGCGATGCTTTTTTCCAAAGCAGGGCCGGTGACCAGGTCAGCCGCGACATCAGCAGGCAAACGGGCTTTGAGTTCGTCCCAGAAACGCTCGTCAGACCAATCCTCGACCCGGTCCTGCAAGGGGACCTGCACGTAGTAACGGCTGCGTGTTTGCGAGCGTTGGCTGCACAACGCAAAACCGCGCTCGTGATGCGCATAGATCAGCTCGTGATTGACTGGCGGTGTGTCCGAAAGCAGGCCCAGCCAGCCAAATGGGTAAACCCGTTCGTACTGTTTGAGCACACCCTCGGGAATGCTTTGCCGCGAAACACCGTGGAAGCCGTCACAGCCGGCGATATGGTCGCAGTCCACCCGGTGCACGCGGCCATCTTTTTCGAAGGTGAGGTAAGGCTTCTCGCCTTTCAGTTCATGCGGCTGGACATTGCTGGCTGAATAAATGATCGGCGCCCCGCTGGCTTCACGGGCCTGCATCAGGTCACGGGTGACCTCGGTCTGACCGTACACCATCACCGTCTTGCCGCCGGTCAGGGCCTTGAGGTCCAGGCGCTGACGGCGCCCGCCAACCAGCAGCTCGACCCCTTCGTGCACCAGGCCTTCACGGTCCATGCGCTCGGCTACACCGGCTTCGCGCAGCAGGTCGACCGTGCCTTGCTCCAGCACCCCGGCGCGGATGCGGCCCAGTACGTACTCGGGCGTCTGGCGCTCGACAATGATGTTGTCGATGCCGGCCTTGTGCAGCAGCTGACCCAGCAGCAGGCCAGACGGACCTGCACCAATAATTGCAACCTGAGTTTTCATTGTTGTTGTCTCTGTTCGGACGATGCCGGCCCTGGACTGGCAGTGGGGCGGCATCTGCTGTTAGGGTTTGCCCTTGCATTTTTACTGGCAGAAACCGCCAGATAAGTGTGCTATCCCATGGGAAATCTGCACTTTTACAAAAAACGTTCGATTAACGGACAGGCGAACCTGCATGAAATCCACCCTCCCCGGCGTCCCGTTGTTCAAGCTGTATGGCGAAAACCAGGCCTGGCCCGGCACCGACCTGCTGCACTGCGAGTCGATCCCGGCGCGCAGCCGCCTGCACCACTGGGAGATCAAGCCGCACCAGCATGCCGAGTTGTTCCAGTTGCTCTACGTACAGCGCGGCCAGGCCCAGGTGGAGATCGAGGGCGTGCGCAGTGCCATCGGCGAGGCAGCGATCCAGGTGGTGCCGCCGATGACCGTGCACGGCTTTCGCTTCAGCGCCGATATCCAGGGGTATGTGCTGACCTTCGGCACGGCGCTGGTGGCGAACCTGGAGCAGCGCCTGGGCGCGCCGCTGACGGTGCTGGCAAAACCGGCGTGTTACCCGCTGGGCCGTGATCGCGTGCACCTGCGCAGCCTGATCGGCACTTTGCAGCAGGAGTACCAAGGCAGTGCGCCGGCGCGGGCGACGCTGCTAGAGGCATTGGTGACTGCGTTGATGGTATGGATCAGCCGTCGCCAGCAACTGGGCCAAGCGCCGCGTAACCGGGATGAACGTGACAGGCAGTTGCTGGGGCAGTACCTGCGCCTGGTCGAGGCGCATTACCGTGAGCACCTTTCGGTGGAGGATTTTGCCGCTCGGCTGAATGTGCCGAGCTTGCAGCTGAACCAGCTGTGCCGGGCCTTGAGCGGGCAGACCGCATTGCAGGTGGTGCATCAGCGGTTGTTGCTAGAGGCCCGGCGTAACCTGACCTACACGCGGATGAGCATCGGGCAGTTGTCGGACAGTTTGGGGTTTACGGACCCGACCTATTTTGCACGGTGGTTCAAGCGCTTGAGTGGGCAGACGCCCAATGGGTATCGCAGGTCGGGTTTGGCTGAATGACTGCCGTGGCCTGTGCCGGCCTCTTCGCGGGCAAGCCCGCTCCCACAGGTACTGCGCAAACTTCATGTGGGAGCGGGCGTGCCCGCGAAGAGGCACGCACAAGCGGCACACATCGACAGCCTGCTTGACGTATACGTAAACCTGCCCTCAGGATACCGGCATACCCCACGCCGAGCCCCAGCATGAGCACCCAGACCTACAGCATCTCCGACCTGTCCCGCGAGCTGGACATCACCACCCGGGCCATCCGCTTCTATGAAGAGCAAGGCTTGCTGAGCCCCGAACGCCGTGGCCTGGAGCGTATCTACTCGGCGCGCGACAAGGTCAGCCTGAAGCTCATCCTGCGCGGCAAGCGCATCGGCTTTTCGCTGGCGGAGTGCCGTGAACTGATCGAACTGTACGACCCCACCAGCGGCAACCTCAAACAGCTCAACAGCATGCTGGCAAAAATCGCCGAACGGCGCGCCCAACTGGAGCAGCAGATGCTCGACATCCACCAGATGCAACTGGAACTGGACACCGCCCAGGAGCGCTGCGAACAAGCCCTGGCCGCCACCCTGAACAACAAAGACAACCGCTGAACGCCACAGGAAACCCGCCATGTCCTTGCCCAAAGAAGTCCGCCTGGTCGAAGTCGGCCCCCGCGACGGTTTGCAGAACGAAGCCCAGCCCATCAGCGTCGCCGACAAGGTGCGCCTGGTGGACGACCTTACCGAGGCGGGCCTGGCCTATATCGAAGTGGGCAGTTTTGTCTCGCCCAAGTGGGTGCCGCAAATGGCCGGCTCCGCCGAGGTGTTTGCCGGTATCCGGCAGCGTCCTGGCGTTACCTACGCAGCACTGGCCCCCAACCTGCGCGGTTTCGAGGACGCCCTGGCGGCGGGGGTAAAGGAAGTGGCGGTATTCGCGGCCGCCAGCGAAGCCTTCTCGCAGCGCAATATCAACTGCTCGATCAGCGACAGCCTTACGCGCTTCGAACCGATCATGGAGGCGGCCCGTAACCACGGTGTACGTGTGCGCGGCTACGTGTCATGCGTGCTCGGCTGCCCCTACGAAGGCAAGGTCAGCGCCGAGCAGGTAGCACCGGTGGCCCGCGCCCTGCACGACATGGGCTGCTATGAGGTGTCGCTGGGTGACACCATCGGCACCGGCACGGCCGGCGATACCCGCCGCCTGTTCGAGGTGGTTTCGGCCCAGGTACCGCGCGAACAGCTGGCGGGGCACTTCCACGACACCTATGGCCAGGCCCTGGCCAACGTCTATGCCAGCCTGCTCGAAGGCATCAGCGTGTTCGACAGCTCGGTAGCCGGGCTGGGTGGCTGCCCCTACGCCAAAGGCGCGACGGGCAACATCGCCACCGAGGACGTGGTGTACCTGCTACAGGGGCTGGGGATTCACACCGGCATCGACCTGGACCGACTGATTGCCGCTGGCCAGCGGATCAGCAGCGTGCTGGGCCGCGGCAACGGGTCGCGGGTAGCACGAGCGCGTAGCGCGCAGTGAGTCACACGAGTGTCACAAAGGTGTGGGCGGAGTGTTACCGCCCCCCACGTTTCACAGCAAAAAATCGGGTAACAGGGAAACAAATCGACAGAATTTCAGGCCTGGCCATTTTGACTTCACAGGCTAAGTGCTTGATTTAAAATGATTTTCAAAAGTTGGCACGCACCCTGCTATATCTTTGGTACAAGAACAAAAAAAACAACGTGACACCCAATAAAAACAACATGTAACGGCTCTGACATAACAAGAACAACACGGCAGAGGCGCAGCAAGCAGATCTTTTTGGAGTCGACACGCTTTTCAGGGGTACGCCCCCGCGGTCTGGCACAGAACAATAAAACTACCTCAAGGTAGCAGCAGCCAGGTTCGGATCAGCAATGATGAAGGCAGGTCAGCGCTCAAAAAAATACGTTTGCTCTTGACCCCGCATGGGGGTCGCCCGCAACACCAAGGCAGGCTTACAAAAACAACAAAAAGCCCGTCTCAATAATAAAAAAGAGCAAGCAACAACGCTTTGGGGGGAGCTTCGGCTCCCCTTAGTGCTTCCTGTCTCCCCCTTCCCCTCCGTTCAGCCTGCTGATGCAGCAATCTGCCTTGTACTGCGGTCCACCCTGTAACCTACAGGAGGACAACGCCATGCCGGTTGAAATCGATGAAACCACTCGCCGCTGTACGCTGATCGGTGAAGACTCGCGCATCGAGGGTGATGGCCCTGATATTGAAATCATCACCGACGAACAGCTGCGCATGTCGGTGGCCTTGCTCGCGGGCCAACGCGTGCCCATCACCGAAGCCGAGGCCGATGCGCTGACCGTGGCGGGTGCGGTGGATAGCCGCAGGCATCTGAAGGCTAGCGTGCCAGGCTCGGTAATCTAAGGGCTGGCGGGGTGAGGCGAACAATCTGATACGGTTTTTATCGCGAAACCTGAGCCTGTGCTGATAACAGCCTCAGGGCCATAGTGCTCATGCCTGATAGAGGCCTGATGAGCACCTAGCCATGAACAATAGAATCCCTTTCACAGAGATCGCCACCGCCCCAGCCAGTTCTCAACCGCGACGCACCGACAGCGGCATCCACACCCGCAGCTTCACCGGGCTGTACCGCAGCCTGCGCATCGGCTTTGCCGGCGCCCTGTTCGTGCTGTTCTTCGGCACGGCCTGGCTGAACTGGAACGGCCGCCAGGCAGTGCTGTGGGATTTGGCCAACAGCAAATTCCATATCTTTGCTGCCACCTTCTGGCCGCAAGACTTCATCCTGCTGTCGGCGCTACTGATCATCTGCGCCTTCGGCCTGTTCGCCATCACCGTGTACGCTGGCCGCGTGTGGTGTGGCTACAGTTGCCCGCAGAGCACCTGGACCTGGCTGTACATGTGGTGCGAAAAGGTTACCGAGGGTGATCGCAACCAGCGTATCAAGCTGGCCGCCGCCCCCTGGAGCCTGAACAAACTGGCGCGTCGCGCCCTGAAGCACAGCCTGTGGCTGGCCATCGGTGTCGCCACTGCCCTCACCTTCGTTGGCTACTTCACGCCCATCCGCCCGCTGGCCGCGGAACTGTTCACCCTGCAACTGGGCGGCGTGGCGCTGTTCTGGGTGCTGTTCTTCACTGCCGCCACCTACATCAATGCCGGCCTGCTGCGTGAAGCGGTGTGCCTGCACATGTGCCCGTATGCGCGCTTCCAGAGCGTGATGTTCGACAAGGACACCCTGGCGGTTGCCTACGACCCGCGCCGCGGTGAGGCCCGCGGCCCGCGCAAGAAAGGCAGTGACGTACAAGCCCAAGGCCTCGGCGACTGCATCGACTGCACGCTGTGTGTGCAGGTATGCCCCACTGGCATCGATATCCGCGATGGCCTGCAAATGGCCTGCATCGGCTGCGCAGCGTGCATCGACGCCTGCGACGGGGTGATGGACAAGATGGGCTACGCCCGCGGCCTGATTGGCTACAAGTCCGAGCACAGCTTGCAGGGCGGTACTACCCACTGGCTGCGCCCACGCCTGATCGGCTACGCGGTCGCGCTGGTGGTGATGATCGGTGGGCTGGTGGTGGCCTTGCAACTGCGCCCGATGGTATCGCTGGACGTCATCAAGGACCGCGGCCTGTTCCGCGAGAATGCCCAGGGCCAGATCGAGAACATCTACCTGCTCAAGGTCATCAACAAGACCGAGCGTACCCAGCACTACGAACTGCGCCTGCTGGACGCAGAAGGTTTCACCTTGCAGGGCAACACCACCCTGGTGATCCCCGCTGGCGAAATGAGCGAACTGCCGGTGTCGGTCGCGATGCTGGCCGAACGCCCGGCCAGCAGCTCGCAAGCGCTGAGCTTCGAAATTCGCGAGCACGACGACCCCGCCATCCGCAGCGTTGCCCAAAGCCGCTTCGTCGCACCGATGAACCGCTGATCCCTTACACTGACTCCACCTTGCCTGCCAGGCTTCGACAGAAGGCCAGAATGAAACGCTACGAACGCTTCGCCGACGACATTGCCGAACTGATCCGCTCCGGGGTACTGGGCCCCGGCCAGCGCGTGCCTTCGGTGCGCTATGCCAGCCAGACCCACGGGGTCAGCCCGTCCACCGTGTTCCAGGCCTATTACCTGCTGGAGCGACGCGGGCTGATCCGCGCCCGGCCGCGCTCGGGTTATTTCGTCAACGCCCACGCCCCGCGCCAGTTCAGCGAGCCCCAGGCGTTGCAGCCCGTCAGCGAATCCACTGACGTGGACGTCAGCGCACTGGTGTTCTCGATCCTCGACTCGATCAAGGACCCCAACACCATCCCGTTCGGCTCAGCGTTCCCCAGCCCCGAGCTGTTCCCGCTACAGCGCCTGTCGCGCTCGCTGGCCAGCGCCAGCCGCAGCATGGACCCGCGCATGGTGGTGACCGACCTGTCGCCCGGCAACCCGCAGCTGCGCCGGCAAATTGCCCTGCGCTACATGGTCGGTGGGCTGATGCTGCCGATGGAGGAGTTGCTGATCACCAACGGTGCACTGGAAGCCCTGAACCTGTGCCTGCAGGCGGTGACCCAGCCAGGCGATCTGGTGGCCATCGAAGCCCCTGCCTTCTACGCCTGCCTGCAAGTACTGGAGCGTCTCAAGCTCAAGGCGGTGGAAATCCCGGTGCACCCGCGCGAAGGCATGGACCTCGGGGTACTGGCACAAACGCTGGAAAAGCATCCGGTGAAAGCCGTCTGGTGCATGACCAACTTCCAGAACCCGGTTGGCGCGAGCATGCCGGAGGCGAAGAAGCAGGCGCTGGTGGAGCTGCTGACGCGTCACCAGGTGCCGTTGATCGAGGACGATGTATACGCCGAGTTGTATTACGCGCAACAGGCACCCAAACCCGCCAAGGCCTTCGACACGCAAGGCCTGGTGATGCATTGCGGTTCGTTCGCCAAAAGCCTTGCGCCCGGTTACCGCATCGGCTGGGTGGCGGCCGGGCGCTTTGCGCAGAAAATCGAGCGGCTCAAGCTGATGACCTCGCTGTGCGCCTCGATGCCAGCCCAGGCAGCCATCGCCGACTACCTGCAGCATGGTGGTTACGACCGCCACCTGCGCAAGCTGCGCTATGCACTTGAAGGCCAACAGGCCAACATGCTGGCGGCCATCACCCGCTACTTCCCTGCACACACCCAGGTCAGCCAGCCGTCGGGTGGCTACTTCCTGTGGCTGGAGCTGCCCGAGCAGATGGACGCGCTGAAGTTGTTCCACATGGCCCTGGCCCAGGGCATCAGCATCGCCCCCGGGCCGATCTTCTCGCCTACCCGGCGCTTCGGCAATTGCATCCGCCTGAACTATGGCAGCCCCTGGCATGACGGCGCCGAACGGGCCATGGACACCCTCGGGCGGATCATTCGTTCGTTCTGATGGCTGATGGCCCGGCGGGCGGCTATTCGCTTGAAGGCGAACGCGATAAAGTCTGTGTCTCCCCTTTTGTCGGACGTCGGCATGCCCTCCCGCGACCTGCTTTCACTGCGCCAACAAGTCGAAGCCCTTCAGCGGCAGAACGCGCAATTGCAATCACAGCTTGCCGGCCATCAGGCCCACGACCAGAACTTTTATCGTTCGCTGTTCGACACCATGGACGAGGGCTTTTGCATCATCGAATTCTTCGACGGCCCACACGGCCCGTTGAGTGACTATGTGCATGTGCTGGCCAACGCAGCCTACGCCAAGCATGCCGGCATCCCCAACGTGGTCGGGCAGAAGCTGCGCGAAATGGTGCCCGATGAAGCCGATGACTGGGTGGCTCGTTATGGCGCGGTGTTGCGCACGGGAGAGCCGCTGCACTTCGAGCAGGAACTGGTTGCCACCGGCCATGTGCTGTCCGTTACCACGTTTCGCGTAGAACCTGCCGAAAAACGCCAGGTAGCCGTGCTGTTCAAGGACGTTACCGAACGCCGGCAGGCAGAGCAGGCCCTGCAGCGCCTGAACGAAGAGCTTGAACAGCGGGTGAGCGCCGCACTGGCAGAGCGCCGGCTGTTTGCCGAACTGGTCGACCATAGCATGGTGAATGTGCATGTGATCGACAAGGACATGCGCTGGCTGGCCATCAATCGCCAGGCCAAGCATGACTTTCAACTGCTGTTCGGGCATACGCCTGAAATCGGTGATTACTTGCCAGCGCTGATCGGTCATGAGCCCGAAGTCCAGGCGCTGAGCGTGGCCATGTGGCAGCGTGCCCTGGCAGGCGAGCAGTTCGTCGAGATCGGCACCTTCGGCAAGGGGCCCGGGCAACGCCACTATGAACTGCGCTTCAATGCCTTGCGCGACCATGAAGGGGAAATACAAGGCGCCTTCCTGTTCGCTTATGACATCAGCGAGCGGGTGCAGGAGCAAGACCGCCTGGCCAAAGCCGAAGAGGCCCTGCGCCAGGCCCAGAAAATGGAAGCGGTGGGCCAGCTCAGTGGCGGCATCGCCCACGACTTCAACAACCTGCTGGGCGGTATTCTGGGCGCTCAGGAGCTGATGCGCCAACGCCTGGACCAGTCTCGTTTCGACACCCTGGAACCCCTGCTGGAGCTGTCCAGCGGCTCGGCGCAACGTGCATCCTCACTGGTACACAGGCTGCTGGCGTTCTCTCGCCAGCAAACCTTGCAACCTTGCTCCACGCAGGTGGCCACGCTGGTGGCCGGCATGGAAGAGCTGCTACGCCGTACCATAGGCCCGGCCATTACCCTGGGCAGCCAGTTCCCCAGCCAGCTATGGCCGACCTTCATCGACCCGCCGCAGCTTGAAAGTGCGCTGCTCAACCTGTGCATCAACGCCCGCGATGCCATGCCGGCAGGCGGGGTGATCGAGATCATCGGCGACAACCTGCTGCTAGACGGGGTACAGGCTCAGGCGCTGGAACTGCCAGCCGGCGAGTACGTGCGCCTGAGCATCTCCGACAACGGCAATGGCATGTCGGCAGAGGTGGCCGAGCGTGCCGTCGACCCGTTCTTCACCACCAAACCCATGGGCCAGGGCACCGGCCTGGGTTTGTCGATGACCTACGGTTTCGTCCGCCAGTCGGGCGGCCAACTGCGCGTCCTGTCCACGCTGGGTGAAGGCACGCGCATCGAGTTGCTGCTCCCCCGCCACTACGAGCAACCCAAGGCACCTGACCCCAAGCCACAGCGCATGTTGCAGGAAAGAAGCGGTACGGCGACGCAGCGCATCCTCCTGATCGAGGACCAGACGGCGTTGCGCCTGGTGGTTTGCGAAGTGCTGGAGGAGCTGGGTTACCTGGTCGATGCGTTCGAGGACGGCCCCTCAGCCCTGGCCTACCTGCAAAACAGTGACCGGCCAGACCTGCTGTTAAGCGATATCGGCCTGCCCGGCGGGCTGAATGGTCGCCAGGTAGCCGAGCGTTGCCGCGAGCGCTACCCCGACCTCAAGGTGCTGTTCATTACCGGTTACGACGAAAGCGCGGCACTCAATGACGGCCAACTGCTGCAAGGCACCATGGTGCTGACCAAGCCGTTCGAACTGGAGGTGTTGGCCGAGTGGGTACGCACCCTGCTTGAGGCGTGACGGGCGCGTTCAGCGCCCACCGCCCAGGTCGATGAAGCTACCGGTGGAGTAGGACGCGTTGTCCGACAGCAGCCAGAGAATGGCCTGCGCCACTTCGTCGGGGCGCCCGCCGCGGCCCATGGGCAAGCCGGGCTCCAGCTTGCTGACCCGGTCGGGGTCGCCGGATAGCGCATGAAAACCGGTGTGGATGTAACCCGGCCTTACGCCATTGACCCGCACGCCTTCTCCTGCCACTTCCTTGGCCAGGCCGATGGTGAAGGTATCGAGTGCACCTTTGGAGGCGGCATAGTCGACATATTCGTTGGGTGAGCCCAGGCGTGCCGCTACCGAAGACACGTTGACGATGGCGCCGCCCTGCCCGCCATGCCGACGGGCCATGCGCAGCAGGGCGTGCTTGGCGCAGAGCATGGGGCCCACGACGTTGGTCTTCATGACCTTGAGCAGGCGGAACTCGGACATGTCCTCGACCCGGCTCTGCTGGCCGATGGTGCCGGCGTTGTTGACCAGTGCGGTAACCGGGCCGAGTGCTTCGTCGACGTGCTGGAACAGCTGGATGATTTCATCTTCGACGCTGGCGTCGGCGCGCACGGCAATGGCTTCGGCGCCCAGGGCGCGGACCTGGCCGAGGATGTCTTCGGCGGCCTGCTCGTCGGCGTGGTAGTTGATGCAGATGCGGTAGCCCTGGCGGGCGGCCAGCAACGCCGTGGCAGCGCCGATGCCACGGCTGCCGCCGGTGATGACGATGACTTTGTCCATGGCTTTGTCTATCGCATTTGGGAGGGAGAGCCGACAATAGGCGAATTATCTGTGCAGGGGAATGACCACGGTCAGCACAGACACTTCCTGGGTTTTGGGTTTTGGGTTTTGGTTTTGGTTTTGGGTGTGGGCATTCACATCGCGGAGATATTCATTGCCGAGGGTGGCGCTCAATCACCTTTCCGCCCTTACGGCGGGTCCCTTTTTGTCGTGGCAAAAAGGAACCAAAAACCGTCCGCTCCCATCATGCGGCCCCTACGCTGCGCTCCGGGGTTCCCTCGCTACGGGCTTGCTCCCGGGAGTACGCGCTGCAGGCCCCATCCATGGGGCCTCAGCGCTTGACGGGCATCCATGCCCGTCACCTCCCTCCGCAAGCCCTCCGCTCGGCCTCCTGAAGTCGCAATCGGCGGCGCCTGGACTATCGCGCGCTTAGAAGCAAAAGCCGAAGCAAGAGCAAGAGCAAGAGCAACACATGTGGTCTGGCCTCTCGGTTTGGCTCAATGGCCCGCCGACGCGGGCCCCGCCTTCGCGGTAAACGGCGGTTTGGCGAACCACACGAGCAGGATCAAGCCTGCAAACACCCAAGTCATCAGGGTGAAGTAGTCCACCGTCGACATCATGTACGCCTGCCCGTTGAGTATCTGCTCAAGCTGCGCATAGCTTTGCGGGTTGGCCCCGCCCAGCTGCTCAAGCGTGTGCCGCGTTGCCGGGTCGAACTGGCTGATGTTCTCGCTCAGGTAAGCATGGTGCTGGTCCGCCCGGCGAATCCAGATCCAGGTCGTCAACGACGCTGCAAAACTCCCGCCCAGGGTACGCAGGAAGGTCGCCAGCCCCGAGCCATCGGCAATCTGATGCGGCGGCAGGTCGGACAGCAGGATGCTCAAGGTCGGCATGAAGAACAGCGCCACGCCAATGCCCATGAACAACTGCACCAGGGCCACATGCTGGAAGTCCACCTCACTGGTGAAGCCCGCACGCATGTAGCAGCTGGTGCCAATCGCCAGAAACGCCAGCCCCGCCAGCACACGCAGGTCGAAGCGGTGCGCATACTTGCCCACGAACGGCGACATGACTACCGGCAACAGGCCGATCGGCGCCACCGCCAGGCCCGCCCAGGTGGCGGTGTAACCCATCTGTGTCTGCAACCACTGCGGCAGGATCAGGTTGATGCCGAAGAACCCGGCATAGCCCCCTACCAGCACAATGGTGCCGACGCGGAAGTTGCGATGCACGAACAGGCGCAGGTTCACCACCGGATGGCGGTCGGTCAGTTCCCAGATGACGAACACCGCCAGGAACACCACCGAGATCAGGCTACCGATGATGATGAACGACGACTCGAACCAGTCCAGGTCATTGCCTTTGTCCAGCACCACCTGCAACGCACCAACACCGATAATCAGCGTCAGCAGGCCAATGTAGTCCATTGGCTGGCGGCTGGTGACCACTGGCCGCGTGCGCATCTGCTGGCGCACCACGGCAGCGGCAAACAGGCCGATGGGTATGTTGATGAAGAAGATCCACGGCCAGCTGTAGCTGTCGGTTATCCAGCCGCCAAGAATCGGCCCGGCGATCGGCGCCACCACCGTGACCATCGCCAACAGCGCCAGGGCCATGCCTCGCTTGGCGGGCGGGTAGACAGCAATCAGCAACGTCTGCGTCATGGGGTATAGCGGCCCCGCTACAACGCCCTGCAACACGCGAAACCCGACCAGCTCAGGCATCGACTGGGCAATACCGCACAGGAACGAGGCCAGCACGAACAGCAGCGTGGCCCAGATGAACAGTTTCACTTCGCCAAACCGCCGGCTTAGCCAGCCCGTCAGCGGCAAGGCGATGGCGTTGCTCACTGCAAACGAGGTGATAACCCAGGTGCCCTGCTCGTAACTCACGCCGAGGTTGCCGGAAATGGTCGGCAACGCCACGTTGGCGATGGTGGTGTCGAGCACCTGCATGAATGTCGCCAGCGACAGGCCGATGGTGGTCAGCAGCAGGCTGGGCGGAGTGAACTGGGCTGCGGCACTGTTGCTCATCGCTGGGCCGTCTTGCCGGGCGCGCTGTTTTCGTGGATCAAGCGGGCGATCAGGTTATCGGCCTCGACCAGCTGACGGTCGTACACCTGCGTGGTGTAGCTGGCCTGTTGCGGGGGCTGTTGGGCCAGCGCCGGGCCGCTCTGGTCGTGAAGGTCCACTTCAACCACGGTGGAAAGGCCAATGCGCAGCGGGTGGTCCTTGAGCTGATCCGGGCTCAGGTGGATACGCACCGGGACCCGTTGCACGATCTTGATCCAGTTGCCAGTCGCGTTTTGTGCTGGCAGCAATGCAAAGGCGCTGCCGGTGCCGGCGCCAAGGCTGTCGACTGTACCGCTGTACTTGACCTCGCTGCCATACAGGTCGGCGCTGATCTGCACCGGCTGGCCGATGCGCATCTCGCGCAGCTGGGTTTCCTTGAAGTTGGCGTCGATCCATACCTGGTCCAGCGGGATCACCGCCATGGTCGCAGTGCCCGGCTGCAAGCGCTGGCCCAGTTGCACGGTACGTTTGGCAACGTAACCGGTCACCGGTGCCACCAAGGTGGTGCGGGCGTGGTCGAGGTAGGCCTGGCGCAGGTCGGCCGCAGCGGCCATCACCTCAGGGTGCGAGGACACCACGGTGTCGTCGACCAACGCACTGCTGGTACTGAGTTGCTGGCGGGCGCTGTTGACGGCGGCCTGGGCCACGCTCAGGTCATCGCGGGCATGGGACAGCTCTTCGGCAGCAATCGCACCGCTGTCGGCCAGCACCTTGCGCCGGTTGAAGTCCTGCTGGGCCTTGCGCAGCTCGGCCTGGCGGGTTTCCAGCTGGGCCTTGAGCGAGTCGACGTTGCTGTACAACCCACGCACCTGGCGCACACTGCGCGCCAGCTTGGCTTCGGCAGACTGCAAGGCCACCTCGCTGTCGGCCGGGTCGAATTGCAGCAACACCTGGCCGGCATGGACCAGGTCGCCGTCATCGGCGCCAATACTGGTGACCGTGCCGGTAACCAGCGGGGTGATCTCTACCACGTTGCCATTGACGTAGGCATCGTCAGTGCTTTCGTGCCAGCGCCCGACCAGGCTGTACCAGGCCCAGGTACACGCACCGGCAACAATCAGCAGCAACAGCAGGCCTAGCAGCCAGGCCTTGCGCTTGCGTGACGGCTCGGGCGTGGCGGAGGGAGTCGGGGTGTCTGCGGGGGTAGCCATGGCAATACCTTGGATAATTCGTGACAGGGTTCAACGGTCGCCAAAGCGGCGGATCGTCAACGGGTCGCCGGCACCGAGCAGGACCTTGGCCAGCAGGCCTTCCAAGGTCTTGAGCTCTTCGGGAGCCAGCACGCCGCACAACTCGTTCATGGCGGCGGCGCCAATTTCCGGCAGGCGGTCGGCCAGACGCTGGCCGTCGGCGGTAAGCGCCAGGCGCACCAGGCGGCGGTCGTCGGCGCAGCGGTTGCGCACGATCAGCTCCTTTTGCTCGAGGCGGTCGAGCATGCGGGTCATCGAACCGCTGTCCAGGCCCAGGTAGCGGCACAGCTCGGCCGGGGTGTCCACCTGGTACTGGGTGACGATGATCAGCACCTTGAACTGCGCGGCGGTGACACCCTCTGATTCCAGGTGCCAGTCGAGAATGCGGTCCTTCAGGATCGCCGCACGACCGAGCAGCATGCCGATGGCGCAGGTCTGGAAGTTTTCGGGAGAGAAATGGGCCATTGGGGACTGCTCGGGCAATTGTGTAGAAATATTACTGCTTAGGCAGTGAATGTCAAAGCTTTGATTAGCAAGCTATGCAAAATTTCATGATGATGAGGCCTGTGAGATCCCTGTGGGAGCCTGGCTTGCCGGCGATGGGCTGCAATGCAGCCCCCTACGATCTCAGCGGGTAAGTGCGCTCGCGAAGAGTTCTCAAACGCTGAAAAACCATTGCAAATCCGACGAAAAACCGTCACAACTGATAGTCATTCGCCATTACGTTGGTTCTCGGGAGCCCTCTAGCAAGGGTAGAATGCGCAAAACCCGGAGCCGCAATGAACCAAGACCGCCTCAACCCCAGCCCAGACGATGCCATCACCGACGCCGCCGCGCATTGGTGCATGCGCCTGCATGCCGAAGATTGCACGGCGGCCGAGCGCGAGGCGTTCGCTGGCTGGCTGGCGGCGGACCCGCGGCATGCCGAGGAATACCAGGCGATGCTGGAGATCTGGCAAACCGCCGACCTGTTGCCGCGTAACGCCACCGTCGTCGACTTCAACCCGCCCGCTCGCCTACCTGCGCGCCCGCGCAACTGGCGCCCGCTGGCATCCGCCGCCGCCATTGCCCTGGCGGTACTGCCGCTGGCCGGCTGGGTGGGCTGGGAGCAAGGCTGGCTGCCCAACCACTACCAGCACTTCGAAGCCGGCGACCGCATGCAGACCGTGGAGTTGAGCGACGGCAGCACGGTGCAACTCAACCTCAATACCGAACTGACCTACCTCAATTACAAGGACCAGCGCCAGGTCACCCTCAAGCGTGGCGAGGCATTCTTCAAGGTGCAGCACGACAGCAGCCACCCGTTCATCGTGCATGCCGGCCGTGGTCAGACCCGCGTTACCGGTACGCAATTCAACGTGTGGAAGTACCAGGATCAGGTCAAGGTCACCCTGGTGGAGGGCTCGGTGCTGGTGACCAGTGACGGCAGTGCCGGCGGCTACCGCCTGGGCCCAGGCATGCAGGCCAGCTACCACAAGGGCGACTTTGAGCCACAGCTGGAACAGAGCGATGACTATGGCAACAGCCTGGCCTGGCGCAGCGGCAAGCTGGTGCTCGACAACCTGAGCCTGGAACAGGCGCTGCCGGTGATCAACCGCTACCTCGACGCACCGCTGCTGCTGGCCGATGCCAGCACCGGCCGCATCCGTATCAGCGGCATCTACAACACCCGCGAGGTGGGTCGCCTGGTCAACAACCTGCCCAAGGTGCTGCCGGTCTACCTGACCCGCAGCAAGGACGGCAGCACCGTGCTGAACCGCATCTCGCCGCCGCCCGACAAGGGCTGACACCCTCCCCGCTTTACAAGGTCATTGCTGCCAGCCAGCCGAACGCCAGCAGCGGCAGGTTGTAGTGGATGAAGGTCGGCACCACGGTGTCCCAGATATGGTGGTGCTGGCCATCCACGTTCAGTCCCGAGGTCGGCCCCAGGGTCGAGTCCGAAGCCGGTGAACCTGCATCGCCCAACGCACCCGCAGTACCGACGATGCACACGGTGGCCACCGGGTCGAAGCCCAGTTGCACGCACAGCGGCACAAAGATCGCGGCCAGGATCGGCACCGTGGAGAACGACGAGCCGATGCCCATGGTCACCAGCAGGCCTACCAGCAGCATCAGCAAGGCACCGATGCCCTTGCTATGGTCGATCCACTGCGCCGAGGTTTCTACCAGGCTCTTCACCTCACCCGTGGCCTTCATCACATCGGCAAAGCCCGAGGCGGCAATCATGATGAAACCGATCATGGCCATCATTTTCATGCCTTCGGTGAACAGGTCGTCGGTGTCCTTCCACTTGACGATGCCCGACAGCGAGAAGATCAGGAAACCGACCATGGCACCGATGATCATCGAGTCGAGCAACAGTTGCACGATGAACGCCGCGGCAATGGCCAGCCCCGCCACCAGCAGTGTCAGCGGGTTGTACTGCACGCTCACCTGCTCCACCTGCTCGATGCGCGCCAGGTCGTAGTCGCGCTTCTTGCGGTAGCTGATGAACACCGCCAGCAGCAGGCCGACAAGCATGCCGGCAGCCGGGATGGCCATGGCGTGGGTGACATTGACACCACTCACATCGACACCGGCACGGGCCACGTTGGCCAGCAGGATTTCGTTGAGGAAAATGTTGCCAAAGCCTACCGGCAGGAACATGTACGGGGTAATCAGCCCGAACGTGATCACGCAGGCGATCAGCCGGCGGTCGATGCGCAGCCGTGTCAGCACGTACAGCAGCGGCGGCACCAGCAGCGGAATGAAGGCGATATGAATGGGCAGGATGTTCTGTGACGACACCGCCACCGTCAGCATCAGGCCGATCATCAGCCATTTCACCTTGCCGCCGTTGGCGTGGCCTTGGCGATCGATCATGGCCAGGGCGCGGTCAGCCAGCGCATGCGCCAGCCCGGACTTGGCGATGGCCACGGCAAAAGCACCCAGCAGCGCATAGGACAAGGCCACCGTAGCACCACCGCCCAGCCCGCCGTTGAAGGCCTTGAGCGTACCTTCGATACCCAGGCCTCCGACCAGCCCACCGACCAGGGCGCCAATGATCAGGGCGATGACCACGTGCACGCGGGACAGGCTGAGTATCAGCATGATGCCGACCGCGGCGATCACTGCATTCATGGTTGGCTTACCTCATTACGACAGAAAAAAAGCGCGAACTCTGAAGCAGTGGGGGGCAGATGTCAAAAATGCCATGTTGCGGCGCATTACCAATGTCCTACAACGGGACCACGCAGGCCTGAAATTAAATTGAACGTTTGAATAAAGAAAAAACCGCACCCGCCGACACAAACGCTAGCCACACTCTTATTACAAGGGATCCGCCCCCATGCCTTTGCGACAACTTTCCATCCAGTGGAAGATCACCCTGCTCGCCGGTCTCTGCCTGGCCGGCATCGTCACCTTGCTTGTCGGCCTGTCGCTGTACCGCATGGACCACAGCTCGGACCTGGTCAAAGCCAGCAGCATGCAGATGCTGACCGAAGCGGCGCAGTCGCGCATCGAGTCGCAGGGTGAGGTGCAAGCCCTGAATATCCGCCGCCAGTTCATGGACGCCTATCAATACGGTGCAGGCTTCGCCCGCCAGGTGTTGTTCCTGCGCGAGCAGGCGGAAAAGCGCTATCTCGATGCCTTCGACCTGCGCGAGGACATGACCCGCCAGGTGCGCGCCGCCCTGCAGGCCAACCCCGACCTGCTTGGCCTGTCGCTGGTGTTCGAACCCAACGCACTGGACAGCAAGGACAGCCTGTTCGCCGGCAAGGCAGAGCTTGGCAGCAACGAAACCGGGCGCTTTGCCCTGTACTGGTCGCAGCCGCGTGCCGGCCAACTGACCGCCATGGCGTTGCCCGAGCATGACATGGCCAACACCGAGATCGGCCCCAGCGGCCAGCCGGCCAACACCTGGTGGGTGTGCCCACGTACAACCGGCAAGGTGTGCGTGGTGGAGCCCTACTTCTACGAGATTGATGGCCAACAGGTGCTGATGACCAGCATCGTCTTCCCGCTGGCCGTCAACGGCAAGACCATTGCCACCCTGTCCATCGACATCAACCTAAACAGCCTGCAGGCCCTGAGCCAGGAAGCAAGCCGCAGCCTGTACGAAGGCCGCACGACGGTCGGCATCCTCAGCCCGGTCGGCCTGCTCGCCGGCTACAGCGCCGACGCCAGCAAGCTGGCCCAGCGCTTTGACCAGGTAGACACGGCCAAGGGTGCCGAGCTGGTGCGTAAGCTGGCCGATGGCAAGTTGACCATCCTGCACGACCAGCAGCGCCTGAAGGTGCTGGCCGCGTTCCACCCGATCCCCGACGCGCAACCCTGGGGTGTGCTGCTGGACGTGCCGGAAAACGCCCTGACCGGGCCTGCCGAAAAACTGAAGCAGGAACTGGACGCACTGAACACCAGCGGTACCCTGCTGGAGCTGGGCCTGGGCCTGGCGGCGGCCATTGCCGGCCTGCTTATGGTGTGGCTGATGGCCCGCGGGGTTACCCGGCCGATTCTTGGCGTGGCCGCCATGCTCAAGGACATTGCCAGTGGTGAAGGCGACCTCACCCGCCGCCTGACCTACCAGAAGCAGGACGAGCTGGGCGAGCTGGCCGGCTGGTTCAACCGCTTCCTCGACAAGTTGCAGCCGACCATCGCCGAAGTAAAGCGCTCGGTGCAGGCTGCCCGCGGCACCGCTGACCAGTCCTCGGCCATTGCCACGCAAACCAGCGCTGGTATGGAACAGCAGTACCGCCAGGTCGACCAGGTGGCCACCGCCTCGCACGAGATGAGTGCCACCGCACAGGACGTGGCCCGCAGCGCGGCCCAGGCTGCGCAGGCCGCCCGTGACGCCGACCAGGCCACCCGTGAGGGGCTGGCGGTGATCGACCGCACCACCACCAGCATCGATGCCCTGGCCGCCAACATGAGCGACGCCATGGCCGAAGTCGAAGGCCTGGCACAGAACAGCGAGAAGATCGGTTCGGTGCTGGAGGTGATTCGTTCGATTGCCGAACAGACCAACCTGCTGGCCCTCAACGCCGCCATCGAGGCGGCCCGCGCAGGTGAAGCCGGCCGAGGCTTTGCCGTGGTTGCCGACGAAGTACGCAACCTGGCCCGGCGCACCCAGGAGTCGGTGGAAGAAACCCGCCAGGTAATCGAGGCCTTGCAGGACGGCACCCGCGAAGTGGTCGGCGCCATGGACAACAGCCACCGCCAGGCCCAGGGCGGTGTCGAGCAGGTCGGCCAGGCCGTCACGGCGTTGCAGCGCATCGGCCAGGCAGTGACGGTGATCACCGACATGAACCTGCAAATCGCTTCTGCCGCCGAAGAGCAAAGTGCGGTGGCCGAGGAGATCAACAGCAACGTGGCGACCATCCGCGATGTCACCGAATCGCTGTCGGGGCAGGCCAACGAGTCTGCACGCGTCAGCCAGTCCTTGAACAGCCTGGCCAACCAGCAGCAGGCGCTGATGGACCAGTTCCGGGTGTGAGGCAAACAGGGCCCCCCCGTGCGGCCCTGAATCCGCCCCTACCTCGTCGTCTACACTTGCCCCCCCCCCCAAGGCGCGGCAAACGACGAGGTCTGGATGAAGACATTTCAAACACTGCTGGCCGGCCTTCTGCTGGCCGTAGGCTTGGCAAGTACCGACACTGCCGCTTCGGCAGAGCAACGCCCGCCCATCCATTTTGGCGCCATCGGCTGGGAAAGCGGCGCCCTCACCACCGAAATCCTGCGCCTGATCGTGGAACGTGGCTACGGCTACCCCACCGACACCCTGCCCGGTAGCACCGTCAGCATGGAAGTGGCCCTGGCCCGCAACGACCTGCAAGTGATTGCCGAAGAGTGGGCCGGACGCAGCCCTGCATGGGTCAAGGCCGAGCAGGCGGGCCAGGTGTTTGCGCTGGGTGACACGGTCAAGCATGCCGAAGAAGGCTGGTGGGTACCGGCGTATGTGATCGAAGGCGACGCTGCCCGCAAGCTCAAGCCCGTGGCGCCAGAGTTGCGCAGCGTCGACGACCTCAAGCGCTACCCGCAGGTGTTTCGTGACCCCGAGTCGCCCGACAAGGGCCGCTTCCTGAACAGCCCCAGCGGCTGGACATCGGAAACGGTCAACAGCCAGAAGCTCAAGGCGTATGGGCTGAACGACCTGTACACCAACTTCCGCAGCGGGTCCGGGGCGGCGATGGATGCCGAAATCAAATCGGCCATTCGCCGCGACCAGCCAGTGCTGTTCTACTACTGGAACCCGACTCCGTTGATGGGGCGCTACAAACTGATCCGCCTGGAAGAGCCAGCATTCGACCCCCAAGCCTGGGCCACGCTGACGGATGCCGGCAACCCCAACCCGAAGGGCAGCCGCTCGCTGCCAGCGAAGTTGTCGATTGGCGTGTCCAAGGCCTTCCGCGACGGCTACCCGGACCTGGTGGCGGCGTTCGAACAGGTCGACCTGCCGATCGACCGGCTTAACCAGGCGCTGGCCCAGATGAGCGAGGAACGCACGCCACCGCGCGAAGCCGCCCTCGCCTTCCTGCGTGACAACCGTGACGTCTGGAAGGCCTGGCTGCCCGGTGAGATAGCAGCCAAGGTCGAGGCCAGCCTGTGAGCGATGGTTTCCCGCAAGCTTTGCAGTTTTCCTTCGCCGACAGCGTCAACCGGCTGGTTGACTGGCTGGTAATGCATTACGGCGATCACCTGCGCTCCGTCTCGGACCAGTTGCTGCAACTGCTGGTCGGCCTGGAAAACCTGCTGCGCCTGCTGCCTTGGTGGCTGCTGTTGCTGCTGGTTGGCCTGCTGGCCTGGCACGCCAGCCGCAACCTGCTGCGCAGCGCGGGGCTGGTGGCGCTGCTGGCCCTGATCGGCATGCTCGGGCTGTGGGACAAACTGCTGCAGACCTTGGCCCTGGTGCTGGTGAGTACCGGCCTGTGCGTGCTGGTGGGTGTGCCGCTGGGCATCTTGCTGGCGTCCCGCCCCATGGCGAAGCGCCTGCTGTTGCCGGTGCTGGATGTGATGCAGACGCTGCCCGCCTTCGTGTACCTGATCCCGGTGCTGATGCTGTTCGGCCTGGGCAAGGTGCCTGCCGTGTTTGCCACACTGATCTATGCCCTGCCGCCACTGGTGCGGTTGACCGAGCTGGGCCTGAGCCAGATCGACCCCTCGTTGTTGCAGGCGGCGCACGGCCTGGGCGCCAGCCGCTGGCAGCGCTTGCGGCGTATTGCCCTGCCACTGGCGCTGCCGAGCATCATGGCCGGGCTGAACCAGTCGGTGATGATGGCCTTGTCGATGGTGGTGGTGGCGTCGATGATCGGCGCCCGCGGGCTGGGTGAGGATGTGCTGTCGGGGATCCAGACGCTGAACGTGGGCCAAGGTGTGGAGGCCGGTTTGGCGATTGTCGCGCTGGCCATGGTGATCGACCGCATCAGCCAGGCGTATGGGCGTAGCGGGCGCAACGGTTGACGCCACTCGTTGTAGGAGCGGCCTTGTGTCGCGATCGGGCTGCAAAGCAGCCCCGGCAATATCTGCTGCGATGCTGAAATCGTGGGGCCGCTGCGCGCCCCATCGCGACGCAAGGCCGCTCCTACAGGGTATAGCGCAAGCCATGATATTGGCCTGACAATACCGCTTTGTCAGCCGGACCTCATCCGCATGTCCCTCAAAGCCCTGCGCACCCTGGTGACCATTGCCCGCCACGGCACCTTCGCCCGCGCCGCCGACCTGCTCAGCCTCACGCCGTCGGCAGTGAGCCTGCACATCAAGACCCTTGAAGACGAGCTGCAGGTAACCTTGTTCGACCGTAGCCGCCGGCAGGTGGTGCTGACCGAAGCCGGCCAGCTGGCAGTAGCACGCGCCGAGACCATCCTGGGCGCCTATGACGAGCTGGCCGACGCGCTGGCCAGCGGCCCGAGCCTGCGCGGCCGCCTGCGGCTGGGGGCCATCCACACCGTGCTGGCGCGGCGCCTGCCCAGGGCGCTGGTGTGGATCAAGGCCAACCACCCGCAATTGCATATCAGCGTGGCCTCGGGCATGTCGGCAGAGCTTGCACGCCGTGTGGAAGACGGTGAGCTGGACGCCGCAATCACCACCGAACCGGTCAGCCCGTACCCACAGAGCCTGGATTTCACCCCATTGTTCGAAGACCGCTTCTGGGCTATCGCCAGCCCCGAACTCGCCGGGCGCAGCGTGCCAGAATTGCTGGCCAGTCAACCGTTCCTGCGCTTCGACAAACGCGCCTGGGCCGGGCGGCAGATCGAACAGGAACTGCGCCGGCAGCATTTGCAGGTGAGTGAGCAGATGGAACTGGACAGCCAGGAAGCCCTGGCAAGCATGGCGGTAATGGGCCTGGGCGTGGCGATCATCCCCATGGCGGACGACGACCTGCAACGCTTGCCACCCGCCACCTGCTTGCCATTTGGCGAACCGCAGCTGACCCGGCGGGTGGTGTTGCTGGAGCATGAGAAAAGCCAGCGCAGGCATTTGAGTGCGGTGCTGAAAACTGCGCTGCAGGCATGAGTCGCAAGCCCCAAAGCTGGTCGAATCTGTGTGGGAGCGGCTTCAGCCGCGAACACCGGCATAGCCGGTGCCATCCACCGCGTCAGCTTCTTCGCGGGTGAACCCGCTCCCACAAAGGTTGATACGGGTATCGATAGTGCATTTTTCCTCAACGGTCAGTGCAGAAAACAACGTTTTTACCGATCAGTCCTCAGCAGTAGTCTGTGCACGTACCCGACCACGGAACGTCGACCATGCTCCACTTGCTGCTGACCACCCTGCTACCGATCATCCTGCTGATTGCCCTGGGCACCTTCCTGCGCGTGCGCGGCTTCCTGGCCGAGAGCTTCTGGCCCGGCGCCGAGCGCCTGAGCTATTACGTACTGCTTCCCTCGCTGTTCCTGCACGGCCTGGCCACTGCCAACCTCGACGGCGTACCGGTAATGGGCATGGTCGGCGTGCTGATGCTCTCGACCTTGGCCGGGGCCGTGCTGCTGGTGCTGTACCAGGGTGCGATCAACCACGACGGCGCTGACTTCACCTCGGTGTTCCAGGGCGGCATCCGCTTCAACAACTACATTGGCGCCACCCTCGCCGCCGGCATCTACGGCAGCGCCGGCATCGCCCTGGCGGCGGTGGCCAATGCTGCCATCGTGCCCTTGGTCAACCTGCTGTGCGTGCTGGTGTTCGCCCGCTTCAGCGCCCGCCACAGCTCTGCGGCCACGGTGCTACGGGCAATCTTTGCCAACCCGCTGATCGTCGGCTGTGCGGGTGGGCTGGTGCTGCGGGTAACAGGGCTGGGCTTGCCGCCAGGCATCGAGCCCACGGTCAAGGCACTGGGCCAGGCCGCTCTGCCGCTGGGCCTGCTGTGTGTGGGCGCGGCGCTGGGAGGGGCCCGCCTGGGCCAGCAGGTGCGCCCGCTGATGGCAGCCTCGGCGTTCAAGTTCCTGGTCATGCCATTGACCACCTGGGGCCTGTGCCGCGTGCTTGGCCTGAGTGGCCAGGCAGCGGTGGTGGCGGTGCTGTTCCAGGCCTTGCCCACCGCTTCGTCGTCGTATGTGATGGCCAGGCAAATGGGTGGCAACGCCCCCCTGATGGCCACCATCATTGCCCTGCAGACTGTTGCCGCTGCTGCAACCCTGCCTTTGGTACTAATGCTTACGCTTGGCTAGACTGGGAAGCAGCCCCCCATTCGGAAGCTTTGCCATGCGCCTTGCCTGCATCGTGATCAGCTTGACCTCGGCCCTGCTCGCAGGCCCTTTGCACGCAGCCGACACAGCCAAGGCTGCGGTGGCTGAAGACAAAGCCGAAGTGCTGGAGGAAAAGGTGGTCAACGATGCCCCGCCGCCGAAAAAAACAGAAAAACTGACCTCAAGCGAAGCCCAGGCCGTGGACCCGGCCGGCCAGGCGCCACTGGACGACAGCATCACCTGCCTGGCCCGTACCATCTACTGGGAAGCCAAAGGTGCCGATGCCGAAGACATGTCGGCCGTGGCCAGTGTGGTGCTTAACCGCCTCGGCCATGACGGCTTCCCCGATACCATCTGCGGCGTGGTCAAGCAGGGCGTGGAAACCAAGGCCTGCCAGTTTTCCTGGTGGTGCGACGGGCGCCCCGACCAGGTCGAGGAAGCGCAGCGCTACGATGTCGCCAAGGAGATCGCCCGCAAGGCGCTCAACCAGCAATTGAAAGACCCAACCGGCGGTGCGCTGTACTTCCACGACCGCACGGTGCACCCCGACTGGGCCAAGGCCTACCGCAAAACTGCACAGACCACGCACTTTCTGTTCTACAAGCCGAACCAGGCACTGGCGCGGTGAATCAGAAATCGACCGTGCCCGAAAACTTGACCAGCCGTGGGTCACCCTGGGTCAGATAACCGCCATTGGCTGATGCCCAGTAGTTCTTGTCGGTCAGGTTTTCCACGTTCATGCGCAGGGTGACGGCTTTGTCTTGTACCTTGAAGCTATACCGTGCACCCACGTCGAAGCGGTTCCAGGTCGGCAGGCTGAGGGTATTGGACGGGTTGGCATACTGGCCGCCCGTGCGCAGCATGCGGGCGTTCACAGCCACGCCCTGCAGCCCCGGCACATCCCAATCGACACTGGCGTTGAGCTGGAAGGTGGGCACCCCGACGGCATGGTTGCCGTCGTCGGTGCCACCCTGGGTGTTCTTCAGCTCGGTGTCCATGCGCGTGCCACCCGCCATCAGGCGCAGCCCCTGCACCGGTTCGCCAAACACGCTCAGCTCGATGCCCTTGTTGACCTGCTCGCCATCCTGCACAAACACATTGCCCTGGACAAAGCCATCGGTGGGTCGCTCGATGCGGAACACTGCCAGGTTGGCGCCGAACGTCTGGTAGTCGAGTTTTACACCCGCTTCCACTTGCTTGGTCTTGGCCGGTGGAAACACCTCGCCCACATTGACGATACCCTGCCCGGAAGCCGTCGCACCCTGTGCCAGGCCTTCGATGCGGTTGGCATACAGCGAGATCGACGGGTTGACCTTGTAGACGATGCCATACACCGGCGTGGTGACCGACTCGTCGTAGAACGCGTTGCGCCCCAGATCCGGCCCTTCGCCGTCGTAAGCGTAGCCCTCCACCCGCAACTGTTGACGGCGCACGCCCACTGTTACCAGCAAGCTGTCATCGAACAGGCCCACCGTATCGGACACCGCGAGGCTGCGGTTGCGCGTTTTGCCGGTAACCCCTGGGTCGTCCAGCTTGCCGCCGGTGAAGGTCGGGGTGGTCGGCCTGGGCAATGGGTCGGTGTGGTAGATATTGGTGTCTTGCGAGTTGTAGAAGACGAAGGCGTTTTCCTGCTGGGTCCAGATGCTGGCCGCGCCCAGGTTGAGCTGGTGGCTGATCGGGCCAGTCTGGAAGCGCCCGTTGATGCCGCCCATCAACGTGGTGTTGTCTTCGTTGTGGGGGATCTCGGAGCCGGCGATGGTCGCATCGCCGGTGGCCGCATCGGTCAGGATCGGCGTGCCGTAGAAGCCGTTCTCGTGGGTGTGCTTGATGCCACCGGCCAGGTAGCCGCTCCAGTTGTCGTTGAAATCGTAGTCACCACGGACCATGCCGAAGGTGTCCTCGGTTTCGGTCCATGACCAGTCCTGACCGTAGTTATGGTCGGCAGCCGGTGCGCGTGGAATGTCGGTCAGGCCAGCCCCCAGGCGCACGCTGTTGCGCATGTGGTTGACGCGTTGCTTCTGGTAACCGATGTCGGTAGACAAGCGAAAGCTGTCACCGCGGTAATCGAACCCGACAATGAACAGCTTGCTGCGCTGATGCTGGTCGTCCACCGCGGTTTCACCTTCGCGCTGCGACAGGTTCAGGCGCACCCCAAAGCGGTTGTCCTCGCCGAAACGCTGGCCGAGGTCCA
Source organism: Pseudomonas sp. NPDC089547 (assembly GCF_050280665.1). Lineage (NCBI taxonomy): Bacteria > Pseudomonadati > Pseudomonadota > Gammaproteobacteria > Pseudomonadales > Pseudomonadaceae > Pseudomonas > Pseudomonas sp. NPDC089547. Next base: position 150,488 of record NZ_JBNNVS010000008.1, on the reverse strand, counting down.
GGTGTTCGCCAAGGCGGCCATCGCTGCTGATGTCCTGGGTATACCGCCTTGTGGGTGTGTCCCCGGCACGTTTGGGTTGCAGGTTGACGTTGCCACCCAGGCCAGTGCCTGTGGGGCTGGCGCCGTTGAGGAAGGCATTGGGGCCTTTGAGCACCTCCACCCGCTCGATCGCATCGGTGGAGATCATCTGCCGTGGCAGTACGCCGTACAGGCCATTGAACGCCACATCGTCACCATTGAGCGGCAGGCCGCGAATGACGAACACTTGCGACTGGTTGCCGAAGCCAAACGACTGGCGCACGGAGGGGTCGTTGAGCAACACGTCACCGATGTCCTCGGCCTGCTGGTCCTCGATCAGCTGCGAGGTGTAGCTGGTCATGGTGAACGGTACGTCCATCATGTCCTGGTTACCCAGGATACCCATCTGGCCGCCCCGGGCTACCTGGCCGCCGGCAAATGGCTCCGGTGGCTCGCCCTTGGGCCTGGTGGCCTCGGCATTAACGGCGGTGGCATCCAGTTCGATGACACCCTCGGCGGCCTGGGCATTGACCGCAACGGAACAGCAGACAGCAAGAAAGGTCGATTGATACGGACGGACTCGTGCCATGGAAGGCTCCCGGTCTTGTGGGTACTGGCCTTCCTGGCAGGTTGGGAATAACTGGCGTTTGAGTATTGTTTCTAGTCGATGTTACGAATGATTACCAAGTGATCGCACTTTTCCGGCGACCAGTGGTCTACTCCCTCTTTTGCCGCCAGCAACGAATGCCGGCGTTTTCATTGCTTTGCACCCGCCAGGGGCCAAAAGCCCCGGGCTTGTGTAGGATGAGCAGCGCATACCACGACGCTGCCAGTCATAGGGAGATCCACATGCGCGTCCTGTCATCCGTTGCCGCCTTGTCGCTGGGCCTGGTCGTCTCGACCGGGGCGCTGGCTGTCACCGGCGAAGAGGCGCAACTGATCGATTCGATCAATGTCTACCGCAGCCAGGCCCAGCCCTGCGGTGGCGAAGCGTCGCTGGAGCTGCCGCCGCTCAACAGCGACACCCGCCTGGCGCTGTCGCCAGAGGGCACCCGTGACCTGCAGCAGGCCATGACCCGCGCCGCCTACCCCATGGTCAACGTACAGGCCATCAGCCTGTCGGGGCCACGCGATGCGCGCGCGGCCATGCATGCCATCGAAGAAAGCTTCTGCCAGGTGGTGCTCGACCCGCAGTTCGTCGATATCGGTGTCAGCCAGGAGGGCCGCGATTGGCGCATCGTGCTGGCCCGGCCGCTGCTCAGCGGCCGCCTGGGCGACTGGCAGGCCGAGGGGCAGAAGGTTTTGCAAGAAATCAACGCTGCGCGCAAGGTACCGCGCCAATGCGGTGGCCAGCCGTTCGCTGCAGCCCCCGCACTGAGCTGGAGCACGGTACTGGCCGGGGTCGCCGCCAACCACACACGGGCCATGGCCAACCAGAACTTCTTCGACCACATCGACAAGGATGGCCGCACCCCCGGTGACCGGGCGGAACTGGCCGGCTACCTGTACCAGCAAGTGGGCGAAAATATCGCCGCCGGGCGTGACACCGCACATAAGGTGGTCGATGGCTGGCTGCAGAGCCCCGGGCATTGCGCCACGCTCATGAACCCGGAGTTCCGTGAGCTGGGCGCCGCCTATGCCGTGGACCCGAAAAGCGATGCAGGTATCTACTGGACAGGGTTGTTCGGGACGCCGCAGTAAGCCGGGTGTCTGGCTGCCCGCAACGCCAAGGCTGTGCAGCCAAACCGCCGCCGTACCCATTTGCCCAGGTTACTGGCATCGCCCAACCCTGTTTCGTCGGCAATCTGCGCCAGGCTGTGGCTGGAATTCTGCAAGCGCCAGCGCGCCTGCTGCAAGCGCATCTCCAGCCACCAGGCCTTGGCACTCATGCCGTGGCTGGCCTGGAACTGCCGGTCCAGCTGGCGTCGGCTGATACCCAGCTCTGCAGCCAGTTGCTCCACCGCCAGCGGGGTGCCCAAGTGGTGACGCATCAAAGCCTGCGCCCGCTGCACCTGGCGCCCCTGGCCCACGCCCAGCTCCAGCGAGCGCAAGGCGTGGCGGCTGTCGCGGGTTTCGTCCACCAGCATGTCCGCCAGCCCTTTGAGCGCCCGGGTGCGCCCACAGGCTTGTGACAACAGCGCCACCGCCAGGTCGATGGCTGCCGTGCCGCCAGCGCAGGTAATACGGCCTGCGTCGATGCAATACAGTTGATCGCGCAGCACCTGCAACTGTGGGAAGGCTGCACGAAACTCGGCTTCGTGACGCCAGTGCACGACCACCTTGTGGCCCCGTAACAACCCGCACGCTGCCAACAGGAAGGCGCCGTTGTCGACCCCCACCAGCTTGACCCCGGCTTTGCCGGCCTGCCTGAGCAAGCTCTGGTAGTGCGGCGCCAAAGCAGCTGTAGCCATGGCGTTGCGCCCGCCGAACACCACCAGGTAGTCGAAACTGGCCAGATCAAGCTGGCCGGCCACCGCTTCGACCTGCACCACCGCCCCACTGCTCGACGGTACCGGGTCGAGGGTGAGCCCTGCCACGGTCCAGCTGCAATAACGTTGCTGGCTGTAGTCTTCGTCGTCCGCGCTGAAGCGCAACTTGTCGAGAAAACCGCCGAATGGCAGCAGGGCGAAGTCCGGTAATGGCAGGATCAGCAGGCGGATATCAGGCAGCATGGGATTGTGTCCAGAAACGACTATTCAATGTCCAGATCATACGCTTGCTGACAGGGCATCGCGCCATAGACTGGCACCCTCTCCATCACCAAGGCTGCAACCCCCATGGCACTCGACACCTGGCTCATCTACCTGCTGGCCAGCATCGGCCTGTCGCTGACACCAGGCCCGAACAGCCTGCTGGCCCTGACCCATGGCGCCCTGTATGGCGCGCGCCGCACGTTGTTCACCATTGTGGGCGGCGTGTTCGGCTTCAGCGCACTCATTGCCCTGGCCATGTTTGGCCTCAGCGCGCTGCTGCAAACCTCGGCCTCGGTGTTGAGCGTGCTGAAGTGGGTGGGCGGCGCCTACCTGGTCTGGCTGGGTATCCAGTTGTGGCGCAGCCCGGGCCTGCACCTGGAATTGACCGAACGCAGCGCGCGGCTTGGCAATGCTGGCTTGTTCCGCCAAGGCTTGTTGTCGGCCATGGCCAACCCCAAGGTGCTGCTGTTTTATGGCGCTTTTCTGCCGCAGTTCATCGACCCGCAGCGCGGGCTGATGCTGCAGTTCGTGGTGATGGCGGCGACCTTTGCCAGCGTCGAGTTTGTGGTTGAGTACCTGCTGGCGCGCCTGGCGTTTCGTATCAGGCCGTGGCTGGCCAAGGGTGGCAAAGGTTTCAACCGCTGCTGCGGCAGCCTGTTCGCCTTGATTGGCGTGGCGCTGCCGCTTAGCCGCTAACACTTGGTCAGATATGCACGGTTTTTGTAGGAGCGGCCTTGCGTCGCGAAAGGGCCGCAACGCGGCCCCGGCGATTGTGCATGATTCCAATAACATGGGGGCGCTTCGCACCCCTATCGCGACGCAAGGCCGCTCCTACAGGGACCGCATGCCATTCAAGATCGGGGAGCTTTGGCCAGAAAAGCGATCAACGCCAGCCCCGGCAACCCCGCCCCCACCAGCGCCACCCCCTGCCAGCCAAACTGGCTGAACAGCGCACTGGCCACGGCCGACCCCAGCGCCCCACCCAGGAAGATGCTGGTCATGTACACCGCGTTCAGCCGACCGCGGCTGGCCGGATCCAGTGCATACACTTCGCGCTGGCCGATGACCATGTTCATCTGCACCGCAAAGTCCAGCAGCACGCCGGTCAGGCCCAAGCCAATCACGCTGTAGCCCGGCACCGTCAGGCCCAGCAACAAGGCAGCCGGTGCCAGCAACAGCGCCAGCAGCGATCCGGCCCGCGCATGCCCGGCGTCTGCCAGGCGCCCAGCCAACGGCGCAGCAACGGCCCCCACCGCGCCCACCAGGGCGAACACGGCAATCTGGCTCTGCGACAGGCCATGCTCACCCGCCAGTGCCATGGGCACCGCAGTCCAGTAAAGGCTGAACGCCGCGAACATCAGTGCCTGGTACAACGAACGCTGGCGCAGCAGCGGATAGCGGCGCAACAAGGTGAGCAACGACAGCATCAAACCGGCATAGCTGGCTTTGTGTTCGGGCCGCCGCTGCGGCAGGGTCAGGGCCAGCAGCAGGATGATCGCCAGCATCACCCCGGCAGCGCCAATGAACACCGCGCGCCAGCCAAAGTGGTCGGCCACCAGGCTGGACAACGGCCGCGCCAGCAGGATACCCAGCAACAACCCGCCCATGATGTTACCGACCACGCGGCCACGTTGCTGCTCCGGCGCCAGGTGCGCCGCCAGTGGAATGAGCATCTGCACCGCCACCGAACTGAACCCGATCAACAGCGCGTAGCCCAGGAACAGCTGGCCCTGGCCGCTGCTGCTGGTCCCCGCCAGCAGCAGGCTGACGCAGGCCAGCACCGCAGTGGCGACCATCAGGCGGCGGTTTTCCAGCAGGTCAGCCAGCGGAACCAGCAACAGCAGGCCCAGGGCATAACCCAACTGGGTGAGCGAAACGATCAGGCTGGCATGCTCGGTGGACAGCCCCAGGTCCGGGGCGATCAAACCGACGATAGGCTGGGCGTAGTAGATGTTGGCAACGATCGCGCCGCAGCAGAACGCCAGCAGCACGACCAGCGCCCGGCTCAGGCTGGTGGCTGCGGGCTGCGTGGCAGCAAGGGAGGGATTCATGCGTGGTTCCTCGACAAGGGGTGGTCTATGTCGGCTACGTTACCCATCTACGTCGTTGGCGAGAATCCGGCCTGGGCGCAATGCGGCTTTGCGCGCTGCGCAACGCTAAGCGCCGTGCTTCAGCAAATTTTCGCAAAAGTCTATGAAAGCATTCACCCGCCGTGAACCGCGGTGGTTGGGCAGGTACAGGGCGTTGATGCTGTCATTGGCCGTGCCAGGGCTGGCTCGCCAGTCGGGGAACACCCGCAGCAGGTGCCCGGCCAGCACGTCTTCGCGCACCAGCCAGTCGGCCAACAGGGCGATGCCGCTGCCCGCCAGTGCGGTTTCGCGCAACATGTCGGCATTGGCGCTGCGCAACGGCCCGGTTACGTCCAGCTCCAGGCTGTCCTGCCCACGCGCCAGGCGCCAGGGCCGGGCTTTTTGCCCATAGCGAAAGCGCAGGCAGGCGTGTTCCAGCAGTTGCCGAGGGTGCTGCAGCGGGTCACGCCCGGCCAGATAGACCGGGCTGGCCACCAACCAACGCTCAAAGCGACCAAGTTGGCGGCACACCAGTTCGTCATTGGGCGAAGGGTCGCCCAGGCGGATCGACAGGTCATAACGCCCGTCCAGCAGGTCATCCAGCCGGTCACTGAGGTCGATGTCCAGTTCCAGCGCCGGGTGCCGCGCCAAAAAGGGCCCCAGGTACGGTGCAATGACCCGCCTGCCGAACTCCACCGGCAGGCACAGCCGCAAGACACCAACCGGCTCCTCGCCACGGTCGGCAACACTGGCATCGGCTTCGTCCAGCGCCTCGAAAATGCCCCGGGCGCGCTCATAGTAACGGGCGCCGGCTTCGGTCAGGCTGACCTGGCGCGTCGAGCGGTTGAGCAACGTGGCACCCAACGTGGTTTCCAGTGCGTCGACCAAGCGGGTTACCGACGATGTCGCCAGCCCAAGCCTGCGCGCAGCGGCTGAAAAGCCCTGGGCATCGACGGTGGTCACGAACATCTTCATCGCCAGGAGTTTGTCCATCTGCTGCCCGTTTTCCAAATCTCAGAAAGTTCTTACAAACCGCAGGGTGGGTCAAGAAGCGCGCTACCCAGTAATCACGTCCATAGTGGAACAACTCCTGTTCACGCGAGGCTTCCCATGACACCGAACAACCTGCTGACTGCCCTGCCCCCCTGCGATCCCACCAGTGCCGAATGCGTAGACGAATTGCTTAGCCGCCCTGGCGTGCGGGTGGAGCGCATCGTTTCCAGCGGCCAAGCCAGCCCGCCCGGGTTCTGGTACGACCAGGCCGAAGGCGAATGGATCGTGCTACTCAGTGGGGCTGCCGGCCTGCGCTTCGAACACGAGCAGTACACCCGCTTGCTGGTACCGGGCGATTACCTCGACATTCCGCCGCACTACCGCCACCGCGTGGAGTGGACCGCGCCCGGCACAGCCACCGTCTGGCTCGCCGTATTTTACAGCAACAGCGCGCCATGGCCGGTGTAGGACAGCACAGTCGACGAAAGTATGAATGCAGGTTGACTAGCCTGCATGAACACCTCGTTTGATGCATTTTTAAGGACATGATCTAGACTTTTAGCCACACCTTCGCAAGTTCAGCCCTGCGACAATCAGCCTCACAAAATTATGTACCAACTTGTTAATTAGCAAGCTAAGGGCTTAGACTGCGCGCATTCCACCTGCTGAGATCCCTGGCATGAACGAAACACCGCGCGCCTCTGGCGCCACAAACATCATCCTGATCGGCCTGGGCGTGATCATCGCCCTGCTCGGTCTTCTCCTGGCTGCCGGCGGCGTCAAGCTCGCCGGCCTGGGCGGTTCCTGGTACTTCCTGATCGGCGGCCTGGCCATGGCCATCGCCGGTGTCCTCATCGCCCGCCGCAAGGCGGCTGGTGCCTGGCTGTACGCTGCATTCCTGGTCGGCACTGCGGTCTGGGCGCTGATCGATACTGGCCTGGTGTTCTGGCCGCTGTTCTCGCGTCTGTTCATGTTTGCCGCGATCGGCATGGTGGTGGCGCTGGTCTACCCGCTGCTGGCGCGTGCCAACGGCGCCAGCGCTGGCCGTGGTGCCTACGGCGTTGCCGGGGTGATGGCCGTGGCACTGGTGATCGCCGCCGGCAACATGTTCGTTGCCCACCCAAGCGTCGCCCCTACCGGCAAAGGGCCTGGCATGACCCCGGTTGAAGCCGGCAAAGAGCAGAAAGACTGGGCCCACTACGGCAACACCGAAGGTGGCAGCCGCTTCGCCGCGCTGGACCAGATCAACCGCGACAACGTCAACAAGCTGAAAGTGGCCTGGACCTACCACACCGGTGACGTGGCCATCAGCGATGGCAACGGTGCAGAAGATCAGCTGACCCCGCTTCAGATCGGCAACAAGGTGTTCATCTGCACCCCGCACAACAACCTGATCGCCCTCGATGCCGACACCGGCAAAGAGCTGTGGAAGAACGAAATCAACGCCCAGTCCAAGGTCTGGCAGCGTTGCCGCGGCATGGCCTATTTCGACGCCACTGCCGCCATCGCCCAGCCGACTCAGCCGAACAGCTCCCCGGTCGCCGGCGGCAGCGTACCGGCCGGTGCCAACTGCCAGCGTCGCCTGCTGACCAACACCATCGACGGCCGCCTGATTGCTGTCGACGCCGACAACGGCGAGTTCTGCCAAGGCTTTGGCAACAACGGCCAGGTCAACCTGATGGCCGGCCTGGGCAATGTGCCGGACTCCTACTACCAGCTGTCCTCCGCGCCGTTGATGGCCGGTACCACCGTGGTGGTTGGCGGCCGTGTTGCCGACAACGTCCAGACCGACATGCCAGGCGGCGTGATCCGTGGTTTCGACGTGATCACCGGTCAAATGCGCTGGGCCTTCGACCCGGGCAACCCGGAAGACCGCCAGGCACCGCAGGGCGACAGCACCTACGTACGCAGCACCCCGAACAGCTGGGCGCCAATGTCCTACGACCCGGCGATGAACACCGTGTTCCTGCCGATGGGCTCTTCGTCCACCGACATCTACGGCGTAGAACGCAACAAGCTGGACCACACCTATGGCGCTTCGGTGCTGGCCCTGGACGCCACCACCGGCAACCAGAAGTGGGTTTACCAGACCGTTCACAACGACCTGTGGGACTTCGACCTGCCGATGCAGCCAAGCCTGATCGACTTCACCAAGGACGACGGCCAGTCGGTACCTGCGGTGGTGATCGGCACCAAGGCCGGGCAGATCTATGTGCTCGACCGCGCCACCGGCAAGCCGCTGACCCAGGTCGACGAAGTACCGGTCAAGCCAAGCAACATCCCGAACGAGCCGTACTCCCCAACCCAGCCGAAGTCGGTGGGCATGCCGCAGATCGGCGCGCAGACCCTGACCGAATCGGACATGTGGGGCGCCACCCCGTATGACCAGCTGCTGTGCCGCATCGACTTCAAGAAAATGCGCTACGACGGCCTGTACACCGCGCCGGGCACCGACCTGTCGCTGAGCTTCCCGGGTTCGCTGGGCGGCATGAACTGGGGCAGCATTTCCACCGACCCGGTACATGGCTTCATCTTCGTCAACGACATGCGCCTGGGCCTGTGGATCCAGATGATTCCGTCGCAGAACAAAGGCGGTGCATCTTCCGGTGGCGAAGCGCTGAACACTGGCATGGGCGCAGTGCCGCTCAAGGGCACCCCGTATGCCGTGAACAAGAACCGCTTCCTGTCGGTAGCCGGCATTCCGTGCCAGGCACCGCCGTTCGGCACCCTGACCGCCATCGACATGAAGACCCGCCAGGTTGCCTGGCAGGTACCTGTCGGCACCGTTGAAGACACCGGCCCGCTCGGCATCCGCATGCACCTGCCGATCAAGATTGGCCTGCCAACCCTGGGCGGCACCCTGTCGACCCAAGGCGGCCTGGTGTTCATCGCCGGCACCCAGGACTTCTACCTGCGCGCCTACGACAGCAGCAACGGCAACGAAATCTGGAAGGCCCGCCTGCCAGTGGGCAGCCAGGGTGGCCCAATGACCTACGTCTCGCCGAAGACCGGCAAGCAGTACGTGGTGATCACCGCTGGCGGTGCACGCCAGTCGACTGACCGTGGCGACTACGTGATTTCTTACGCTCTGCCGTAAGACCGCGTCGCCTGCTTCGCGGGCAAGCCCGCTCCCACAGGTTCTGCCTTGATCCTTGTGGGAGCGGGCGCGCCCGCGAATGGCCCATAGACAATTCGAGACAACGCAATGCCATCCGCAATCCGCATCACCCCTACCCTGCTGCTGGCCCTGGCCAGCACCACCGCCTTCGCCAACGACGACCTGCTGACCCGCAGCACCCTGACCGGTGACTGGGGCGGTCTGCGCCACCAGTTGGAAGAAGACGGCGTGAAAATCACCGGCGACTACAGCGGCGAAACCGCCTACAACGCCCACGGCGGCCTGCACCGCTCGGCGCGTTACTCGCAGAACGTCAAGCTGGGCGTACAGTTCGACTTGTCGAAACTGTATGGCCTGGAGAACGGCGGCAAGGTCCAGCTCACCATCAACGACCGCCGCGGCAACAGCGCTTCGGAAGACCTGGTAGGCAACCGCCTGCCGATCCAGGAAAACTTCGGTGGCCTGTACACCCGCCTGACCGAACTGAGCTACGAGCGAACCCTGTTCACCCCGGCACTCAACGTCAAGCTGGGCTACATGGCCATGGGTAACGACCTGGGCGGCCTGGACAGCGGCATCCTGTGCAACTTCATGAACGCCGGCTTCTGCGGCCACCCGCTGAACATGTCCGGTGGCAGCGGCTGGACCAACTACCCCAACGCCCACCTGGGCGTGCGGGTGAAGTACGACCTGTCGCCTGCCTGGCAGCTGCGCGTGGCGGCATTCAACGTCGACCCCGAGAGCAATGGCAACTCCAGCCGCGCGTGGCACCTGGGGCCCAAGCACACTACTGGCACCGTGGTACCGGTGGAACTGGTGTACAAGCTGCAGGGTGAACTGCCGGGCGAGTACAAGCTGGGCTACTACTACGACAGCTCCGATGTGAAACGCATCGGCAGCGATGATGAAGTGTCCGGCCGCGGCGGCCACTACCTGCTGGTCGACCAGGCCGTGTGGAACGACCCAAGCTCGCCAGGCCGCAGCCTGCATGCCTTCGGCCAGTACTCGGCGTCGAGCAAGGCCGCCTCGCCGTTCACCAAGTGGTATGGCGCGGGCGTGGTGCTGTACAAGCCGTTCGAAGGCCGGCCGAAAGACACCGTGGCGCTGGGTTACGGCCGTGCCGTGCCCAACCCGCGTAGCCGCGATGTGCTGGAAGATGCCGCCTTCAATGCTGGCCAGCAGTTCCCCGACATCGACAGCGCCGAGCAGTTGATCGAGCTGAGCTACGGTTACCAGGCCACGCCATGGCTGAACCTGCGCCCGGATGTGCAATACATCATCGAGCCAGGGGCGTTCTCTGGGAAAGACATCGACAACGCGCTGGTGGTTGGCCTGCAGGTCAAGGCAACCTTCTGAATCGCCGGGGCCGCGCTGCGGCCCATTCGCGGGTGAACCCGCTCCCACAGGAACGGCGCTGGACTCAAGGGCTGCGCCGTTCCTGTGGGATCGCCGCCATTGAAAGAACGCTGTAACTGGCACACCCCCTCTCCCCGGTCTTTACTCAACCCTTCACTGCAAGGGAGAGCGAAGCCAATGAGCAGCGCAACGGAAGGCAAACTCAACGTCTGGTCGCTCACCGCCCTGGTGGTCGGCTCCATGGTCGGTGCCGGCATCTTCTCGCTGCCGGCCACCTTCGGCCGTGCCACCGGGGGCCTTGGCGCCATCATTGCCTGGTGCATCGCCGGCCTGGGCATGCTGATGCTGGCCTTCGTTTTCCAGACCCTTGCCCGCCGCCGCCCGGACCTTGACTCGGGCATCTATGCCTACGCCAGCGCCGGGTTCGGCAGCTACCTGGGCTTTGCCTCGGCCTTTGGCTTCTGGGCCGGCACCTGCATCGGCAACGTGTCCTACTTCATCCTGATCAAATCCACACTCGGCGCATTCTTCCCGGTCTTTGGCGAAGGTAACACCGTGGCTGCCATCGCCGTTTCATCAGTATTGTTGTGGGCCTTCCACTTCCTGGTCTTGCGCGGGGTACAACAGGCGGCAGTCATCAACACCATTGCCACGGTGGCGAAGATGATCCCGATCCTGGTGTTCATCGTGGTCATCATCGCCGCGTTCGACGGTGGGTTGTTCAACCAGAACTTCTGGGGCACCCCCATGGCCGGGCCGGCAGCCGACCTGGAGCACCTCGATGACTTTGGCCGGGTCGGGCATGCTGCGGCCGAACTGCTGCCGCCGGGCGAGTCGCTGTTCGAGCAGGTGCGCAGCACCATGCTGGTAACGGTGTTCGTGTTCCTGGGTATCGAAGGCGCCAGTGTTTATTCACGCTACGCGCGCAACCGCCGTGACGTAGGCATTGCCACGGTGCTCGGCTTTGTCGGCGTGCTGTGCCTGCTGGTGCTGATCACCCTGCTCAGCTATGGCGTGATGCTTCGCCCGGAGCTGGCCGGCCTGCGGCAGCCGTCGATGGCCGGGGTGCTGGAAGCGATTGTCGGGCGCTGGGGCGCGATCTTCATCAGCATCGGCCTGATCATCTCGGTACTGGGTGCGTACCTGTCATGGACCCTGCTGGCCGCCGAGGTGTTGTACTCGGCCGCCCACGACCAGGCCATGCCGGCCTTTCTTACCCGGCAGAACCCGCAACAGGTGCCCTCGGCGGCGCTGTGGCTGACCACTTTGTTCGTACAATTGTTCCTGTTGCTGACGTGGTTCACCGAGTATGCATTCACCTTGGCGCTGGAGCTGACAAGCTCACTGACCTTGATCCCGTATCTGTTGGTGGCGGCTTATGCGCTGAAGTTGGCGGTAAGCCGGGAGACCTATGAAAACGACACGGCCGAACGCGGCAAGGACCTGCTGGTGGCGTTGCTGGCAACCGCCTATGCGGTGCTGATGGTTTGGGCGGGCGGGATGAAGTACCTGCTGCTGTCGGCGGTGATCTATGGGCCGGGGACGGTGCTGTACATCATGGCGCGGGTGGAGCAGCAGCGGCAGGTGTTCAACGGGCTGGAGCGGGTGGTTTTTGCGGTGGTGGTGCTGGGGGCGGTGATTGCCGTTTATGGGTTGGTCAGTGGAGCAATCGAGATCTGAGTTTCAAGCTGATGGCCTCTTCGCGGGCTTGCCCGCTCCCACAGGGATCCCACTGGTCTCACGGACTGCGCAGTACCTGTGGGAGCGGGCAAGCCCGCGAAGAAGCCAACCCGATCAACCCTGCTTAAGGTAATCCACCAGCCTGAGCAGCATGGCATCACAGCCCTGCAACTGTTCGACACTGACAAACTCATCCGGCTTGTGCCCTTGGTCCATGCTCCCAGGCCCGCACACCACAGTCGGGATCCCCGCCTGATCGAACAAGCCACCTTCGGTACCAAACGCCACCGTACCGAATTCATCGGTACCACTGAGCAAAGCCACAAGCTGTGCCGCTTCGCTGTCGGCCGGTGTCGCCAGACCCGGATACGCACTCAACGGCTCCAGGCGAATGTCGCTGTCAGCGTGGACCTTGCGCATACGCGGCAGCAACTCCGCCTCGGCATACGTCTGTAACTGGTCGGCCACCGCCTGTGCTTCAAACCCCGGCAAGGCGCGCACTTCGAAATCGAACTCGCACTCGGCCGGCACAATGTTAAGCGCCCTGCCGCCTTTGATCACCCCGGTCTGCACCGTGGAGAACGGCGGGTCGAAGCGCTCGTCGTGATGCTGTGGCAAGGCCAGTGCATCACCGATATCACCCAACTTGCCGATCAGCTTCGCCGCATACTCGATGGCATTCACCCCATACGGCGCATACGCCGAATGGCAGGCCGCGCCATGCACCTGGCAGCGCATTGCCAGCTTGCCCTTGTGCCCCAGCACCGGCTTCAGTTCGGTGGGTTCGCCAATCAGGCACAGACGCGGCTTGTGCGGGCGCTGTTCCAGCGCGGCGAGCATCGAGCGTACGCCCAGGCAACCGACCTCTTCGTCGTAGGAGAACGCCAGGTGCACCGGCATGCGCAACGGCTGGGCGAGAAACGCCGGCACCGCTGCCAGCACCGATGCAATGAAGCCTTTCATGTCGGCCGTGCCGCGGCCATACAGGCGCCCGTCACGTTCGCTGAGCGCAAACGGCTCGACCGTCCAGGCCTGGCCGTCCACCGGTACTACATCGGTGTGTCCCGACAGCACCACCCCACCTACGTCACGAGGGCCGATGGTGGCGAACAGGTTGGCCTTGGTGCCCTCCGGGTTATGGAACAGTTCACTTTCCACGCCCAACCCGGCCAGGTAATCAAGGATGAAGCCAATCAGCTCAAGGTTGGAGTCGCGGCTGACCGTGGCAAAGCCCACCAGCCGGGCCAGCAGCGTACGGCTGGCAAAATCACTCATCGCCTGGCACCCCGTAGCTTGGCGCTGCGGTCGGGTTGAGGGCGCGGGTTACGTAATCCTGCATCTGCGGGCGGTACGCCTGCCACAGGCCATCGAGCACGCCGATCGGGTCTGCCTCGGCCCAGTCCACGCGCAGGTCCACCAGCGGCCAGGTCAGTTCACCCGCGATCTTCAATGCCGCCGAGTGCACCGGCCCCGCCTCACCACCAGCAGCCATCGCCGCGTGCATGGCGGCCAGCAAGCGGTCAGCCAGGTGCCCACCGGTCTGTTCAAAGGCCGCTACCATCGCTTCGATCACCTGGGTCGAAGACAACAGGTTACCCGCCGCCGCGCATTGCTCACCGGCCACGGCATTGTGCGTGCCCAGGGCCTCGCGACCGGTGAACAGCGCCACCTGACCATGGCTGTCGATCACTGTGACCTGGCGGTACTCGCTCCAGCCATTGGCGCTCAGCACCCGGTCCAGCACAGCAGCGGGCGGCAACTGCCCCTGCTCCAGCGCATCGAGAATCTGCGGCCCCAGCGCCGGCAAGGTGATGTTCTGCGTGGCAACAGCGCCAACCCCCGCACGTACCCAAGGGCAACGGGCGCCCACGGCGATGCTCGAAGAACTGATGGCGATGCCGACCTGGCCGGTTTCCTGGCAGCGGCCGATGATGGAGAAGGTCATGGTAAAGCTCCTGTTGTCCTGTGCTTTGCAGGCCATTCTGGGCGCAACCTTCTACCCCACGAAACCAACATTTTCCGAGGGGTTAGGCAGGAAAAAACTGTGCTGTGGCAGAGATCGCGCGCCGCCCGCGCGGCGCATCGCGAGCAAGCTCGCTCCACATTTGTTTCGGGCCAGTTTCTCCTGTGCGAGGCCACAGAATTCGAGGCCTTCGCCGTTTTATCGGCAAGCACCAGCTAAATACTATTTTCGTCATTTGTGCCGCATCCCTAGTCTGGCTCCAGGCAACGGCGGTCCTCCAAACCGACCTCACAAAAACCGCCTGAACAAGGGCTCGGACATGACACTGAACAACCTCGAAATCGACACCCTCGTCGTCGGCGCCGGCCAGGCCGGCGTGGCCATGAGCGAACACCTGAACAAGCTTGGCGTGCCGCACCTGGTGCTGGAGCGCAACCGCATCGCCGAGGCCTGGCGCACAGGCCGCTGGGACTCGCTGGTGGCCAACGGCCCGGTCTGGCACGACCGCTTCCCGGGCCTGGAATTCAACCTCGACGCCGACGCCTTCGCTGGCAAGGACCAGGTGGCCGACTACTTCGAGCAGTACGTACGCAAGTACAACCTGCCAGTACGCACCGGCATCGAAGTGAAGCGCGTGGTGCGCAACAGCGACCGCCCCGGCTTCACCATCGAGACCAACGAAGGCGTGATTCGCGCCAACCGCGTGGTCGCCGCCACTGGCCCGTTCCAGAGGCCGGTGATCCCGGCCATCGCACCGCAAGACAGCGACCTGCATCAGATCCACTCCGCCGCCTACTTCAACCCTGAGCAGCTGCCCGAAGGCGCGGTGCTGGTGGTGGGTGCCGGTTCTTCCGGCGTGCAGATCGCTGAAGAACTGATGCGCGCAGGCCGCCAGGTGTACCTGTCGGTCGGTGCCCATGACCGCCCGCCACGGGCCTACCGCAACCGCGACTTCTGCTGGTGGCTGGGTGTGCTGGGTGAATGGGACGCAGAAATCGCCAAGCCCGGCCGCGAGCACGTGACCATCGCCGTCAGCGGCGCCCGAGGCGGCCACACCGTGGACTTCCGTGCCCTCGCCCACCAAGGCATGACCCTGGTCGGCCTGACCCAGTCGTTCGAGAACGGCGTGGCGCGCTTCCAGGACAACCTGGTCGAGAACATCAACCGCGGCGATGAAAACTACCTGGCCTTGCTGGACGCCGCCGATGCCTACATTGAAAGCAACGGCCTGGACCTGCCGCAAGAGCCTGAAGCCCGCACACGCCTGGCCGACCCGGCCTGCATGAGCAACCCGCTGCGTGAGCTGGATCTGGCCAAGGCCGGCGTTACCAGCATCATCTGGGCCACCGGTTACGGCGTGGACTTCAGTTGGTTGCAGGTGGACACCTTCGATGCCAATGGCAAGCCCCAGCACCAACGCGGCGTGGCCCGCGAGCCTGGCGTGTACTTCCTTGGCCTGCCGTGGTTGTCGCGCCGAGGCTCGTCGTTCATCTGGGGGGTATGGCACGACGCCAAGCACGTCGCCGGCCACATCGCCACCCAACGCACATACCTGGCCTACCGCGACCGCGAGCAGCGCGAAGCGGATGAGCAGCAAGCCAACACGATCAGCAACGTCAGCACCCTCGGAGCCCACTGATGCCTACCCATACCCGCATCCGCATGTTCAACACCAAGGAAACCTACCCCAACCAGACCCTGGACAATGACCTGTGCCAGGCAGTGCGGGCCGGCAACACCATTTATGTGCGCGGCCAGGTCGGCACCGACTTCGAAGGCAAGCTGGTGGGCCTGGGTGACCCCCGCGCACAGACCGAGCAGGCGATGAAAAACGTCAAGCAGTTGCTTGAAGAAGCAGGCTCGGACCTGTCGCACATCGTCAAGACCACCACCTACATCACCGACCCGCGTTTCCGCGAGCCGGTGTACAAGGAAGTGGGCAAGTGGCTGAAGGGCGTGTTCCCGATCTCCACCGGGCTGGTGGTGGCCGGGTTGGCCCAGGCCGAGTGGCTGATGGAGATCGACGTGATCGCCGTGGTACCGGATCAGGCGTGACCGGCAACCTGCACGGCAGGTGACGACAGTCGCCTGTCGTGCAGCCAGGCGTGGGTCACCTGCGCCGCCGCTTGCAGCCGCTGCACTGCGGGCAAGCCGGCGGACGGCACCTCCACGCTGATGCACACATCCCCCGGCAACGCCGCCAGCAACGCTGCCAACGGCAGTTGCCCTTGGCCCGGCAGCAAGCGGCCCTCGCGGGCCTCCGGAATGATCAGCTCGTGCGCAGGTGCCAGCAGCGGTGCATCGCACAGCTGCACGGCACGCAGCAGGTGCGGGTTGATTGCGGCGATATCCGCCACCTGGCCACCAGAGCGGAACAGGTGCAAGGCATCGACCAGCACACCACCGTTGTGCTGCCCGGCCCCCGTCACCACCGCACACGCCTGTTGCAACGTCGCCACCGGCCGCCAGCGCATGAACTCCAGGTCCACCCGCAAGCCATGGCCATGCGCCATTTCACAAAGCGCTGCAAAGTTGCCGGTCAGCCGTGCAACATCGTCATCGTCACCGGACACCGTCAGGCTTGCCGCACCCAGTTCGGCACCGGCGGCTAACAGGGCCTGGTAATCCGCTACCCGGGTTTGCGGGGTAAGCGAGACAAACTCGATGTCCGTCACACGTACCCCTTCCCCTGCCAACACTGCCCGCAGCTCACGCATCGCCTGGCTACCGGCCGCAACCGGGTAGCCCAGCGCGCCCGGCATCACCGGGTGCAGCCGCAACCCCACCGCGCTGAAGCCGGCGCAGCGCGCCTGGCGTACCAACACTGACGGTGGCAGTTCCAGCGCCGTCAGGTGCGCCACGCCCAGGCCATTCAATAGGTCGCCCTCCCACCACTGAGGTCGAATACAAAGCCGGTGGTAAAGCTGCACTCGGGCCCGGCAATCCAGCTGACCATGTTGGCGATCTCCTCGGCCTTGAGGAAGCGCCCCATGGGGATCTTGGCCTTGCTCGCGGCAATATGCTCCGCTGTCATTTCGGCCATCAGCGGCGTCTCGACCATGGCCGGTGCCACGCAGTTGAGCAGCACGCCATCCTGCGCCAGCTCCTTGGCTGCTGCCTTGGTGAAGGCGATGACCCCGGCCTTGGCTGCCGAATAGGCCGAGATGTACTGCACGCCGTCCTTGCCGGCCATGGAGGCGATGTTGACGATACGCCCGTAGCCACGTTCACGCATGTGCGGGATGGCGGTGCGGCAGCAATAGAACACACCGTTCAGGTCGATGGCGATGACTTTGTCCCAAGCCTCTGGCGGGTAATCCCACGAGGCCACCACCGGGCCGTTAATGCCGGCATTGTTGACCAGGATGTGCACTTGCCCCACGCGCACCAGCGCCTCGGCGAAAGCCGCTTCCACAGAGGCCAGCGACGACACGTCCACCGCCTGGCGCAGCACTGGTTCAAAGCCGTTTTCTGCACTGTCCCAGCCGTCGACGGCGAGGTCCCAGATCACCACCTGGGCGCCTGCGCCATGCAGGCGCCGGGCGATCGCCAGGCCGATGCCACGCATGCCCCCGGTCACGATTGCGGTCTGGCCTTGCAGGTACTGGCTCATTGTTTTGCTCCATTTTCGACAGAAGGAATTTCCGGCAAGCGACGCAGGTCGCTGACCATGAACAGGTAGCACAGCGCACCCAGCACGGTGATCGACGACACGAACGCCAGGGCCCAGACGAACGAGCCGGTGAGCGACACGATGATGCCGATGGTCAAGGGGGTGACGATGCCAGCCGCATTGGCAAACAGGTTGAAGAGGCCGCCACTGAGGCCCAGCAGGCCCTTGGGGGCGATATCGGACACGATCATCCAGGCCAGCGCCGACATGCCCTGGGCGAAATAGGCGATGCACAGGATGGTGATGACCAGTGCATCGGACTCGACGTAGTTGGCCAGCACGATCACCGAAGCGGTCAGCAACCCGGCGATCACCGGCAGCTTGCGCGCCACGTTCAGCGAGTAGCCACGGCGCAGCAAGGCGTCCGACAACCAGCCACCCACCAGCGTACCCAGCGAGGCGGCAATGAACGGCAGCACCGCCACCCAGCCGACCTTGAGCCAGGGCATGTGCCGCTCGGTGACCAGGTAGGTAGGGAACCAGGTGAGGAAGAACACGTTGGTGGAGTTGCAGGCGAACTGCCCCAGGCAGATGCCCAGCATGTTGCGGTGCTTGAGCAGCGCTGGAATCTGCGACCAGCGGAATACCGTGGCTTTCTGCCCGCCATCGACCACCCCGCCACCGGCGGCGATGTAGTCCAGTTCAGCCTGGTTGGCCGTGGTCGACTCGTGCGGCTCGTGGTATTTGCGCCACCACACCAGGCCATAGAGGATGCCCATCAGGCCTACGGCCATCAGCAGGAAGCGCCAGCCGTAGGCGTGCAGCACCCAGAACAGCAGCGGCGTCAGGAACGCCAGCCCGGTGTATTCGGCAAAGGTGTAGATACCCGTCGCCCTTGCCCGCTCGCTCTGCGGGAACCAGGTAGCCACCACCCGGCTGTTGGTAGGGAAGCACGGTGCCTCGGTCACCCCCACCAGAAAGCGCATGCCCAGTAACGACAGGAAGCCCTGCGCCAGCCCTTGCAGGCCGGTGAACAGCGACCACAGTGTCAGCGCCAGCCAGTAAGTGAGTTTGGTGCCCAGCCGGTCGATGAGGATGCCACCCGGGATCTGCGCGGCAGCGTAGGTCCATGAGAAGGCAGAAAAAATCACCCCCATCATCGCCGCGTTCAGGCCCAGGTCGGCGCTGATGCTGGGCGCGGCAATACCCATCACGCTGCGGTCGAGGTAGTTGATCATGGTGCCACCGGAAATCAGCGCCAGGATCATGAAGCGGGTGCGGGTGCGTTGTTGCGCGCGTGCCGGGGTGTCGAACATCCCGAGGCTGGCGTTCTGTTCTGTGTTCATGACGATTGCTCTCTTGTTATTGGAATGGCAAAACCGGGCGCTTGAGGCAGTGCCTGCCCGTTTTCGTCCTTGGGGCCGCTTTGCGGCCCATCGCCGGCAAGCCGGGCTCCCACAGGTCCAGTGCAGAGCTCAGGCATTGCGCAGTCCCTGTGGGAGGTCCAGCGCAGTGCTCAGGCATTGCGCAGTCCCTGTGGGAGGTCCAGCGCAGTGCTCAGGCATTGCGCAGTCCCTGTGGGAGCTGGCTTGCCGGCGATGGGCTGCAAGGCAGCCCCAATCAGGCAAACCCGAACAGACGGCGCGGGGTATCCCACATCACCGCACGGCGCTGCCGGGCGTCGGGCATCAGTTGTTCGGCCAGCTTCAGCAGCGGGCCATAATCCACACGCGAGCGCTGGCGAATGAACGGCCAGTCCGAGCCCCACACGCAGGCTTCGGCACCAAACGCTTCAAGCAGGGCATGGACGTAGGCACGGCTCTGCTCCAGCAACGCATCGGCCGCAGCGAACTTTTGCATGCCTGACAACTTGACGCTGGCGCGGCCACTGTCCGCCAGTTGCAACAACGCCTGGAAGCCAGGCTGCCGTACGCCAGCCGCCACGTCCGGTCGGCCGCAATGGTCGATCAGCAGGCGTGCACGCGAGCCCTGAACCAGGCTGCGCAGTTCAAGCAACTGGTCTTCGCAGACCTGCACCTGGGCGAACAGGTCAAGCTCGGCGAGCTTGCCGAACAGGCCGCCAACGTCCTTGAGGCTGGCCACCCCGTACAGCGCGGGGTTGAAGGCGATACCGACCACCCCCTGCGCCTGCAGCGCAGCCAGTGCATCGAGGTGTATGTCCGCCTCGACCACCGCCACACCCTTGAACCGCCCCTGCCCGGTAGCCAGGGCATGCAGCAGGCAGCGGTTGTCGGTGTGATAGCCGCTGTTGGGGCCCACCAGCAAGGCATGCTGCACACCGTAGGTGTCCATTACCCGGCTGAACTGCTCCTGGGTGGCGACTTCCTGGCCGGAGGGCGCATAGGGTGCGTCGGGGTGATAAGGGAAACGGGCAGGATCAAACAAATGGTTATGGCAATCGATCTTCGGTTCGTCAAAGATGCTCACATGGCACTCCCGGCAAGCACCGCTGCGCTTGCCTGCAGATCTTGTTATTGTGCGCCGCAAGGGCGATTTGGCTGGGTTCAAGATACTGCGTGGCCAGGTTTGACGCTCATACCCAGATGGCAAAGACCATAACCGAAGGTAATACACATGCAGCTTGGCAACGAAGGCGCAGACGCAAGCCCCATGGTGTTCAAACTGCGCCACATGGAAGTGTTCCGCGCCGTGATGCTGACCGGCTCGATCAGCGCGGCGGCCAAGCTGCTGTATGTGTCGCAGCCAGCCGTCAGCAAGTTGATCCAGTACATCGAAGGGCGTTTGAACTACCGCCTGTTCGAGCGCATCAACAACCGCCTGGCGCCTACGGCCGAGGCGCAGGTGCTGTTCCGTGAAGTCGAGCGGGTGTATCAGGCAGCGCTGGAAGTCAACGAGTGCGCCCTGTCACTGGGCGCAGGCGGCCACCGCAAGCTGCGCATCTCGTGCAGCGCTTCGCTGTCGACTGTGGTCATCCCGATTGCCCTGGCCCAGCTCAAGCGGGAGGCGCCGTCGCTTAACATCGAATGGCAAACCTCGCTGATGGGCGAAATGCCCAACCAGATCCTGTCGAAAAAGGTCGACCTGTCGATTGCCGCCCTGCCCGTGCAGCACGACCACCTGCATTCACAGGCCTTCATGCGTGGGCACATGGTGGTGGTGCTGCCACCCGATCACGCGTTGGCCGGGCACACCTCGCTGAGCTTGCAGCAACTGGAAGGCCACGCGCTGCTGCTGTTCAGGCCAGACATGCCGTTTGGCAAGTTGCTGGCCGGGCACATCGAACGGTGCGGAGCGCAGTTGGTGTCACTGTTGTCGTTCACCAATGCCAACGAGGCAGTGGCATTGGTAAAGCAGGGCATGGGCATTAGCGTGATCGACGAATTCGTGGCGCAGGACAGTGGGCTGGCGGTGGTGCCGCTGGCCGATGAGATTCACTTCGACATCAGCTTTGTCTACTCGCGCTTCGAGCCGCCTTCGCATGCGGCGATGCATTTGATGCGGGTGTTGCAGGGGCAGGCGCAGAAGCTTGGGCGGGCGATTGCGCCAACCTGATCGTCTACAAGAGCGACTGTCTTGCACGAGCCCCTGTGGGAGCGGGCATGCCCGCGAACACCGGCGGAGCCGGTGCCATCCACCGAGTCGCCTGATTCGCGGGCACGCCCGCTCCCACAGGGTATGCAGAAGGCTTGCGGGACGGCTTAGAAGCCCACTGTGGCCGAGAGCAGGTAAGTACGCGGCGTGGAAAGGGTCAACCCCGGCTCACTGTCATCCGAAGCCCCCGCCGAGCTCCAGTAGCGATCATCCAGCACGTTCTCCACACTGGCCCGCAACGTCACCTCGGTGGCATCCACCTTGAACGCATAACGCGCCCCCAGGTCGTAACGCTCCCAGCCATCGATCTGCTTGCTGTTGTTCTGGTCCAGGTACTGCGAGCTGGAGTGAATGCCCCGCGCCGTCAGGGTCAGGCCAGTCACGCCCGGCACGTCCCATTCGGCACCGAGGTTGACGTTGTATTCGGGTGTGGCCGGTGCGCGGTTGCCGTCAAAGGCGCCACCCACGGTGTCGGTCAGTTCGCTGTCGATGTACATCACCCCACCCAGCACACGCACGCCTTGCACGGGCTCACCGAACACGCTCAACTCGATACCCCGGTTGTCACGCTTGCCATTGGGGCCGAACACCCGCGAGGTGGCGTTGGTCTCGTAAGCCGGCTGGCGAATGCGGAAGGCGCTGGCGGTGAAGGCCACCTTGCCCAAATCATATTTGGCCCCAACCTCGACCTGGCGGCTGGTGAACGGTGGGAAGATCTGGTCTTCGTTGACCGACGTCGAAGGCGCGATCTTGCCCTGGCTCAGGCCCTCCATGTAGTTGGCGTACAACGACAGCTGGTCGGTGACCTTGAGCAACACGCCGCCAGAAGGCGACACCTTTTCTTCGTCGTAGGCAGTGTCGCCCTTGACCCCGTCGCTCCAGTCATCCACTTGCACCCGCTGCCAGCGCGCGCCCAATGTCAGCAGCAGGCGGTCGTCGAAAAAGCCGAGCGTGTCGGCCAGCGCCACACCGGAGAAACGGTTTTCCGTGTAGACCTCGGGGTCGATTCGGGTGGGCGTACCCGGAGTCGGCGTGGCTACCGGGTTGTACAGGTTGCTCGGCGCCGAAGCATAGCGAGCACCGCCGTTGGTGAAGTCCATGTAGAAGTAGGTGGCCGCCAGATTCAGCTCATGGCTGACCGGCCCGGTATGGAACCAGTTGCGCAGGCCGGCCAAGGCAGTACGCACCGATTCGTCCCGGGTGAAGTCGCGCGGCTGCACGGTAAAGTCACCGGCGTCGTTGGTGATCGATACGTTGTGCCGCAGGAAGTCATGGTTGCTCTTGCGCGCGCCAACCGCACCATAAGCCAGCAGCGACTCACTGATGTCGTACTCGGCATGCAGTGCGCCAAACGTGTCATTGGTGCGCGCCTTGCTCCAGGCCTGGGCGTAGTTGTGGCGAACATCGTTGGCATCCGGCACCTTGGCGTTGGCGCCGATCAGCACGCGTTCCTGCGGGGCATCGGTGTCACGCTCGGTGTGGCCGAGGTCTGCCGACAGGCGCAGGCGCTCGCCGCGAAAGTCCAGGCCCAGCACTGCCATTTCACGCTCGACGCGCTGGTGGTCCCATTCGGTGTCGCCGGCCTGCTTCACGCCATTGAAGCGCACGCCAAACTGCTGGCCTTCGCCAAAGCGCCGGCCAACATCCACCGCCCCGCCCGCCTGGCCAGCCGAGGCATAGCTGCCGGTAAACTCGGTGATTGGCTTGTCGCCAGCGCGCTTGGGCTGCACATTGATGCCGCCGCCCACGCTGCCACGCGGCGAAATGCCGTTGATCAACTGGCTGGGGCCTTTGATGATATCGACCCGGTCAGCCATTTCCATGTCGATCGAGTAGGTTGGCAAGATGCCGTACAAACCGTTGTAGGCCACATCACTGTTGAACAGGCTGAAGCCGCGAATGGTGAATTGCTCGAAGCGCCCGCCTGCCGGATTGGTGGCCCGAACCGAAGGGTCGGTGGCGATCAGTTCGCCCAAGGTTCGCGCTTGCTGGTTCTTCACCAGTTCGCTGGTATAGCTGGTGATGCTGAACGGGGTTTCCATGAAGTCACGCGACCCCAGCAGGCCTTGTGCGCCCTGCCGAGCCACCTGGCCGCCAGCATACGGCTGCGTTTCGTTGCTTGCGGCCAGCCCGCCAACGATGCTGGTCGGGGCGATTTCCAGAGCATCACCGGCCTCGGGTGCTGGCATCAGGGTGAAGGCCCCCTCACCCACCGGCAGCAACTGCAGGCCGCTGCCGCGTAGCAGCTGCATGAAACCTTCTTCGACACTGTAGCTACCAGACAGGCCGTTACTCTGCCGGCCCTGAACCAGTGCCGGGTCCAGCGAAAGGCTGACGCCGGCCTGGTCGGCAAACCGGGTGAGCACAGCGCCCAGGCTGGCGGCCGGCACCTGATAGGCACGCCGCACCGGCTCATCAGCCCAGGCGGGTGCAGACAACAACAGGCTCATGGCGAACAACGGGCGCACTGCGCGCGCCAGTGGGCGCAGGCGGCAAGACATTACTACTGACATTGAACAAGGCTCCCCTTTATTTTCTTCTACCGGTAATGACCGGCGAGTGAAAAAAAGGGGACAGCCTCAAGCACGGTTTTCTCGTGCCGCCAGGCTGACCCAGTAACGCGTGCGTGCGTGCACCTGCAACGGCAGGCTGGCGGCGAGCAAGGCAAGAATCCGGTCGGTATCGTCAAGGCGGAAAGTGCCAGTCACCCGCAGGCGCTCCAGTTCGGGCGCCCAGCGCAGCACCCCGGGGCGGTACCTGCGCAACTCGTGCAACAGCTCGCCCAAGGGGCGGTCGTCCAGCCGCAGCACGCCCTCACGCCAGCCCAGGCGCCATTCATCCAGGCCTGTGACCGGGCCGACGCCTGCCACCTGCAGGTTGGCCTGCTGCCCGGCGTGCAGCACGTGTGCCGGACCTCGCAGTGGCTGCAGGCTGGCTACCCCATCGGCCACCGATACCCGGCAGGCCTGGTCGACCAGCCGCAGGCACACTTCACCACCGCCGAGCACCACCTGGCCGTAAGGCACCTGCAACGTCAGGTTCAGGTTGGCGGGCACCTTCACCGCCACTTCTCCGCGAAGCAATGTCAGGCGACGTGCATTCATGTCGATATCCACCGCACTGTCGGTGTTCAGCTGCACGAATGTGCCATCGCTCAACAGCACCTGCCGACGCTCGCCTACCGAAGTGCGCATGTCGGCGGTCCAGGCCTCCAGTGGTAGCTCTCGGCTGACCAGCCAGGCCGTGGGCAACAGCACCGCGATACCCAGGGCTTGCTTGAGCAATGCGCGACGCCCGGTATCCGGGCGGTCCAGGGTGGCCATGGCCAGCGCGCCGGGTAGCGCGGTAAACCGCTGGCGCAGCAATGATGCCTTCTGCCATGCGTCTTCGTGCAGGCTGCTGCTGGCCCGCCATTTCGCCAGGCGCAGCAGGTCGCTCTCACTGGCGTCACCAGAGTCCAGCAGCGCCAGCCAGCGGGCGGCAGCACGCACGGCTTCACGGGTTTCAGGCGAGTGGGTGGTCATTGCAACTCGGCCAGCAGGCAATGTTCGTATGCCTGCGCCATATAGCGCTTTACCGAACGCTCGCAAACGCCCAGGCGCTTGCCGATTTCGGCGTAACCCAGGCCTTCAAGCTGGCTCCAGAGAAAGGCCTTGCGTACCGGGGCCTTGAGGCCGTCGAGCAACTCGTCGAGTGCTTGCAGGGTTTCCAGCAATATCCAGCGTTTTTCTGGCGAGGGCACATGCTGCTCGGGCAAGGTGGCCAAAGCATCGAGGTAAGCCTGTTCCAGGCTGCGCCGTTGGTGGAAGTTGCTCAGCAGGCGTTTGCCCACTGTCAGCAGGTAGGCCCTTGGCTCGCGAATGTCAGCCAGGGGTTGGGCGCTGGTCAGTACCCGTAGAAAAGTATCCTGGCTGAGGTCGGCGGCATCCCAGGCATTGCCCAGGCGCCGACGTAGCCAGGTTTCGAGCCAGCCGCGATGCTCCCGGTACAGGGCAGGCAGGCTAGGCTCCGGTGGCGGCGCGGCGTCGATCATGGGAATGGCCCTGCGGCGGCGTAAATAGGATTAATTCTAATTTACGTTGCGCCGCAGCACCAAGTGGTTTGTTACCGATCAGGCAATCGCCGCATCCACCAGCACTTGTGCTTCCTGTACCAGGCGCTGCAGGTGCGCTTCGTCGATGAAGCTTTCGGCGTAGATCTTGTAGATGTCTTCGGTACCCGATGGGCGCGCAGCGAACCAGCCATTGGCGGTCATCACCTTCAGCCCGCCAATCGCCTGGCCGTTGCCCGGCGCGTGGCTGAGGATCTGCACGATCGGCTCGCCGGCCAGTTCGGTCGACTTGACCTGCTCTGGAGCCAGCTTGCTCAGCAACGCCTTCTGGCGCACATCGGCCTTGGCCTCGACACGAGTGGCGAACGGCTTGCCCAGTGCCTCGGTCAGGTCGGCATAGGCCTGGCTCGGGTTGCGCCCGGTACGGGCAGTCATTTCGGCAGCCAGCAAGGCCGGGATCAGCCCGTCCTTGTCGGTGGCCCAGACCGAACCATCGCGGCGCAGGAACGACGCACCGGCACTCTCTTCGCCACCAAAGCCAAGCGTACCGTCGAACAGCCCTTGGGCGAAGAACTTGAAGCCCACTGGAACTTCGTACAACTCACGGCCCAGGCGCTGGGTGACGCGGTCGATCATGCCGCTGGACACCACGGTCTTGCCCACGGCGGCGTCACTGCGCCACTGCGGACGGTGGCGGTACAGGTAGTCGATGGCCACGGCCAGGTAGTTGTTCGGCTGCAGCAGGCCGTCGGAGGTCACGATACCGTGGCGGTCGTGGTCCGGGTCGCAGGCGAAGGCCACGTCGAACCGCTCGCGCAGACCAATCAGGCCCTGCATGGCGTAGGGCGAGGATGGGTCCATGCGGATCTGGCCATCCCAGTCGACGGTCATGAAGCGGAAGGTGGGGTCCACCTCGGTGTTCACCACTTCCAGGTCGAGCTTGTAGTGTTCGGCAATGGCCGACCAGTAGCGCACCCCTGCCCCGCCCAGCGGGTCGACGCCCAAGCGCAGCTTGGCGTTACGGATGACGTCGAAGTCGATGACGTTTTCCAGGTCCGCCACATAGCTGCTCACATAGTCGTGGCGCTGGGTGGTCGGGGCCTGCAGCGCCTGGGCATGGTCCATGCGCTTCACGCCCGCAAGGTTGGCTGCCAGCAACTCGTTGGCCTTGGCCTCGACCCACTTGGTCACGTCGCTGTCGGCCGGGCCGCCATTGGGTGGGTTGTACTTGAAACCCCCGCTTTGCGGCGGGTTGTGCGACGGAGTGATGACGATGCCATCGGCCAGGCCCTGCTCACGGCCACGGTTGTGGCAGAGGATGGCGTGGGACACGGCTGGCGTCGGCGTGTATTCGTCGTCCTTGGACAGCCTGACCTGCACGCCGTTGGCCGCCAGCACTTCCAGGGCGCTGGCAGTGGCCGGCGCTGACAGGGCGTGGGTGTCGGCACCGATGAACAACGGGCCATCGATGCCCTTTTCCTGGCGGTACAGGCAGATGGCCTGGGTAATGGCCAGCACGTGGTATTCGTTGAAACTCAATTCAAGCGAAGTCCCCCGGTGCCCCGAGGTGCCGAAGGCCACCCGCTGGGCCGCCACGGCAGCGTCTGGGCGGCCGGTGTAGTAGGCGGTGAGCAGTCGGGGAATATCGACCAGCACGCTGGCCGGAGCCGGCTTGCCTGCCAAAGGACTGAGCGTCATGCAAAAACCTCGAGTTCAACAGATGTTGGTGTTGGAGCGTGCAGTGTACTGAGAGTTGCAATGCCGTGCGATGGGCGACATCAAAGAAAACAACAGCCCACATGGCCCACTTTGACGGGTATAGCTGTCTTGATGAAAACCTGAGTCATGCGCGATCCCTGTGGGAGCGGGCGAGCCCGCGAACACGGGCGCAGCCCGTGCCAACCACCGTGGTGTCTGCTTCGCGGGCTCGCCCGCTCCCACAATGGACGGAGCATACCGCTCATGTGTCTTATCACAGTCTAGAGTGGTAGCCATACCCACCGAAAAAGAGGCCCCATGGCTTTCCACCGCCTGACCCGTACCCACCCCCGCCTGAGCTTCGCCGCCGCAGTCGGCCTTGTCGGCGCCTGGCTGGTCCCCGCCGGTGACACCGTTCAGCACATCCTCGCCGGCTGGAACCTTGGCGTGTGGCTGTACCTGCTGCTGGTGCTGTACCTGACCTGGGGCGCCAGCCCCGAAAAGGTCCGCAAGGTTGCCCGCGTCGAAGACGAAAACGCAGGCGTGGTGTTGCTTACGGTGTGTATCGCCGCCATCGCCAGCCTCGCCGCGGTCACCTTGCAACTGGTGTCCAGCCGGGGCCTGCAAGGCTCGGCACTGGCCCTGCATTACCTCTACACCGGCCTGACCGTGGCGGGCTCCTGGCTGCTGATCGGCTGCATCTTCAGCCTGCATTACGCCCGGCTGTTCTATACCGGGCAAAACCACGAACCACCGCTGCGCTTCGCCGATGGCGAGCGCAACCCGGACTATTGGGACTTTCACTACTTCTCGTTCACCATCAGCGTGGCGGTGCAGACGTCAGATATAGGCGTCGCCGGCAGGCAGTTACGGCGGATTGTGTTGGCACATTCGCTGGTGGGCTTCGTGTTCAATACGGCGATCCTCGGGTTCACCATCAACATCGCCGCCGGTTTGCTGGGCTGATTACACCGCTCGTCTGAAACTAAGTGTGCCGAAGACCACTGAAAACGGGCTGAACGGCGCAGAGAACTACCGCAATCGTGCCCGGAAAACGTTTGCCCTGCCGGCTACGGCCACAGGGGCTTCGTGACAAGTATGTGACCTCTGTCATGCATTGGTACATTTGTCTTATTTGCAACCGAGAATCGTGCGTGGCAGCTGCTATGTTTACCTTCCCGGTGGCGCACACGCGCAGCCAACCGATCACCGCGTCCAGGCACGGACAAGGAGGCTGGCATGAACAAGATGACGTTTCCCAACGCCTGCCAGGTGATGCGTTGGCATTTCCACCCGCTGGGCTTCGAGGCCATCATGGATGCGCCCCGCAGCATGGTCGCACGGCTGTTTGACCGTGCCACCGGCGAAACCCTGCTGGCCATCGCCGGTATCCCCTGCATGGCCATCATGGCGGCAGCCGACGTTGAACGCATCATCGAGGCCGTCGAAGCGGAAATGGATGCGTTCATCCCCGCCTTCACCTTGCGCGACGCCGTTTAACCCGTAGCGGCATCCTGCTGACGCAAGGCCTGCAACTTGCCCATGAACTGCTCGGCCGGTACCGGCTGGCCCAGCAGGTAACCTTGTAGCGAATCACAACCCAGACGGGTCAGGAAATCCTGCTGCCTGTCGGTTTCCACGCCTTCGGCAACGATACGCAGGCCCAGCGCCTGGCCCAGGGCGACGATGGCTGAGACAATCGCCGCATCGTCACTGTCCTGTTCCAGGTCACGCACAAAGCCGCGGTCGATCTTCAGCTCGTTGGCGGGCAGGCGCTTGAGGTACATCAAGCTGGAATAACCGGTGCCAAAGTCATCGATGGACAGGTCCACGCCCATGTCGGACAACCGTTGCAGCACGGTAAGGCTGGCATCGGCGTCGTGCATGGCTGTGGTTTCGGTAATTTCGAGGGTCAGGCAGTTGGCTGGTAGGCCGTGCTGCTGCAGGGCCCTGGCCACACTGTCGACCAGCCCGGCATGGCAGAACTGGATGGCCGACAGGTTCACGGCCATGCGCCAGCCCTGATGCCCTTGATCCAGCCACTGGCGCATCTGCCGGCAGGCTTCGTCCAGCACCCACTCGCCAATCGGGATGATCAAACCGGTCTTCTCCGCCAGGCCGATGAAGCGGTCGGGCAGCAACAGCCCCTGCTGCGGGTGCTCCCAGCGCAGCAAGGCTTCGGCACCAATAGGCTGGCATGCCTGGGCGTCGAACTTGGGCTGGTAGTGCAAGCGGAACTGGCGTTGCTCCAGCGCCTGGCGCAGGTCTTGCAAAAGCTGCAATTGCTGGCGGGCGTTACTGTTCATCGACACATCAAAGAAGCTGTAGCCGTTCTTGCCGGCGCTCTTGGCGTGGTACATGGCGGCGTCGGCATTGCGCAGCAGCTCGTGCTGGTCCTGGCCGTTGCCGGGGTACAGGACGATACCCAGGCTCGCGGACAGTTGCAGGTCGTGTTCGGCTACCCGGAATGGCCGTGACACCAGGTTCACCTGCTTCACCGCCACATCCATGGCATCGTCAGGCTCCTGCAACTCCACCAATAGCACGAATTCGTCGCCACCGATGCGCGCCAGGGTGTCCTGGCTGTGCAGGTGGCCGCGCAGGCGCGCTGCCACGGCCTTGAGCAGCAGGTCGCCGATATGGTGGCCGAAAGCATCGTTGACCGGCTTGAAGCCGTCCAGGTCGATAAACATCAAGGCGAAGCAACCACCCTGCTCCGCCACTTTGGCAATAGCCTGCTCGATACGATCTGCCAGCAAGGTACGGTTGGGCAGGTCGGTGAGCGTGTCGTGAAGCGCCAACTGGGTAAGCTCCTGGTTGGCCAGGGTCAGCGAACGGGCCAGCTCGGCGGTGCGTGCCTCCAGGCGAGCGTCCAGCACCGAGGTCAGCAAAGCCACGGCCAGTACCGCCAGGGTGGTGATCAGCACCAGGTAGACCAGGCTATCGCCTTGCAATCCACCGCCCAGCGCACCACAGAAGCTGCCTTCGGGGAAATTCGCCGCCGCCATGCCGGTGTAGTGCATGCCGACGATGGCAAAACCCATCACCACCGCCGCCAGGCCGCGGATCTGCCGCACGTAGGGGGTGTGCTTGCGCAGGCGGAAGGCAATCCACAACGCCGCCGCAGAAGCACCCACGGCAATCAGCAGCGAGGCACCGAACAGCGTGGGGTCATAGTCGATACCTGGCAGCATGCGCAGCGCAGCCATGCCGGTGTAGTGCATGCAGGCGATGCCGGCGCCCATGATCAGCGCGCCAAAGCCCAGTTGCAGGCACGGCAGGCGCGGCTGGCTCACCAGCCACAGGGCAAAGCCCGAGGACAGCACGGCGATCAGCAGCGAGAACGCGGTAAGCGTCAGGTCATAGCCCAGGTCGATGGGCAGGCTGAAGGCGAGCATGCCGATGAAGTGCATCGACCACACGCCAATGCCCATGGCCAACGCGCCTCCCCCCATCCACAGGTAGGCAGCCCGGCCCTTGGCCGTGGCAATGCGGCCGGTCAGATCAAGGGCGGTATAAGACGCCAGGATCGCCACGCACAGCGAAATCAACACCAGCGAAGAGGAGTAGCTACCGGTCAGCATTGGGAATTCCAGCGACGGGACAGGGGGCCCGACAAAAGCTGACGATTGTACTCAAGCTTTGGCGAAACGCACGGGGTTTTTGCGAATGGGAATGGATCCAATACCTGGACAACTATTGGCCATCACGCGGTCCTTCTAGGAGCGGCCTTGCGTCGCGATCGGGCCGCGAAGCGGCCCCAGCGATTCATGCCTGTACGCCGACTTCTGGGGCTGCTGCGCAGCCCGATCGCGACGCAAGGCCGCTCCTACAGGGGGGGTCGCAGTTGCAGGTTGGGTCAGTCCTGCTCGGCAAACGCCTGTTCGGCGTCCCAACCCCCGCCCAGCGCAGCCACCAGTTGCACACTGGCCACCAAGCGCCCTTGCAGCAGGTTCAACACACTGCGCTCGTTACTCAGCGCCGTAGTCTGCACGTTGACCACATCCAGGTAGCCGATCAACCCGGCACGATACTGGTTCTCGGTCAGGCGCAACGACTCTCGGGCCGCATCCAGCGCCTCTTGGCGCACCACGGCTTCATCGCCGTAGACCTTCAACTGCACCAGCAGGTTTTCCACTTCCTTGAACCCATCGAGCACGGTCTGGCGGTATTGCGCCACGGTCTGGTCGTACACCGCCACCGTGCGGTCCACCTCGGCGCTGCGCTTGCCGGCGTCGAACAGGGTCAGTGCCAACTGCGGGCCCACCGACCAATAGCGGTTGGGCAGCTCGATCCAGTTATTGAAACTGCTGCTGGAATAACCTCCACTCATGCTCAGGCTGAGGTCCGGGAAGTACGCGGCCCGGGACACGCCAATGTTGGCGTTGGCAGCCATCACGTTGCGCTCCGCCGCAGCAATGTCCGGGCGCCGCTCCAGCAATTGCGAAGGCAGCGAAACCGGAATCTGCGGCAGCGCCGGAATGTCCTTGCTGTCGGCCAGGCTAAAGGTGGCCGGGGTCTTGCCCATCAGCACGGCTATGGCGTTCTCGAACTGGGCACGCTGCCAAATCAGGTCGATCAGGTCGGCCTGGGTGCTTTTCAGCTGGGTACGCGCCTGGGCAACTGCATCCGGGCCAGCGACACCGGCGCGGTACTGGTTTTCGTTCATCCGCAGCGAGCGTTCATACGCCGCCACAGTGGCTTCCAGCAGGCGCTTCTGCTCATCGATCACCCGCAGTTGCAGGTAGTTCTGCACCAGCTCCGACTGCTGGCTCAAGCGGATCGAAGCGAGGTCGGCGAGGCTGGCTTCGGCACTGGCCTCGTTGGCATTCATTGTTTCCCGCAGCTTGCCCCACAGGTCGATCTCCCAGCTGACACCCAGCTGAGCGTTGTAGGTGTCGCGGATGCCGCTGCTGTTATTGGACAGGCTAGAGCTGGAGCTGCCGGTACCTTGGGCAGAGCGGTTTTTGCCGACCGTCAGGTCCAGGCTTGGGAACAATCCTGCACGGCTGCTGCGCACCAGTGCCTGGGCCTGGCGATACTGCGCTTCGGACTGGGCTACAGTCTGGTTGCTGCGGTTCAGCTCCTCGACCAGCGCGTTAAGCCCGGCATCGCCGTAGATCTCCCACCAGGCGCCACGGGCGATTGCGTCCGATGGCGTGGCCTGGGTCCAGCCTTGGGCGTGCTTGAACTGCGCCGCCGTGCTGGTCAGTTCCGGGCGGTGGTAGTCCGGGCTCAGGGTACAGGCACTGAGCAAGGCCACGCACAAACCGGCGCCGAGCAGGCGCGAGCCACGCCCACGGGTCAGCGTTTGCAGGGCACGGTGCAGTGGGGTCTGGGCAAAAGTCATAGCGGGTTTTCCAGGGCGGCGTCGGTGCGCACGCCGCGCCAATGATTGAAACGGTGGCGTAGGCGGTCCAGGTACAGGTAGACCACCGGCGTCGTATAAAGGGTAAGGACCTGGCTGAACACCAGGCCACCGATGATGGTCAGGCCCAGCGGCTGGCGCATTTCTGCACCTTCGGCGTGGCTCAGCAGCAGCGGCAAGGCGCCGAGGATGGCCGCCAGGGTGGTCATCAGGATAGGCCGCAGGCGCAGCAGGCAGGCCCGGCGGATCGACTCTTCCGGCGACAGCCCCTGGTGACGCTCCAGCTGCAAGGCCAGGTCGATCATCAGGATGGCGTTTTTCTTCACCACGCCAATCAGCAGGAACAGCCCCAGCAGCGAGATCAGGCTGAACTCGCCCCCTGTGACGTACAGCGTGAGCAACGCACCAACGCCGGCCGACGGCAGTGTCGAAAGAATGGTCAAGGGGTGGATGTAGCTTTCGTACAGGATGCCCAGCACCAGGTACACCAGCACCAATGCCCCCAGGATCATCAACGGCTGGCCCTGCTGGGTCTTGGCAAAGGCGTCCGCAGTACCGCCCAGCTTGGCGATCACTTCTTCGGGCAGCCCCAGCTTGGCCACCTCACGTTCCAGCGCTGCCATGGCCTGGTCGGGGCTGTAGCCTTCGGCAACGTCAAAGGCGATGTCTTCCGAGGCGAACTGGCCTTCGTGGCTGACGCGGTCGTTGGCCAGGCTGTTCTCGTAGTGGGCAATGGTGGACAGCGGCACACGGGCGCCGTCTGCGGTAATCACCTGCACCTGCTCCAGGGTACTCGGGTCCCAGGCATATTTGGGGTTGATCTCCAGCACCACCTGGTACTGGTTGAGGCTGTCATAGATGGTGGAGATTTGCCGCTGGCTGTAGGCGTTGTTCAGCACGGCGGTGACCATGTCCATGTCGATGCCCAGGCGCTTGGCCTGGTCGCGGTCGACTACCAGGGTCACCTGCTGGGTGCCGGCACCGTCGCGGGCGTCGATTGCGGTCAGCTCCGGCAGCGCACGCAGGGCAGCAACTACCTTGGGGAACCACTCACGCAACGCCGCGAGGTCGCCGCTTTGCAACGTGTACAGGTATTGCGACGACGTCTGGTCACGACCGCCGCCGCCCAGTTGCAGGTCCTGGTCGGCCATCAGGAACAGGCGCCCGCCCGGTACTTTTGGCATTTCCTTGCGCAGGCGCTCAATCACTTTCTGCGCATCGAGCTTACGCTCGCTGATCGGCTTCAGGCGCACCAGCACCATGGCGTTGTTGGTACCGCTGTTGCCACCGATGAACCCGGCAACACTCTGCACCGCCGGGTCGGCGAGCAAGGCGCGGCGGTAGATTTCCATCTTTGGCTGCATCACGCTGAACGACAAGCCGTCATCCCCACGGATGAAACCCATCAACTGGCCGGTGTCCTGCTGCGGCATCAACGTCTTGGGCACCACCACGTAAAGGGCAATGTTCACAGCGATGGTCGCCAGCAGGCTGATCAGGGTCAGGCGCTTGTGGCGCAAGGCCCAACCCAGGCTGCGGTCATAGGCGTTGACCATGCGCTGGTGTTGCTTGTCGCTCCAGCGCTGCAAGCGGGTCTGCTCGGCCTGGTGCGGCTTGAGCCAGCGGGCGCAGAGCATCGGCGTAAGGGTCAGCGACACCACCAGCGACACGATGATCGCCGCTGCCAGGGTGATCGAGAACTCCTGGAACAGGTTGCGCACGATGCCGCCCATGAACAGGATCGAGACAAACACTGCCACCAGCGACACGTTCATCGACAGCAAGGTGAAGCCGACTTCCTTGGCCCCCAGGAAGGCCGCCTTCATCGGCGGCTGGCCGTCTTCGATGTGCCGCGAGATGTTCTCCAACACCACGATGGCATCGTCGACCACCAGGCCGGTGGCCAGAATCAGCGCCATCAGCGACAGGTTGTTGAGCGAAAAACCACACAGGTACATGACCGCGAAGGTGCCCACCAGCGAAACCGGCACCGCCAGGCTGGGGATCAGCGAGGCGCGCAGGCTGCCGAGGAACAGGTACACCACCAGGATCACCAGTACCACCGCGATCAACAGGGTGTGTTCGGCCTCTTTCAGGGTGGCCTTGATCACCGGGGAACGGTCCATGGCCACGTTCAGTTGCACACTGGCCGGCAGCAGTGACTGCAGGGCTGGCAACTGCGCCTTGATCTGGTCGACCGTTTCGATGATGTTGGCGCCGGTCTGGCGGTTGACTACCAGCAGCACCGCCGCCTGGTCATTGAAGAAACCGCTGTTGTAGCGGTTCTCGACGCCATCGGTAATGGTCGCCACGTCGGACAGGCGCAGGATGGTGCCATTCTGCTGGCGGATCACCACCGGCTGATAATCCTTGGCGCTTTCCAGTTGGTCGTTGGCCCGCACCTGCCAGTTGCGCTCGGCATCCTCGACAAAGCCCATGGGCCGGCGCTGGTTGGCGTTGGACACGGCTGTGCGCACATCGTCCAGCGACAGGCCATACTGGTTGAGCAGTTGCGGTTCGACGGCAATGCGCACCGCAGGCAGCGAACTGCCGCCGATCTGCACCTCCCCTACCCCTGGTACCTGGGCCAGGCTCTGCGACAGGATGGTGTCGGCCAGGTCGTACAGCTGGCCTTTCTGCAGCACGTCCGAGGTCAGCGACAGCACCATGATCGGCGCCTGCGACGGGTTGATCTTCTTGTAGGTGGGCATGCTGCGCATGCCGCTGGGCAGCAGGTTGCGGGTGGCGTTGATCGCCGCCTGCACCTCACGCGCCGCGCCGTCGATATCACGCCCCATCTCGAAGCCGATCACCACCCGCGTGGAGCCCTGGTTGGAGCTGCTGGTCAGCGTGGTCACGCCGGCAATGCTGCCCAGCTTGCGCTCCAGCGGCGTGGCCACGGTGGAGGCCATGACCTCGGGGCTGGCACCAGACAGGTTGGCCGATACCACGATTACCGGAAAGTCCATTTGCGGCAGCGGTGCCACCGGCAGCAGGCCGAAGCTGACCCCGCCCAGCAGCATGATCGCCAGGCTCAGCAGCATGGTCGCCACCGGGCGACGGATAAAAGGACCGGACAGGTTCATGCCTCGGCCTGCTTCACGTCAGTGGCCGGGCGCCAGCGGCGGGCCAAGCGGTCGAAGTACAGGTAGATGACCGGGGTGGTGAACAGTGTCAGCACCTGGCTGACCAGCAACCCGCCCACCATCACCAGCCCCAGGGGCTGACGCAGCTCGGCGCCGGAACCGGTGGCGAGCATCAGCGGCACCGCGCCGAACAGCGCGGCCAGGGTGGTCATCAGGATTGGCCGGAAGCGCAGCAGCGCAGCCTGGTAGATGGCATCACGCGGGCTCATGCCCTGGTGGCGCTCGGCCTCCAGGGCAAAGTCGATCATCATGATGGCGTTTTTCTTGACGATACCGATCAGCAGGATGATGCCGATGATGGCGATCATGCCCAGGTCATTGCCGCTGATGAGCAGGGCCAGCAAGGCCCCCACCGCCGCCGACGGCAGGGTCGAGAGGATGGTCACCGGGTGGATGTAGCTTTCGTACAGCACGCCCAGCACGATGTACATGGTCACCACGGCGGCCAGAATCAGCAGCAAGGTGCTCGACAGCGACGCCTGGAAGGCCTCTGCCGCACCCTGGAAGCGGGTTTGTACCCCCAGCGGCATGCCGATGTCCTTCTGCACCTGCTCGATCACCTGCACCGCTTCGCCCAGCGAGGCACCGTGGGCTAGGTTGAACGACAGGGTCACCGCCGGGAACTGGCCGATATGGGAAATGGCCAGCTGGGCTTGGCGCTGCTCGATGCGTGCCAATGCCGACAGGCGCACCTGGCCGCCATCGGTGGCCTTGACGTGGATCGACTCCAGCGCCTGCGGGCCGATGACCGCCGCGTCCTGCGACTGCAATACCACGCGGTACTGGCTGGCCTGGGTGTAGATGGTCGAGATCTGCCGCTGGCCGAATGCGTCGTAAAGGGCGTTGGTAATCTGCGATACCGTGATGCCCAGGCGGCTGGCCATGTCCCGGTCGATCACCAGGTAAACCTGCAGGCCTTTGTCCTGCAGGTCACTGGCCACGTCTGCCAGCTCCGGGCGCTGCTGCAGTGCCTGCACCAGCTTGCCGCTCCACTGCGCCAGCAGGTCGGCGTCTGGCGACGACAGGCTGAACTGGTACTGGGTACGGCTGACCCGGTCTTCGATGCTCAGGTCCTGCACCGGCTGCATGAACAGGCGGATGCCCACCAACCTGTCGAGTTGTGGTTGCAGGCGGCTGATCACTTCGCTGGCGGTGACATCGCGCTCGCCGTGGGGCTTGAGGTTGATCAGCAGGCGGCCGCTGTTGAGCGTGGCGTTATCACCGTCGACGCCAATGTAGGACGACAGGCTCTGCACCGCAGGGTCCTGCAGGATCACCTTGCTCAGGGCCTGCTGGCGCTCGCTCATGGCGGCGAACGAAGTGGACTGCGGCGCTTCGGAAATGCCCTGGATCACCCCGGTATCCTGCACCGGGAAGAAGCCCTTGGGCACCACCATGTACAGGAACACCGTCAGCACCAGGCTCGCCACCGCCACCAGCAGGGTCAGCGGCTGGTGCTTCAGCACCCACTGCAAGGCGCTGCCGTAGTGTTTGATCAGCCAGTCGATCCAGGCGCCACTGGCGCGGTAGAAGCGGCTTTGCTCTTCTTCCTTGGGCTCACGCTTGAGCAGGCGTGCACACATCATCGGCGTGAGGGTCAGCGACACCACCAGGGAGATCAGGATGGCCACCGCCAGGGTGATGGCGAACTCGCGGAACAGCCGGCCAACCACGTCGGCCATGAACAGCAGAGGGATCAACACCGCGATCAGCGAGAAGGTCAACGAAATCAGGGTGAAGCCGATTTGCCGGGCGCCCTTGAGCGCCGCCTGCATAGGTGTTTCGCCCTCTTCGATATGCCGGGAAATATTCTCCAGCATGACGATGGCATCGTCGACCACAAAGCCGGTGGCGATGGTCAGGGCCATCAGCGTGAGGTTGTTGACCGAGAAACCGGCCAGGTACATCACGCCGAAGGTGCCGATCAGCGACAGGGGTACGGCAATCGACGGAATAAGGGTGGCGCTGAAGCGGCGCAGGAACACGAAGGTGACCATCACCACCAGCACGATGGCGATCAACAGTTCGTGCTGTACGTCCTTGACCGCCGCACGAATGGTCTGGGTGCGGTCGGTCAGTACCGACACATCCAGGCCGGCCGGCAGGTTGTCGGTAATCGACGGCAGCAGGTCCTTGATGCGGTCGACCACTTCGATCACGTTGGCGCCCGGCTGGCGCTGGATGTTCAGCAGTACCGCGTGGTTTTCGTTGGCCCAGGCGGCCAGGCGCTCGTTCTCCGCGCCATCGACGATTTCGGCCACGTCCTTGAGG
Source organism: Pseudomonas sp. NPDC089547 (assembly GCF_050280665.1). Taxonomy (NCBI): domain Bacteria; kingdom Pseudomonadati; phylum Pseudomonadota; class Gammaproteobacteria; order Pseudomonadales; family Pseudomonadaceae; genus Pseudomonas; species Pseudomonas sp. NPDC089547. The sequence goes on along the minus strand of NZ_JBNNVS010000008.1, from coordinate 112,878 downwards.
CGCAGCGGCGCACCGTTGTTGTAGGCCAGGATCAGGTTGGCGTATTCCTCGGGGGAACGTAGCTGGTCGTTGGCGTCGAGCATCGACACCCGGGTCGGGCCGTCGAAGTTGCCCTTTGGCTGGTTGACGTTGGACGCGCCGATGAGCGTGCGCACGTCATCGAGGTTCAGGCCGTTGGCGGCCAGGGCATCGACGTTGACCTTGATGCGTACCGCCTGGCGCTGGCCGCCAGCGATACTGACCATGCCCACGCCGCTGATCTGCGCGAGCTTTTGCGCCACGCGGGTATCGACCAGGTCGTTGAGTTTGGGCAGCGGCATGGTCTTGCTGGAGATGGCCAGGGTCAGCACCGGGGTGTCGGCCGGGTTGACCTTGTTGTACACCGGCGGCGCCGGCAGGTCGCTGGGCAGCAAGTTGCTGGCGGCGTTGATCGCAGCTTGCACCTGTTGTTCGGCAACGTCCATGTTCATGTCGAGGTTGAAGCGCAGGGTCAGCACCGAAGCGCCCCCGGAGCTGGTCGACGCCATCTGCTCCAGGCCGGGCATCTGGCCGAACTGGCGCTCTAGCGGTGCGGTGACCGCGCTGGTCATGACTTGTGGGCTGGCGCCGGGGTACAGGGTCATGACGCGGATGGTCGGGTAATCCACCTGCGGCAGGGCGGAAACCGGCAGCAGCTTGTAGGCGATCAGGCCGGCCAAAACGATGGCCAGCATGCTCAGCGTGGTAGCGACCGGCCGCAGGATGAACAGACGCGAGAGGTTCATGCGCCCGCCTTGCCTGCTGCTTTGCCAGGCTGGGCTTCACCTGTGTGCGCCGAGCCTTTGGCTTCCTGGCCTTGCAGGTGCTGGCCCGGGGTAGTCGGCACTTGCGAGCTGTCTTCGACCACTTCCACCTTGGTACCTTCGCGCAGGCGGTCGGTACCTTCCAGCACCAGGCGGTCGCCTGCCTTGAGGCCGTCGAGAATCACGCTGTTCTCGCCATCGCTGGCGCCTACCTTGAGCTTGCGCACGTTCACCGTGCTTTCGGCGTTGACCACGTAGGCAAAGGTGCCGTCGTTGCCAAACTGGATAGCCGCAGCCGGGGCCATGACCACCTGCTTGAGGGTGTCGGCCAGCAGGCGCACGTTGACGAACTGGTTGGGGAACAGGGCCAGGTCCTTGTTCTCGAAGCGGCCCTTGAACTTGAGGGTGCCGGTGGTGGTGTCGATCTGGTTGTCGATGCTGCCCAGCACGCCGGTGGACTGCAGCTTGCTGTCACTGCGGTCCCAGGCCTCGACCGGCAGGCTGGCGCCATTGCGGTAGCGCTCCAGCACGGTGCTCAGTTCGGTTTCCGGCAGGGTGAAGGCGACGCTGATTGGCTCGGTCTGGGTGATCACCACCAGTGCGGTGGCATCGTTGGCGGCCACCAGGTTGCCCAGGTCGAGCTGGCGCAGGCCGACACGGCCGTTGATCGGCGCACGGATCTGGGTGAAATCGAGGTTCAGCCGGGCATCGTTAACCTGTGCCTGATTGGTCTTGACCAGCCCCTGGAACTGCGCCACCTGTGCTTCGGCAGTATCCAGGGTTTGCTTGGCGATGCTGTCTTCGGCGTACAGGCCTTTATAGCGGGCCAGGTCGACCTGGGCGTTTTTCAACTGCGCCTGGTTTTGCGCCAGGGTGCCTTCGGCTTGCTGCAGGGCAATGCGGTACGAACGCGGGTCGATTTCAGCGAGCAGGTCGCCGGCCTTGACCTGCTGGCCTTCCTTGAAATGGACCTTCACCAGTTCGCCCGCCACGCGGCTGCGCACATTGACCGTGTTAGTCGCGGTGACCGTGCCCAGGGCCTTGTAGTAAAGCGGGAAGTCGCCAACCCGCACCGGTTCGACGCGCACCGGCACCGGGTCGCTGGAGCCACCGAAGCCCGGGCGCCCGCCCATCATGCCCACGCCCTTGCCGCCGCGCCCGCCGCCTGCGGCTTCTTTATGCGCGGGCGTTGCTGCGGGCCACAGCCACCAGGCCAGCGCAGCCACCAGCAGCAGGATCAGCAGGCCGACGAACCAGCGACGGGGGGAACGGGAATTGGACGCTTGCATGGGTTGAACGAACCTTGTTCGGAATGGCGGCTTGGGGAGGGTGAACGATAAGCAATGGCATCGTTTTAGCAAAGGGCCTTTACCAGAGGTTTACCTTTGGCTGACGTTGCCAAGACGCTGAACTTTAAATGAAAACGGCCCGGAACGCGTTCCGGGCCGTTACAGGGTGTTGCTTGGAGCGGTGGCGGGCTGAAAGGTTTCAATAGCCTGAGGTGGCCCTTTCGCGGGTGAACCCGCTCCCACAGGGATAGCACTGCTTTCGAAATCTGTGCCGTACCTGTGGGAGCGGGTTCACCCGCGAAGGGGCCGACACAGGACTCCGCCGCCCTGCCCTACGCAATCCTTACTTCAGTACTGCCAGCGCCGCCTCGTAGTTCGGCTCGTCAGCGATTTCGCCAACCAGCTCGCTGTGCAGCACATTGTCGTTCTCGTCCAGCACCACAACAGCGCGGGCAGCCAGGCCGGCCAGCGGGCCGTCGGCGATGGCTACGCCGTAGTTTTCAAGGAACTCGCGGCCACGCAGGGTCGACAGGTTTTTCACGTTCTCCAGGCCTTCGGCACCGCAGAAGCGCGCTTGGGCGAACGGCAGGTCGGCGGAGATGCACAGCACGACAGTGTTGGCGACATCGTTGGCCTGGGCATTGAACTTGCGCACGGAGGTAGCGCAGGTTGGGGTGTCGACGCTCGGGAAGATGTTCAGCACCTTGCGCTTGCCGGCGAAGTCTTTCAGCGACTTGTCAGCCAGGCCTTCACCGACCAGGGAGAAAGCCGGAGCCTGGGCGCCGGCCTGTGGCAGGTTGCCGTTAACCTGAACCGGGCCACCTTTGAGAGTCACTTGAGCCATGACGAAATCCTTATGCTGGGTTTGAAAAGGACACTGAGTTAAGCATGAAGCCGGCCGGGTGCCTATGGGTGCAGGTGAAATTGTTCTAAATACCAGACTATTTTTGTGGACAAAATGCCTAAACCCGCGGTCACGACCAGTTGCCGAGCCTCAGGCCGACCGCCCACTACGAGTCTGTTACGAAGTTTTTTAGATTGACATGAACTGCACAATGCTACTTTCAAAGCGGCTACATGGCTTGCACTAGAGGCCTTACGGTCAAGTTGGACTGCGCCCTGATAAATATCGAGGTAAAAAATCCTACAACTTCATCGGAAATTTCGGCGCCCCGTTAATCTTGTACATCTTCAAAGAGCCGCTACCATCAGGTGTGTCGCAATAACGCGGCGCTTATATGGAGATTCAAATATGAAACCTATCAAGATGGAATCTACAAAACTGGCCAATCTGGCACTTCTGGTCAAAAAGGGCCAGTAAGCCTTAGCCAATGAATACTAAAGCGCAGTGCCGGCCTGCGCTTTAGTCAAGGGAGAAGACAATGGTAAGTAGAGACTGCTTCTTTTTCGTCATGGGTGACGCCCTCATCTGCTGGGACTTCAAGAATCACAAGCAGTACCAACTGTCAGCCGAGCACGCAAAGAGACTGGTATCGATTGTTTATGATCGCACTTGCAACGATTCGAATGATACCCTACTCAAGGATTTGAAACACTGCAAGGTTGTCGTGGACGCGACCAGGGATGAAAGCACTTGGGGGTGGGATATTCTTTCTCGAATCTTTCATCTTGGAACAAAAGATGTAGCGCTAGAAAACCAGCCGAATAACGCGCATGAGTGGGCTACTCAGTACCTTGAACATTGCACCGACGTATTGTCTGAAACAACTCCTACCGAGACCCTTGGGCCAAATGGGCATGGCATTCAACTGCCGACCTCGAACACCACTGACGAATTCGATAGAATTCTAAGGCAACGCGCAACTGTAAGAACCTTCCATCACTCACCGATTCCAATGGAAGAGCTAGGGCGGATCTTGCAGCAAACGCTAGGCTTTGTTGACGGTCGAACACTATCTAGTGCAGAAGGAGGAGTTGAGCAGTTCGCCAAGCGCCGCAGCAGTCCATCAGCGGGTGGACTAAATGCTACAGAAGGCTATGTATATGTAGCCAATGTCGAAGGCGTAGAGCCCGGAGTCTACCTCTACGACCCTCATATGCATCAATTGCACTGGCGCAATCAGTTGGCGCCAAGATTGGGTGATCTGCTCTCCGGACAGCACTTTGCGAACGATATACCAGCAGGACTATTCCTCACTTCCAGATTCGACAAGTTGTGGTGGAAATATGAGCACTCACGTGCATATCGGATGGCGCTGGTAGAGGTTGGCCACGTGGCCCAGACGTTTCAACTGGCTGCTACTGCCAGCGGCATGAACACATGGCTAACTGGCGCATTGAATGAGTGCTCAATCGAGGCTCTATTAGAGCTCGAAAACGCTAGTGAACAGGTCCTTTTCTTTGTCGGCTGCGGCTACAGTGACGGCTCCGCGATTCCCGACTGCCTAAAATCGCTCTTGAAAAACAACTGATGCGAACTTACATATGAATGAGGCAACCTACCGCAGCATCACCTTGTTTCGGAACTGGGACTCATCCAGTGCCGTGCGCTCGCGACCTTACGCATATCAATTCACACAGGAGGATTTTGCTCAGACCGAACCCAGTTTATGGTTTCCTGCCGCGCTTAGCTCAGCCCTGACTCATGACTCGGTAAAATCGCTTCCCAAGAAAGAGCTATTGCTCGTACACGCGCATCATCTAGTGCACTTCATGGACTATACGACAACCCTGGAAATGGCTCACGTCAATGAGGCCGTGCGTTGCATTGTGGCTGGCAACTTGAACAAATACTTTGAAAACGAAGAGCATCATGTTGCTCTTAAACTCTATGCTGACGAGGCGTATCACGCGCTGTTTTCAAAGGATATCGCAGATCAGGTGGCGAAGCATTTCAACTTGATGCGCACCAAGTCTACCCGCATAGAGGGGTTGGATTTTATCTTGGAACAAAGCCCGCCAGACCTGAAGTGCTTAACCCGCTTCTGTATCGGCTTCGCCTCGGAAACGTTGATCACCCGCGAGTTGCTCAAGTTGTCTACCGGCGCGCTTGTTGCTCCAGTCACGAATATGCTACGGGATCACTTATACGATGAAGGTCGTCATGCAATCTTCTTTTCCGAGTGCTTCTCGCAGCTGTGGCGACAAATTTCCAAGATCGAAAGAGACTATGTCGCCAAAATACTGCCTAAGGTACTCGCTGCCTTCTGCCAACCCGACCTGCCCTTCTTACGAATGGTTTTCAAAACTCGGCCAGCCCTCGGAGACGAAGTTTCGGCTTTTGCACTGGCGAACCAGGCGGTACGAATGATGGAAATTTGCAAGCCGACGCTTCTGGCAATTCAGCGCACTGATTTACTGGATGACGAAAGCTATTTCGTGCATTTCCAATCGGCGGGGCTAGTAGCATGAACCGCCCGCCGGATTCGCTCCGACGCCATCTGTGCTCGACGCTGCTGATTTTGTTGTGTCTGTTAGGTGTATTTCCGCTGGATGTGATCCTCCCATCATTCCCTGCGCTCTCAGATGAGTTTCGGGTTGACCCAAAACAGATAGCCTATTCAGTAAGCTTTTTTGCTGTGGGTGTCGCCCTGGCGCAAATAGTGATCGGTCCACTGTCGGATGGCATCGGGCGCAAGCGTTTGCTGCTCGCCGGGCTGGGAGTGTCCATTGCAGGCGCGCTCGGTTGTATAATTTCAACCAACTATGAAACGTTCATGGCGTTTCGTTTAGTGCAGGCCCTGGGCTGCGGCAGCCTCGTCCTGGGCCAGGCACTTGTGCAGGACCTCTACAGGGGTAAACAGCGCAATGCGATGCGAATCCTGTTAACCAGCGCAAGTGGGCTGTTCATCTCCCTGTCACCGCTAGCAGGTGCCCTTCTCCAGCAATACTTTGGCTGGGAGGCAAGCTTTACAATATTCGCGATCATCGCTGCGATCGTTTCACTTTTATCGTATGTGCTGCTTCATGACACACCTGCCCTGCGCCACCGGGCGCCAGGCATGTCCAGTTATCGGGTGATGCTGCGAGACTCGACCTATCTCGCGCATTCCCTGCAGTCCAGCCTCGCCTTTGCCTGCCATTTTTCATTCATAGTCATAGCGCCATTGCTGCTGATGGGCAGGCTGGAGCTGACGACCTATCAATTCTCCATTATTTTTATCGGCTATGGGTTGGCATATATCGCCGGCGGAGTAGCTGCGACCTACATGAACCATCGGGTAAGCCCGCAGGTTCAAATAAAAGCGGGCTTCGTGCTTATAAGTGCAGCAGGCATCACCCTTTTGATTTGGGAGCGGGTGGCAGGGTTATCTGTGGTGGGTGTACTGCTACCGATGATTGTCTGTACCACCGGGACAACCCTGGTGCGCCCAGCTGCAACGACCCAAGCCTTGTCGCGGTATTCGCATCAGGCAGGGGCCGCAGCATCGCTCAACACGACGTTGCTGTTCGCTGGTGCTGGTTTGACCAGCAGTGTGGTCGCAGGCTTCGAAAGTATGCTTCCGACAGGCTTGGGACTGCTGTTCGTGGCGGCCAGCCTCTGTGGATGGTGGCTGCTGGCATACAGCAAGGACGATGAAATGCAACGCTGTTGAAACCTTGGCCAGGCTTAAAAGAATGCCCGGGTGGCGATTGCCGACCCGGGCACTCTTTATTGCAAGCGGCAAATCAGCTCAGCAAGCCGTACACCACCGAGGTCAGCGCAACCAGGCCAACCACTACCACGAACACGTTGGACGCCGCACCGCTGTACTTGCGCATCGACGGTACACGACGAATGGCATACATCGGCATCAGGAACAGCAGTACCGCGAGAATCGGGCCGCCGAGCGACTCGATCATGCCGAGGATGCTCGGGTTGAGGGTAGCAACGATCCAGCACACCACCAGCATCAGCGCAGCAACCATGCGGTCCAGGGCCTTGGCACCCGGGCGCGCGCCGGTCTTGGTGATGATGCCCTTCAGGCCTTCGCTGGCGCCGATGTAGTGGCCCAGGAACGACTTGGCGATGGCCACGAAGGCGATCAGCGGTGCCGCGAATGCGATGGTCGGGTTGCTGAAGTGGTTGGCCAGGTACGACAGGATCGACAGGTTCTGTGCCTTGGCTTCGGCCAGTTGGGCGCTGCTGAGGGTGAGCACGCAGCTGAACACGAAGAACAGCACCATCACCACCATCAGCAGGTGGGCACGGCGCAGGATCTGGCCGCTGCGCTCATCGGCGTGCTCGCCGTAGCGGCGCTTCTGGTCCACCGCAAAGGCCGAGATGATCGGCGAGTGGTTGAACGAGAACACCATCACCGGGATGGCCAGCCACAGGGTGTGCAGGAAGGCCGAAGCCGGCGGCACCTGGGTGGCGCTGTCGAGGATGCCACCGGTCCAGTGCGGCACCAGGTACAGGCCCAGCAATGCCAGGGCGACGATGAACGGGTACACCAGCAGGCTCATGACCTTGACCGTGGCCTGTTCACCGCAGCGCACGATGGCCAGCAGCCCGAGGATCAGCACGAACGACAGGATGGCCCGTGGCGGTGGCTCCATGTGCAACTGGTGCTCCATGAAACTGGAGACCGTGTTGGTCAGCGCCACGCTGTAGATAAGCAGGATGGGGAAGATCGCGAAGAAGTACAGCACGGTGATCGCGGTACCGGCGGAGCTGCCGAAGTGCTCCTTGACCACCTCGGTGATGTCGCCATCGTTGCGCCCGGAAAGCACGAAACGGGTCAGCCCGCGGTGCGCAAAGTACGTCATCGGGAAGGCCAGGATGGCCAGGATCAGCAGCGGCCAGAAACCACCAAGGCCGGCGTTGATCGGCAGGAACAGGGTTCCGGCGCCGATGGCTGTGCCAAACAGGCCCAGCATCCAGGTAGTGTCGTGACGCGCCCAGCTGCCAAGGGTGGCGGGGGTCGATTCTGCAAAGCGTTGTTCAACGCTTGGGGCCTGCTCATTCATTCCGGGTGAAGCTCCACTCGCAAGACTGCAACAGGCTGAGAATGGCGAAATAGACGTTTCGCCCAACTCAACCGGGGAAGAGGGGCGCGATTGTGCACGGAAAGGTTGCACTTGCGAAGCCCTTTTCCGAGGAGCGGTTGCACTTGTCTTTACAAGCGGGTTGGAGGGGCAGGCACTGTAAGGGGCCGCGAAGGCCCCTTGCAGGTGTTACTTCTGAACAGCAGCGAACGCTTCGGCAACCTGCTGCAGGTTGGCTGGGCGCAAGCCGGACATGCACACCCGGCCGCTGTCGATAAGGTAGACACCGAACTCGTCACGCAGGCGGCGCACTTGCTCGACGCTGAAGCCGGTGTAGCTGAACATGCCACGCTGGCGCAGGAAGAACTGGAAGTCCTGGCCTGGCAGCAGCACCGCCAGGGCATCGACCAGCGCCTGGCGCATGTCGAGGATACGCTTGCGCATCACTTCGACCTCTTCGGCCCACTGGGCATTGAGGCCGGCATCGCCGAGCACGCCTGCAACCAGCTGGGCGCCGAAGGCTGGCGGGCTGGAGTAGTTGCGACGTACGGTGGCCTTGAGCTGGCCAAGTACGCTCTGGGCAGTGGCGTCGTCATCACACACCACCGACAGGCCGCCGACCCGCTCGCCGTACAGCGAGAAGATTTTCGAGAACGAGTTGCTGACCAGGCACGGCACGCCGGCACGGGCCATTTCGCGGATGGCGTAGGCGTCTTCCACCAGGCCTTCGGCAAAGCCCTGGTAGGCGATGTCGAGGAACGGGATCAGCTGGCGCGCCTTGACCACTTCGACCACCTGTTGCCACTGGTGTTGTTCCAGGTCGGCGCCGGTGGGGTTGTGGCAGCAGGGGTGCAGCAGTACCACGCTGTTGGCTGGCAGGCTTTGCAGGGTGGCCAGCATGCCGTCGAAGTCCACGCCACGGGTGGCCTGGTCGAAGTACGGATAGGTGTGCACCTTGAACCCGGCACCTTCGAAGATGGCGCGGTGGTTGTCCCAGGTCGGGTTGCTGACCCAGACTTCGGACTGCGGGAAATAGCGCTTGAGGAAGTCGGCACCGACTTTCAGGGCACCGGAGCCACCCACGGTCTGCACCGTGGCCACGCGGCCGCCGGTCACGGCGGGGTGATCGGCACCGAACAGCAGCGCCTGGATGGCCTGGCGGTAGCTGGCCAGGCCTTCCATCGGCAGGTAAAGGGAGGCTTCGTGGTCTTGGCCGGCGATGCGTTTTTCCACCGCATCCACAGCCGCCAGTTGCGGCACTACGCCAGCCTCATCGTAGTACAGGCCGATACTCAGGTTGACCTTGTCGGCGCGCGGGTCGGCCTTGAAGGTTTCCATCAGCGAGAGGATCGGGTCGCCGGCATAGGCATCGACATGTTTGAACACAGCGTGCAGCTCCTTGGATCAGGACAGTTCGAAAAGGCAGACCTGAGCATACCCGGAGTGCGGGCTCAGGAACATCCACCATTGTGCAAGGTTGTCTATGCAACATTGCATGGCCAGGTTATCTGTCGCTCGCACGGCCCTGTAGGAGCGGCCTTGTGTCGCGAAAGGGCTGCGCAGCAGCCCCGGCAATATGTGCACCTGCGCTGAAACCCTGGGGCCGCTTTGCGGCCCATCGCGACACAAGGCCGCTCCTACACAGACCGCACAGCCCCCTACAGCGCGCGGCAGTCAGCCAAGCAAGTCTTTCAGGCCCTGCAATTCCTGCTCAGTCACCGCCACCCCCTCCTCCTCGGCCACCTCACGCTCGCGATAACGCCGCTCACCCGGCATGCGCGTCAGCCCCACCGCCTGCATCTGTTCCACCAACTCGCGGCTGCGCAGGGCAAACCGCTCGCCCTCGGCCTTGTGCGGGTCGATGACGATGATCAGCTGCCCCGTCCATGGGGTTTTCGCCCCCGGGTGCCCGGACCAGTCGAACTCCCAGGAGAAATTACCGCCGGTCAGCGCCGCCGCCAGCAGCTCGACCATCATCGACAGCGCCGAGCCCTTGTGCCCGCCAAACGGCAACAAGGCGCCGCCCTCCAGGATCGCCAGCGGGTCGGTGGTCGGCTCGCCATTGGCATTCACCCCCATGCCTTCCGGCAGTTGCTGGCCGGCACGCGCGGCAATCTGTACATCGCCGTGCGCCATGGCGCTGGTAGCCATGTCGAAGACGATCGGGTCGTGTTCGGCGCAAGGCGCAGCAAACGCAATGGGGTTGGTGCCGAACAGTGGCTTGCGGGCGCCATGCGGCACCACGCAGGTCATGCTGTTGACCACGCTCAGGGCCACCAGGCCCTCTTCGGCAAACGGTTCAACATCTGGCCACAGTGCCGCGAAGTGGTGCGAGTTGTGGATAGCCAGCACGGCAATGCCGGCATTGCGCGCCTTGGCCACCAACAGCTCGCGGGCTGCAGCCAGCGCCGGCTGGGCGAAGCCGCCAGCGGCATCGACACTGACATAGCCGGCAGCCACATCACTGACCTTTGGCGTGGCCTGGCCATCGACCCAGCCACTGGCCAGGGTCGACACATACCCAGGCATGCGGAACACCCCATGGCTGTGCGCGCCGTCACGCTGGGCACTGGCGCAGTTGTGAGCCAGCACCCCGGCCACGCGTTCGCTGCAGCCATGGCGCTGGAACACAGCCTGCAACAGGCCCTGCAGTTCGGTAAAAGGCACACGCACAACGGTGCTGGTGGAAGGTGCGGACATCTGAAGCTCCTTGTTGGTATTGGAATGGCTACAGCGTTGCAACGACAAAAACTTTCCTGCATGTGACAGCAATCTGTCAAATGTTGACTTGATGACAGAAAACATTCATTTTCTCCCCCAAGCCTTACCCCCTGGAGCCACAGCATGAGCCAACCGATCAAGCAACGCCTGGAAAACAGCCTCGAAGGGGCCGCTGCTTCGGGCCGCAAGATCGCTACCTACATGCTTGCCAACCTGCACGAACTGCCGTTTCAGACCTCGGCCAGCATCGCGGCCAAGCTGGGTGTCAGCGAATCCAGCGTCGGGCGCTTTTGCCGTTCATTGGGTTATGCCCACCTCAAGGCATTAAAACAAGACCTGCAAAACGATCTGGGCGATGGCCCGTGGCTGGTGGGCGACCGCCTGCAAGATTACCGCCAGAACCAGGACGCCAGTGACAACGCCGGCAGCCTGGAGCTGGAAATCGCCGCGTTGATGCGCGTGCACGAGTACCGCCAAAGCCCCACCTGGCACAGCGTGGCGCAACGCCTGGCGAGCAAGCCACGGGTGTTTGTTGCCGGTTTCCAGACCGAGCGCGGCGTCGCCATGTGCATGAGCCACTTGCTGCAATACCTGCGCGATGGTGTGCAGCTGGTGGATATCAGCGCCGGGCACTTTGGCGACGTGCTGCTGGGCCGCGCCGAAGACAGTGCCCTGGTGGTGTTCGAAGCGCGCCGTTATTCCCGCCACGCCCTGTTGCTGTGCCAGAAGGCACGCGAGGCAGGCATTGCGGTCACCCTGGTGACCGACACCTTCTGTGACTGGGCCGATGCCAACGCCGATGAGGTGTTCCGCATCCCCACCGAGTTCAACCTGTTCTGGGAATCCACCTCGACGATGCTGTCGTGGGTACACCTGATGGTCAACGAGGTCTGCAAGAAACTCGGGCCTGATGTTGAAAAACGCTTGGAAGCGACTGCCGCTCTACATAACGAGTTCGTCGGCTACACCTCGTGGTCGACGGGCAAACAACAATAGCAAGAGTGCAATGAGGTGCGAGATGAACAAGACCATGGCCTTGGTGGGTGCGTGCGCCCTGCTGCTGACGGGTGCCGCCAGTGCCGAAACCCTGCGCTTCGCCACCGAGGGCGCCTACCCGCCCTTCAACTATGTCGACGCCAATAATCAGTTGCACGGTTTCGACATCGACATCACCCATGCCCTGTGCGAGCAGATGAAAGTCGAGTGCACACTGGTGGCCCAGGACTGGGAAGGCATCATCCCCGCCCTGATGGCGCGCAAGTACGACGCCGTTGTCGCTTCGATGATCAATACCGAAGAACGGCGCAAGAAAATCGCCTTCACCGACCACTACTACCGCACCCCGCTGACAGTTGCGGTAGCCAAGGACAGCAAGATCGACAGCGCCCAGACCGACTTTGTCGGCTACACCGTCGGCGCCCAGTCATCGTCCACCCAGGCCATCTACGCCGAAGACGTGTATGGCAAGGCCGGTGCCGATGTGAAGTTGTACCCGACCATGGACGAAGCCAACGCCGACCTGGCTGCCGGGCGCCTGGACGGGGTGATTGCCGACAAGTTCCCGCTGCATGAGTGGATGACCAAGAACGGCGGGGACTGCTGCAAGATCCTCGGCGACGTGGCCGACACCAAGGCCGATGCCGCCATTGCCGTGCGCAAGGACGACGAGGCCCTGCGCCAGCGCCTGAACACCGCGCTACAACAGATCGTGGCCAACGGCACCTACCAGAAGATCGCCAGCAAGTACTTTGCTTTCGATATCTACAACTGATCTTCAGGAAACTGCGCAATCCCTGTAGGAGCGGCCTTGTGTCGCGATCGGGCCGCACAGCGGCCCCGACATTCTGTGCCGCAGCATGAATCATGGGGCCGCCTTGCGGCCCGATCGCGACACAAGGCCGCTCCTACAAAGAGACCGCGTTGCCACGCTTAGGGGTTCGTCATGCTCGATCAATTGTCCTTGCTGTCCTTCGCCAGCGGAGGCTGGGGCCAGGCGCTGCTGGCCGGCGCGCTGGTTACCGTTTCGCTGGCCCTGGCCTGCCTGCCCATCGGCCTGCCGCTGGGCCTGCTGGTCGCCCTGGCGGCACGCTCGCGCAAGCGCCTGCCACGGGCCTGGGCCACCACGTTCTCTACCGTGTTCCGCGGCCTGCCCGAGCTGCTCACACTGCTGATCATCTATTACGGCTGCCAGATCGCCGCACAGAAAATCCTCGCGGCCATGGGCTATGAGGGTGAGTTCCTGATCAACACCTTCCTCGCCGCGATGATCGCCTTCAGCCTGGTGTTCGCCGCGTTCTCCAGCGAGATCTGGCTGGCGGCGTTCAAGACACTGCCCAAGGGCCAACTGGAAGCCTGCTCGGCACTAGGCCTGAGCAAACGTACCGGGTTCTTCAAGGTGCTGCTGCCGCAACTTACCCGCATCGCCCTGCCCGGCTTGTCCAACAACTGGCTGTCGCTGCTCAAGGACACTTCGCTGGTATCGACCATTTCGCTGGTCGACCTGATGCGTCAGACCAACCTGGCCGTCAGCGTGACCAAAGAGCCGATGTTCTTCTATGGCGTCGCTTGCCTGGGTTACCTGCTGTTCGCGGCGCTTTCCGGGCGAGTGTTTGCCTTCATCGAACGGCGCAGCAACCGCCACCTGCAAGGAGCACGCGCATGAGCTTCGATCAACTGCTGGCACTGGTGCTCGACCCGGACCTGCTGGAACGTTACGGCCCGCGCTTTCTCGATGGCCTGCTGGTCACCGCCAAACTGGTGGCGATCTCGTTCAGCCTGGGCGCGGTGCTTGGCTTGTTGCTGGCGCTGGCGCGCCTGTCACGTAGCCTGGTACTGCAACGTATGGCGGCCGGCTACGTGTACTTCTTCCGCGGCTCGCCACTGCTGGCTCAACTGTTCCTGCTTTATTACGGCCTGGGCTCGCTCAAGGGCTTCTGGCAGGACGTAGGCCTGTGGTGGTTCTTCCGCGAGGCGTGGTTCTGCACCTTGTTGGCCTTCACCCTGAACACCGCCGCCTACCAGGCCGAGATCTTCCGCGGCAGCCTGCTGGCTGTCGCCCCCGGCCAGCATGAGGCGGCGCGGGCGCTGAACCTGAAACGCTCGACCACCTTCTTCAAGGTGATCCTGCCGCAATCGCTGCTGGTGGCCATCGGCCCGCTGGGCAACGAACTGATTCTGATGATCAAGGCCAGCGCCATTGCCTCGCTGGTGACCATCTACGACCTGATGGGCGTGACCAAACTGGCCTTCTCGCGCAGTTTCGACTTCCAGATCTACCTGTGGGCCGCTGTGCTCTACCTGGTGATCGTCGAACTGGTGCGGCGCCTGCTGAAACACCTGGAAGGCCGCCTGGGCCGCCACCTGAACTGACCGAAGGATACGTTCCATGCATTGCCAGACCCTTGTCCTCGGCGCCGGCATCGTCGGCGTCAGCACTGCCCTGCACTTGCAGGCCCGCGGGCGCCAGGTCGTCTTGATCGACCGCGACGAACCGGGCAGCGGCACCAGCCACGGCAACGCCGGGCTGATCGAGCGCTCCAGCGTCATCCCCTACGCATTCCCCAGGCAGCTTGGCGCACTGCTACGCTACGGCCTGAACCGCCAGCCCGACGTGCGCTACAACCTGGCGCACCTGCCCAAAGCCGCACCGTGGCTGTGGCGCTACTGGCGCCAGTCGGCCCCGGGGCGCCTGGCCGGGGCCGCCGCAGACATGTTGCCGCTGGTGCAGCGCTGTGTCGAAGAGCACGACGCGCTGATCAAGGCCGGCGGCCTTGAAGGCCTGGTGCAGGCCAAAGGCTGGATCGAAGTGTTCCGCGACTCGGCGCTGTTCGAGCAAGCCAAGGCCGACGCCAAGGGCCTGAGCCGCTATGGCCTGCAATTCGAGATCCTGGAATGCGGCCAGCTGCAGGCCCGCGAGCACCAGCTGGACGCCACCGTGGTGGGCGGCATCCACTGGCTCGACCCCAAGACCGTGAACAACCCCGGCGCCCTCACCCGGGGCTATGCGGCGCTGTTCCTGCAACGTGGTGGGCAGTTCCTGCATGGAGATGCGCGCAGCCTGCGGCAGGCCAATGGCCAATGGCGGATAGACAGCCGTCGCGGCCCGATCACCGCCGACGAGGTGGTCGCCTGCCTCGGCCCGCAGTCAGCCGACCTGTTCAGTGGCCTGGGCTACCAGATTCCGCTGGCGATCAAGCGCGGCTACCACATGCACTACGGCACACGTGACGGCGCTGTGCTTGAGCACTCCATCTGTGACACCCAGGGCGGCTACGTGCTGGCACCGATGGCGCGCGGCGTGCGCCTGACCACCGGCATCGAGTTCGACGCCCCCACTGCGCCTGGCAACCAGATTCAGCTGGGCCGCTGCGAGGCCCTGGCGCGCAAGCTGTTCCCGGCCTTGGGCGAACGGCTGGACGACACGCCGTGGCTGGGCCGCCGCCCGTGCCTGCCCGACATGCGGCCGGTGATCGGCCCTGCGCCGCGCCACCCGGGGCTGTGGTTCAACTTCGGCCACGCCCACCACGGCCTCACCCTGGGCCCGGTCAGCGGCCGGCTGCTGGCCGAGCTGGTCACTGGCGAACGCCCCTTCACCGACCCTGCGCCCTACAGCGCGACCCGTTTCGACTGAACCCACGCGGGAGAAAAACAACATGACCGCATCACTGAGCCTTGCCAGCCTTGCCCCCGAGCCCGACCCACGCCAGGTGCTTATCCGCATCGAAGGCCTGAACAAGCACTACGGCGAATTCCACGTACTGCGCAACATTGACCTGCAGGTGCGTGAGGGCGAACGCATTGTGCTGTGCGGGCCGTCCGGCTCGGGCAAGTCGACGCTGATCCGCTGCATCAACCGCCTGGAAGTGGCCCAGCAGGGCAGCATCCAGGTAGGCGGCATCGACCTGGCCGCCACCACCCGTGAGGCGGCGCAAGTGCGCAGCGACATCGGCATGGTGTTCCAGCACTTCAACCTGTTTCCGCACATGAGCGTGCTCGACAACTGCCTGCTGGCCCCCACCAGCGTGCGCGGGCTGTCGCGCAAGGACGCCGAAGAGCGGGCGCGCATGTACCTGAGCAAGGTCGGTATCGAAAGCCAGGCGCACAAGTACCCCAGCCAATTGTCCGGCGGCCAGCAGCAGCGGGTGGCAATTGCACGCGCGCTGTGCATGAAGCCGCGGATCATGCTGTTTGACGAACCTACCTCGGCCCTGGACCCGGAAATGGTCGCCGAGGTGCTGGATGTGCTGGTGCAGCTGGCCGGCACGGGCATGACCATGCTGTGTGTCACCCATGAAATGGGTTTCGCCCGGCAGGTAGCCGAGCGGGTGCTGTTCCTTGAGGGCGGGCAGATCATTGAAGACAGCCCGCCACAGGTGTTCTTCAACCAGCCGCGCACCGAACGGGCCAAGGCGTTTCTGGCGCAGATACTGCACTGAGCCAACATCGATCAGGGCTTTCCCGCTCCCCTGTAGGAGCGGCCTTGTGTCGCGATGGGCTGCGCAGCAGCCCCAAGATCTCGGAACATGCACAAATCGCCGGGGCTGCTGCGCAGCCCATCGCGACACAAGGCCGCTCCTACAGGGACCGCGCTTGCCTGAAGCTTCTTGTTTATTGCACCGCTGCAAAGACCCAACTGCGTCGTTAAATATTATTGACCAGCACCCCCGCCAAACCCACGCCGCCACAGGCCCGCATCGGTTTAGGCCCCCAAAAACCGGCGTATTCCCCGCGTTGAAGCCCTCTTCAGTCGTTTGACATATCGAACGGCTCTGGCAAGCTATCTACATGCCCCGACCGGAATCGTCGCCTCTGACGAGCCGGCAGTGCTCGGAGCTACAGGCTGCACCCAGGGCCCCGCGCCGTGCACCTGCACAACAACGACAGGCCGAACCTGTCCCAAGGTGACATATGTCCAACAGCAACATTGGCAACAAGCAACCTTCCCTGCGCAAACCCGTCGTCCTGATGACCATGGGCAGCCAAGAGCGCAAAGGCCATGACTATCAGGTCATGACCCACAAATACATCACCCCGCTGGTCGAGTTCTCCGATTGCGTCCCGGTACTGGTGCCCACCTGCTGCGGCACTGAAGACCTCGAGACCTACCTGGACATGGCCGACGGCGTGTACCTGACCGGTGCCGGCAGCAACATCGACCCGGCCCTGTACGGCCAGGAAAACCAGACCCCAGGCAAAGGCCAGGACCAGAACCGCGATTTGTTCGACATCCCGCTGGTCAAGGCGGCGATCAAGCGTGGTCTGCCAATTTTCGGCATCTGCCGTGGCATGCAAGAAATCAACGTGGCCTTGGGCGGCGACATTTACCAAAAGGTTTACGCCGAGCCTGGCTTCAATGATCACCGGGAAAACCCGGAAGACCCGGTTGAAGTACAGTACGCTCAGGTGCATGGGGTGAAGATCAAGCCGGGCAGCTGGCTGCAAGACACCCTGGGTACCGACGAGATTCGCGTGAACTCGCTGCATGGCCAAGGGCTGCACAAGCTCGGCGCCGGTATCGAAGCCATCGCCCACGCCGAAGATGGCCTGGTCGAAGCCATTCACGCCCCGAGCATTTCGCCGTTTCTGTTCGCCGTGCAGTGGCACCCTGAGTGGCAAGCCGCGAAGAACCCTGATTCGATCAAGATTTTCCAGGCGTTCGGCGATGCTTGCCGCGCCCAGGTACGCAAGGCGCAGATCAAGCGCCAGCAAGCTGCCTGACCTTCAGTTTCCTCTGCTTTGATCGCGGGGCGGCGCAAGGCCGCCCCCGTTTCCCCGGTCACCCTCTGCTGGTCCCAGAACACTTCCCGTGGAATCGGGCGGCGGCCTTGTGCCTGTCTCCGCGATCATTTTTTCCCTCCTCCGCCAAGAGATACGATGACTGATTGCAGGTAGTCTGCTAGCGGTATCTTTTCGTTCCATACATTTCGCCTGTACCGGCCTCTTCGCGGGCGCGCCCGCTCCCACAGGTATCTCCAAGACCCCTGTGGGAGCGGGTTCACCCGCGAAGAGGCCAGTACAGGCGATAACCCCCTCCTTCCTGTCTCCCATAAAAAATCTCGAGAAAGGGCTAGTCATCTCGCTAGTTGTACGATAACTTATCTCTAACGCAGAACAACACCCTTCACCCAAGCGCCACAGGATGCCTACAACAATGACTCCACAAGAACTGAAATCCATCCTCTCCCACGGCCTGCTGTCTTTCCCGGTCACCGACTTCAACGCCCAGGGCGATTTCAACCAGGCTGGCTACATCAAACGCCTGGAATGGCTGGCCCCGTATGGCGCCAGCGCCTTGTTCGCTGCCGGCGGCACCGGTGAGTTCTTCTCCCTGGCCGCCAGCGAATACAGCCAGGTGATCAAGACCGCCGTCGACACCTGCGCTACTTCGGTACCTATCCTCGCCGGCGTGGGTGGTTCTACCCGCCAGGCCATCGAGTACGCGCAAGAAGCCGAACGCCTGGGTGCCAAGGGCCTGCTGCTGCTGCCTCACTACCTGACCGAAGCCAGCCAGGACGGCGTTGCCGCCCACGTTGAAGCGGTGTGCAAATCGGTAAAAATCGGCGTGGTGGTGTACAACCGTAACGTCTGCCGCCTGAATGCCGACCTGCTGGAAAAACTGGCCGAGCGCTGCCCGAACCTGATCGGCTACAAAGACGGCCTGGGTGACATCGAACTGATGGTCTCGATCCGTCGCCGCCTGGGCGACCGCTTCAGCTACCTGGGTGGCCTGCCAACCGCCGAAGTGTATGCTGCTGCCTACAAGGCCCTGGGCGTGCCGGTGTACTCCTCCGCAGTGTTCAACTTCGTGCCGAAGACCGCCATGGACTTCTACAACGCCATCGCCCGTGACGACCACGCCGCCGTGGCCAAGCTGATCGACGATTTCTTCCTGCCGTACCTGGACATCCGCAACCGCAAGGCCGGCTACGCCGTGAGCATCGTCAAGGCTGGCGCCAAGATCGCCGGTTACGACGCAGGCCCGGTCCGCACGCCGCTGACCGACCTGACGCCCGAAGAATACGAAATGCTCGCAGCCCTGATGGACAAGATGGGTCCGCAATAAGCGTACCCCTGCGGCCTGCCCTTGCCGCCCCCGGAGTGGGAAGCCCCCACTCCGGTTACAATTCGTGAGCCCCGCACAAAAATAACTAGTGGGAGTATTACCAGCATGCAAGCGACTAAGAAGACGCATGTGCGCTACCTGATCCTGTTCATGCTGTTCCTGGTGACCACGATCAACTATGCCGACCGCGCTACCATTGCAATCGCAGGTTCCAGCCTGCAGAAAGACCTCGGCATTGACGCCGTTACCCTCGGTTATATCTTCTCTGCCTTCGGATGGGCTTACGTGGCTGGCCAGATACCTGGTGGCTGGCTGCTCGATCGTTTCGGCTCCAAGAACGTCTACGCCTTCAGCATCTTCACCTGGTCGCTGTTCACCCTGCTGCAGGGCTTTGTCGGTGGCCTGCCGGTGGCCTGGGCCGTCGTGACCCTGTTCACCCTGCGCTTTCTGGTTGGCTTCGCCGAAGCCCCGTCGTTCCCAGGTAACGCACGCATCGTCGCCGCCTGGTTCCCGACCCAGGAACGCGGCACAGCCTCGGCCATCTTCAACTCGGCGCAGTACTTCGCCACTGCACTGTTCGCCCCGATCATGGGCTGGATCGTGTTCAGCTTCGGCTGGGAGCACGTATTCGTGGTCATGGGTGCACTGGGCATCGTGTTCTCCATGATATGGCTGAAGACCATCCACAACCCGCGCCAACACCCACGCATCAGCCAAAGCGAGCTCGAACACATCGAGCAGAACGGCGGCCTGGTGGACATGGACCAGAAGCGCGGCAACGACGGCCCGAAATGGGGCTACATCAAGCAACTGCTGACCAGCCGCATGCTGCTGGGCGTGTACCTGGGCCAGTACTGCATCAACGCCATCACCTACTTCTTCCTCACCTGGTTCCCGGTGTACCTGGTGCAGGAACGCGGCATGACCATCCTCAAGGCGGGCTTCATCGCCTCGCTGCCAGCGGTCTGCGGCTTCATTGGCGGTGTGCTGGGTGGGGTAATCTCGGACTGGCTGCTGCGCCGGGGCAACTCGCTGACCTTCTCGCGCAAACTGCCGATCGTGTGTGGCCTGCTGCTGTCCACCACCATGGTGTTCTGCAACTACGTCGACGCCGAGTGGATGGTGGTTGGCTTCATGACCCTGGCGTTCTTCGGCAAGGGCATTGGCGCACTGGGCTGGGCAGTGGTCGCAGACACCTCGCCCAAACAGATCGCCGGGCTGTCCGGTGGCCTGTTCAACACCTTTGGCAACATCGCCTCGATCACCACCCCCATCGTGATCGGCTACATCATCAGTGCCACCGGTTCGTTCAAGTGGGCGCTGGTGTACGTGGGTGCCAACGCCTTGGTGGCAGTGTTCAGCTACCTGGTGATTGTCGGCCCGATCAAACGTATCGAGTTGCGTGACGATGCCCCAAAGCCACAGCCTGAGCCCGCCGCCAACGGAGAACTGGCCAGCTCGCGCCACTGAGTGAACACGCCCGCGCCGGGCTACCCGGTGCGGGCGGATGTACAAAAAGCCTGAGAACCTGACAAGTAGGGCCCCAACATGCAGTTGATCGAACATTCCGACTCGCCCCGCTACGTCCGCCTGCACGACGACGATAACGTCGTGGTGGTCGTCAACGACGGCGGCCTGGGCGAAGGCGCCCGTTTCGCCGACGGCCTGACCTTGGTCGAAGGTGTGCCGCAAAGCCACAAGGTGGCCACCGTCGCCATCGCCAAGGGTGAACCTGTGCGCCGTTACGGGCAAATCATCGGCTATGCGCTGGAAGACCTGCGCCAAGGCAGCTGGGTGCAGGAAAGCCAACTGGCCATGCCGAGCGCCCCGGAACTGGACAGCCTGCCGCGCTGCGACGCTGTCCCGCAGCCCTTGCCGCCGCTGGAAGGCTTCACATTCGAAGGCTACCGCAACGCTGACGGCACCGTCGGTACACGCAACATCCTTGGCATCACCACGACCGTGCAATGCGTGACCGGCGTGCTGGAGCACGCGGTAAAGCGTATCCGCAGCGAACTGCTGCCCAAATACCCCAACGTCGATGACGTGGTGGCCATCACCCACAGCTACGGCTGCGGCGTGGCGATCAACGCACGCGATGCCTACATCCCGATCCGCACCGTGCGCAACCTGGCCCGCAACCCCAACCTGGGCGGCGAGGCACTGGTCATCAGCCTGGGCTGCGAAAAGCTGCAGGCCGGCCAGGTGATGCACGACAACGACCCTTCGGTGGACCTCAGCGACCCGTGGCTGTACCGCCTGCAGGACGCCAGCCTGGGCTTTGTGGAAATGATCGGGCAGATCATGGAACTGGCCGAAACCCGCTTGAAGAAGCTCGACCAGCGCCGCCGCGAAACAGTGCCAGCCAGTGAACTGATACTCGGCATGCAGTGTGGCGGTAGCGACGCCTTCTCGGGCATTACTGCCAACCCGGCACTGGGCTATGCCTCCGACCTGCTGGTGCGCGCTGGCGCCACCGTGCTGTTCTCGGAAGTAACCGAGGTGCGCGATGCCATCTACATGCTGACCTCACGCGCCGAAAACCAGGAGGTCGCCGGTGCACTGATACGGGAAATGGACTGGTACGACCGCTACCTCGAGCAAGGCGCCGCCGACCGCAGTGCCAACACCACGCCGGGCAACAAGAAAGGTGGCCTGTCCAATATCGTCGAGAAGTCGCTGGGTTCGATCGTGAAGTCCGGCAGCGGCGCCATTCAAGGCGTACTTGGCCCGGGCGAGCGGGTTACGCGCAAGGGCCTGATGTTCTGCGCCACCCCGGCCAGCGACTTCGTCTGCGGCACCCTGCAACTGGCCGCTGGCATGAACCTGCATGTGTTCACTACCGGCCGTGGCACCCCGTATGGCCTGGCCATGGCGCCAGTGGTCAAGGTGTGCACCCGCAGCGAACTGGCGCAACGTTGGCCCGACCTGATCGACATCGACGCCGGGCGTATCGCCACAGGCCGTTCGACTATCGAAGAACTGGGCTGGGAGCTGTTCCATTACTACCTGGACGTGGCCAGCGGCCGCAAGCAGACCTGGGCCGAGCAGCACCGTTTGCACAACGACATCACCCTGTTCAACCCGGCACCGATTACCTGATGCCAAGGCCTTGCCCGATTCAACGTTGCCACGCGGTCATTGTGGGAGCGGGCATGCCCGCGAACACCGGCGAAGCCGGTGCCCTGCACCGAGTCGGCTGCTTCGCGGGCGCGCCCGCTCCCACACAGATTTCCTCTCAACCTACAGGAGCACCCCATGCCTGAAATCCTCGGCCACAACTTCATCGCCGGCCAGCGCAGCGCCGCTGGCGCCCAGCGCCTGCAGAGCCTGGACGCCAGCACTGGCGAAGCCCTGCCTTACAGCTTTGCCCAGGCCACCGAAAGCGAAGTGGACCAGGCCGCCAAGGCCGCAGCCGCAGCCTTCGCCGAATTCCGCCTACTCGCCCCGGCCCGCCGCGCCGAGTTCCTCGATGCCATCGCCGCCGAACTGGATGAACTGGACGACGCCTTCGTCGCCATCGTCTGCCGCGAAACCGCCCTGCCGGCGGCCCGCATCCAGGGCGAGCGCGGCCGCACCAGTGGCCAGATGCGCCTGTTCGCCCAGGTGCTTCGCCGTGGTGATTACCTGGGTGCCCGCATCGACCTGGCCTTGCCGGAGCGCCAGCCGCTGCCACGCGTAGACCTGCGCCAGATGCGCATCGGCGTCGGCCCGGTTGCCGTGTTCGGCGCCAGCAACTTCCCGCTGGCCTTCTCCACCGCCGGGGGTGATACCGCCGCCGCCCTGGCTGCCGGGTGCCCGGTGGTATTCAAGGCCCACAGCGGCCACATGGCCACCGCCGACCTGGTCGGTTGCGCGATCGTGCGCGCTGCCGAGCGTACCGGCATGCCCAAGGGCGTATTCAACATGGTATTCGGTGGCGGCGTGGGTGAGTGGCTGGTCAAGCACCCGGCCATTCAGGCCGTCGGCTTTACCGGTTCGCTCAAAGGCGGCGACGCCCTGTGCCGCATGGCCGCGCAACGCCCGCAGCCGATCCCGGTGTTTGCCGAGATGTCCAGCATCAACCCGGTCATCATCCTGCCGGGTGCCCTGGCCAAGCGTGGCGAGGCCATCGCCCGCGAACTGGCCGGCTCCGTGTGCATGGGCGCAGGCCAGTTCTGCACCAACCCGGGCATGGTCATCGGCTTGCAATCGCCACAGCTCAGCCAACTGCTGGCCGACCTCGGCCAACACCTGGACGCTCAGGCTGGCCAGACCATGCTCAACGCCGGCGGCCTGCGCAGCTACATCGGCGGCCTGGAGCACCTGCACGCCCACGCCGGTATCCAGCACTTGGCCGGCCAGGCTCAGCAAGGCAGCCAGGCCCGCGCCCAGCTGTTCAAGGCCGACGCCAGCCTGCTGGTAAATGCCGACCCGCTGCTGCAGGAAGAAGTGTTCGGCCCCACCACCGTGGCCGTCGAAGTGCAGGATAACGAGCAACTGCGCACTGCCCTGCTCGGCCTGCGTGGTCAGCTGACCGCCACGCTGATCGGCGAAGCGGAAGACTTCGAGGCCTATGCCTGGCTGGTACCGCTGCTGGAAGAGAAAGTCGGTCGCATCCTGATCAATGGTTACCCGACCGGCGTCGAAGTGTGCGACGCCATGGTCCATGGCGGCCCTTACCCGGCCACTTCCGACGCCCGCGGCACCTCGGTCGGCACCTTGGCCATCGACCGCTTCCTGCGCCCGGTGTGCTACCAGAACTACCCGCAGGCATTGCTGCCTGAGGCGCTGCGTGACGGTAACCCGCTGGGGCTGCGCCGCCTGGTGAACGGGCAGTGGAGTGACGGGGCGATCTGACCGATTGCCTGAAACAGGAAAGCCCCGCGCATGGCGGGGCTTTTCTTTATGGCTGTACCGGCCTCTTCGCGGGCAAGCCCGCTCCCACAGAGATCGCACCAGTGTTGAATTTTTCGCAGTACCTGTGGGAGCGGGCTTGCCCGCGAAGAGGCCGGTGCTGCTTGCGAAGGCCTCAGGCCCCCTGCGCCTCAGCCTCTTGATGAGCCTGACGCAGGCGCTCACGGCTATTGCTCAGGTGCATGCGCATGGCCATCTTTGCCCCTTCGCTGTCACGCCGGGCAATGGCTTCATAAATCGCCTCGTGCTCATGCATCAACCGGCTCATGTAATGTGCCTGGTCATCATGGGCCAGGCGCGCCGAATTCAGCCGGGTACGCGGGATGATGCTGGTGCCCAGGTGGTTGATGATATCGGCGAAGTAATGGTTGCCACTGGCCTGGGCAATACGCAGGTGGAACTGGAAATCCGCCGACACCGCATCATTGGCATGCGCCGCCCCTTCGTTGAGTTCGTCCAGCGCGGCACGCATGCCTGCCAGCTCTTCATCGCTACGCCGCTGCGCGGCCAGGCCTGCGGATTCGATCTCCAGGGCAATGCGCAATTCCAGCACCGCCAGCACTTCACGCAGGGTAACCACGGTGGCCGGGTCGATACGGAAACCGCCCGAAGCCGGGGCGTCCAGCACGAAGGTGCCGATGCCGTGGCGAGTCTCGACCTGCCCGGCGGCCTGCAGCCGCGAGATCGCCTCACGCACCACGGTGCGGCTGACGCCCTCCTCGGCCATGATCTGCGATTCGGTGGGCAGCTTGTCGCCGCGCTTGAGTTGGCCGCTGCGAATGCGTTCGGTCAGCACTGTGACCAGTTCCTGGGCCAGACTACGCGGCTTGCGCCGGGTCCTTGCCTGTACCTGCTGCTCTGTCATTGCCCTGTGTTTCACCTTGAAAGACAGCGCTCATCATAGCGCAAGCGGTTGTACGATCACATACACCCGGTGCGGTATTTATTCCTGCCCGCTGTTGACCAACCCCCTCGAAAAAACGGCACAAGTGCTGGCCCAGAGCCTGCCCTGGCCTGTAATGTGCGCCTTCACGCTCATTCATCCATGGAAGGAAAACGCAGCATGAAACGTCTCGACCGCTTGTTGCTCGCCTGCGGGTGGCTGATACCGCTCTGGTTGCTGGCAGGTGTGTGGCTCACCGCCCAGGCCTACCCCGGCTACGACCACCTGCAACAGGCCATGAGCCAGCTTGGCGCCATAGGCTCGCCCACCCACAGCTGGTCGCCCCTGCTCAACAACTTCCCCCTGGCCGGCTTGTTCGCACTGTTTGCCTGGGGCCTGGCGCGGCGCTGGCGTGGCTCGAAACTGGCCTTGCTGAGTGCGGGCCTGGTGTTGCTGCATGGTGTCGGCAGCCTGGGTACCGGCTGGTTCCCTTGCGACCAGGGTTGCGCCCCCGTACAGCCTTCCGCCTCGCAGCAGCTGCATAACCTGTTCGGCCTGCTGATGTTCCTCTCGCTTACCCTGGCCAGCGCACTCTGGGCCTGGCTGGGCAATCGCATTGCCGGGTCGCGCGCCCTCGCGCTTTTCTCCCTGACCTGTGTGGTACTGGCGATCGTAACGGTTGCGCTGATGGGCCAAGCCGTGCAAAGCGGCCAGCTGTTCGGCCTGTATCAACGCCTGAACTACGGCGTGTCGGTGATCTGGGTTGCCAGCCTGGCCTGGGCCAGCCTCCGCAGGCCTGCCGTCAGCCCGCTGCGTATGGCAGTGAACTGACGGCAATTTGCTGGCCCCCAGCCGCTGAAATGGAAGGCAAACTCCCTTTTTCTTCAGATGCTTAGGACAGCAACATGCGAGTACTTCTAGCTACGATGGCCGGCTGTGTGCTGGCCACGCTCGCTTTTGGCGCCCAGGCCCGCGCGCTGAACCAGAACGATCGCCACACCTGCGGCTGGGGTGCACAGATAGCCGCCGAGGCCCAGCAGGCCAAGCTTTCCGGGGTGACTCTGTATGCCACGCGCAAGAAGCTACAGGTACGCAAGTTCCCCAAACCGTGGATGCGCATGACCGCCTTTGGCATTACCGAGCAGACCTACAACAGCCGCTCGCGGCTCAAGCCCGCAGCGATCAAGCAGACGTACTACGAGCAGTGCGTTCAGCATGCTGTTGCCAGACGATAAGCTGGAGCACCACGCAGCCCGCCTCAGCCTCGCCACGGCGCGCCGGCTTCGAAGTGTGCCTCCAGCCAGGTTTTGAAGGCACCCAGGGCGGCTGTATTGAGGCGCGCGGTCGGCCGCACCAGGTAGATCCCCGCAGCCACATCCAGCTGCCACTGCGCCAGCACCCTCACCAGCCGTCCGCTGGCTATGTCTTCACCCATCAGCCAGTCGCCCCCGGCAAGAATGCCCACACCACGCCGCGCCGCTTCCAGCAGCGCTTCGTTGTCATTGCTTCGCAAGTTGCCTGCCACCTTGACGCTCACCTGCTGCCCGGCATTCATTAGCCGCCATTCGGGAAATGAACGTAAGCCACTGAACCCCAAGCAATTATGGTCGACCAAGTGCTCCGGTCGGTCTGGCGTGCCCTGCCGAGCGATGTACTCCGGCGACGCACACAGGATGCGCACGTGATCGCAGAGTTTGCTGGCCACCAGGCGATTGTCCGCCAGCTCACCAATGCGAATGGCGGCGTCAAACCCCTCACCGATCAGGTCGACGAAACGGTCGGCATACTCGGCTTCCACCGTTACCTGCGGATAGGCCAGTACAAAGTCAGCCAGCATCCCGCTCAACCAGCGCCGGCCCATGGCCGCCGGCAGCGCCAGGCGCAAGCGCCCGCGAATCGTTGCAGCACCTTCGGCAGCTTCCTGTTCCGCTTCGGCGATCAGGCGGTTGGCCTCGCGCACCCTGGCTACCAACCGCTCGCCCTCATCGGTAAAACGCAGCTGCCGCGTGCTGCGCTCCACCAGGCGAATGCCCAGGCGTGCCTCCAGTGCACTCAGGCGCTTGGACAGCACCGTGGGGTGGCGCTCCAACTGCCGCCCGGCAGCCGCAAACGACCCCTGCTCGTGCAGGGCCAGCAAGGTGGCAAGTTCATCGGCGCGGCGGCTGTCAAAGGCATCCATGGCAAGGCTCGGTGGCAAGGTCGGGTATCAGGCGGTCAAGACCAGCGCGCCCTCCGACAGCCCTTGCTCCAGGTCCCGGTGAGCCCTGGCCACTTCGGCCAACGGGTAGCTGCGCCAGACCCGAGGCTGGATGATACCCTCGGCGACGGCGGCCAGCACATCGGCGGCGCGCTGCTGGTACTCGCCAACCGTGCGCGTATGTGCTGCCAGCGACGGCCGGGTCAGGTACAACGAGCCTTTGGTATTCAGCGTGGCAACCTCGATTGCCGCCGGGGCACCGGAGGTACCGCCAAACGACACCAGCAGGCCGCGCACCCGCAGGCTGTCCAGCGATGCCTCCAGCGACACCTTGCCGACGCAGTCATAGGCCACGTCCACACCCTGCCCCTTGGTCAGCTCGCGCACTTGACCTGCCAGTGTGGCCGCATCGAACACCAGCACATGGTGGCAGCCAGCCGCCTGCGCCCTGGCCACACTCTGCGGGCGCGATACCACGCCAATCACCGTCGCCCCAAGGTGCCGAGCCCACGGCGCCATCAGCTGGCCCAAGGCACCGGCAGCGCCATACAACAGCACTTGGGTACCGGGGCCCACGGCATAGGTGGTTTTCAGCAGATACTGCGCCGTAATGCCTTTAAACAGCACCGCGGCGCCAGCCTCGTCCTCCAGCTGCGGCGGCAGCTTGACCAGCCGCTCGGCCGGGAACAGCCGGCCGCTGGCGTAGGCCCCGACCGGCCCCATGGCATAGGCGACCCGGTCACCTACCTGCACGTTGTGCACGCCATCACCCACGGCCGTGACCCTGCCTGCGCCTTCCAACCCGAGGCCGGAGGGCAAGGCCAAGGGTGCACCGCCCTTGCGCTGCAACAGGTCGAGCGGGTTCACACCCATGGCGGTCTGCTCCAGCCAGACCTGTCCGGGCCCTGGGGCTGGTGCTTGAAAGTGTTCAATCTGCATGACATCGGCGCTGCCGGTGCGGTCAAGCATAATGCGGGTAGCCATGATCGAATCCTGTTGGTTGGGAGAAGGATTCAGGCTAATCAGGCAGGTGATATTGAACAATCAGGCGAGGTGCAGATGATTCCTGCACCCCTTGCAGCAATTCACAGAGTGTTTCAGCAGCCCGTCAGCACTGCAGGGCGCCGCTCACCGGCGAAAAACAGCGGGCGCAAGCGCACACCGATCAGGTTGCCGGCATAGGCAGCAACCAACCACAGCCAGCCATGTACGCTGCCCGATGCAATGCCACTGAAGTACGCCCCGATATTGCAGCCATAGGCCAGGCGCGAACCGTAACCCAGCAGCAGGCCGCCAATCACTGCGGCCACCAGCGACGGTAGCGGGATCTTCAGGCTTGGCGCAAAGCGCCCGGCCAGGCCAGCTGCCAGCAGCGCCCCCAGCACGATGCCCAGGTCCATCACCGTGGTGATGTCTTGCCACAGCGGCGAGGCCAAGGCCTTGGCATTGGCCGGCGCCTGCCAGAACACCCAGCTGCCGACATCCACGCCCAGCCCGTTGAGGACCTTGGCCCCCCACAAGGCAAAGGCCGAGGTAATGCCCCAAGGCCGCCCCGCCAGCGCCAGGGTGGCGTAGTTCAGCAGGGCCAGGGCAATGGCACCCCACAGCAGCGGCCATGGGCCGCGCAGGAAGCGACGCAGGCCCTGATGCTCGCTGGCAAGCGGCGCCTCCAGCGCACCGTGACGGCGTTTTTCCAGCATCACGGTGGCCCAGGCGATCAGCCCGAACACCGCCAGGCTTACCAGCAGTGCCGGCCCCACGCCCCAGGCCTGCACGATCGAGGTTGCCGGGAACGACGGCAAGGCAAACCACCAATCGGCATGATGTGTGGCGCTCACCGAGCCGATGATGAAGAACAGCAAAGTCACCAGCATGCGCGCATTGCCACCGCCCACGGTGAACAGCGTGCCCGACGCGCAGCCGCCACCCAGTTGCATGCCGATGCCGAAGATGAATGCACCGAACACCACCGACACGCCCGCAGGTGCTACCAGGCCATTGACCGGGTTACCGAACAGGCTGCCGGCCGACAGCGCCGGGAAAAACAACAGCACCGCGAGGCTCAGCATGACCATCTGCGCACGCAGGCCCGCGCCACGGCGCTCGTTGATGAACACCCGCCAGGCCGAGGTGAAGCCGAAGGCGGCGTGGTACAGGGTCAGGCCCAGTGCCGCGCCAACGAGCAGCAGCAATACCTGCTTGAAACCGGCATTGAGGTTGAGAAACCACGCGCCGGCCAGCAGCAGGGCCATGGCTACCAACGGAGCGCCCAGGCGGCGCGGTTCGGGTGTTGCAGTTGCAGAAAGACCCATCGGAATACTCGGATAACAGTGAAACGGAGGGGGAGTATAACCCCGGATAGCGCACCCGCCATGCCTTACAGCATGAGGGCGTTACTGCTAGATCATTTGTTAAGCTGATCATGACCGCCAGAAACAACCAAGGCCATTCACCCCATGGATGAACTGCGCAAGATTGATCTCAACCTGCTGCTCGCCCTGCACGCGCTGCTCAGCGAGAAACACGTGACCCGCGCCGCCTTGCGCCTGCACCGCAGCCAACCCGCGGTAAGCCATGCGTTGGCGCAGTTGCGCAAGCACTTCGACGACCCCTTGCTGGTGCGCCAGAACGGCCGCATGGCCCTCACCACCCTCGCCCAGTCGCTGGCCAGCCCGTTGCAGGACGCCCTGGGTAGCCTCAACGGCCTGCTGGCAACCCCCCAGTTCGAACCCGCCAAGGCCCAGCGGCGCTTCAGGCTGTCGTTATCGGATTACTCCTCGCGCATCATCCTGCCTCCCCTGATGCGCTATCTACGTCAGGTCGCGCCCGGGGTAGACCTGGCCATCAGCCAGGCCAGCCGCGAAACCATGCAGGCCCAACTGCTCGACGGCGAACTGGACCTGGCGCTGGGGATCTTCCCGGACCTGCCACAGGACATCACTGCCCAACCGCTGTTTGCCGATCGTTTCATCAGCGTTGCCGACCGCCAGGTGCTGCCCGCCAGCGGCGACCTGGCACTGGAAGACTGGCTGTCACGCCCGCATGTGCTCATGGCCATGCGCCCCGATGCCTTCGATGAAATAGAACGTGCGCTGGCGGCCCAAGGACTGCACCGCCGAATCGCCCTGGCCTTGCCGCACTGGAGCGCGGCGGTCGAGGTATTGGCCGGTACCGACCTGATCCTTACCGTAGCCAGCCGGGCGGCCGGCTCGTTGCAGCAGCACAAGGCGTTACGCCAGTTCGAACCGCCACTGCCAATTCCCTGTTTCGACTACCAGCAAGCCTGGCACAGCCGCAAGGACAACGACCCCGGGCATCGATGGCTGCGCGAAGCCGTGTGGGCCTGCAGCCAACCGACG
The DNA here is from genome assembly GCF_050280665.1 of Pseudomonas sp. NPDC089547. Lineage (NCBI taxonomy): Bacteria > Pseudomonadati > Pseudomonadota > Gammaproteobacteria > Pseudomonadales > Pseudomonadaceae > Pseudomonas > Pseudomonas sp. NPDC089547. Next base: position 82,761 of record NZ_JBNNVS010000008.1, on the reverse strand, counting down.
CGCTGATCAGCCCTCGGGCTGCTTCACCACGGCCGAGGCACTGGCCGGCGCTGCGGGCGCCCAAGTGCCCTGCACCAGCAATACACCGCACAGAATCAACACCACACCCGCCAACCTGGCTAGGTTGAGGGGTTTGCCACCCAGGCCCATCACGCCGAAATGGTCGGCAAGCACGGCCGTGATGATTTGCCCGGCCACAACCAGCACCAGGAACCCTGCCGCGCCCAGTTTCGGTGTGAGCGCTGCCGCACCCGCCACATACATGGCGCCCAGCACGCCGCCGATCCACAACCACCAAGGCCCTTGCAGGGCCTTGCCCATGTCCGGTGCCGGCACCCGCAAGATCAGCAACGCGGCGATCACCACCAACGAACTCACCGTCAACGACGTGAACGCACCCCACAGCCAATGCCCCAACGCCCGGCCTACGGCGGCGTTACTCGCGGCCTGGAACGGCAGCACGGCACCGGCGAGCAACGCCAGGGCAAAAGGTAATGCCACAAGGCACAGGGCTTTACTGAACATGGCAGACCTCATTCTCGAAAAACAGGAGGCCATCATCTGAAAATTCACTACATCTATGGAAATCGAATACATGCACGAAGCTCATTCGCTAAATGGATATGCCTTGCGATGCCTGTCGATTGTGCGAGGATGCTCCCCGGCCACGGCAAACAGCGCCCAGACCGGCGCAGCCATGGCAGAGACGAGATGAAACCGTATGTGATGGAGCACATTCGATGACAGATGAACGCACAATGCGGATCAATACCGGGCAGTTGCCAACCCGCAACCTTGCCGAATGCCTGGCAGTGGACCAAAGCGCCCTGGTCGGGGCTTTGGCAGACAAGCTACCCGCCGGACTGATTGAGCTTTTGGCAGCCTGCGCCGAACAAACCCGGCCTCTTGGCCTCTCGAAGAAAATTGCCGCCATTGGGCAAACCTTGGGGCAGTGGCTGGAGCAAGCACCTTCGCCAGCAAGCCAGCACGTGTTCGAGCAGTGCAGCGTGCACACCAGCGATACCGTACGCAGTTGGGCAAGCTTCGCCCAGGCGCACCTGTCACGCACGCAGGACCTGGGGGCGGCGCTGCGGGCGCAACTGCGGTTCGCCCGCGATGCACATTTCGGCGTGCGCGAATGGGCCTGGATGGCGCTACGGCCACGCCTGAGCCGGGAGCTGGAGCATGCCCTTGCGGTGCTCGGCCAACATGCCGGCGACCCAGACCCGCTGGTACGTCGCTTCTGCATCGAGGTACTGCGCCCCCGTGGCGTGTGGTGCGAGCACATCGCCACACTCAAGCAAACACCGGAAGTGGCCGAGCCCTTGCTGATACCCCGGCTGGCCGAAGCCGACAAGTACGCCCAGGACTCGGTTGCCAACTGGCTCAACGATGCCAGCAAAACCCGGCCCGACTGGGTGACCCGGCTGTTCGACGAGCATCCGCCGTCGTGCAAGGCCTCACGGCGGATCCATACGCGGGCAACCCGTAGCTTGCCTCGATAACAGGGGCGTTAGCGCGAGGTCTCGATGCGCAGCACTTCGGTGAAGATCGCATCGACCGTCTGACCGACCTTGAGGTTCTTCATGCGCGCCTGCAGGTCCGGGCTTTCGACCTTGACCACCTGCAACTTGCCTTCCGGCGGCAGCAGGCTCACTTCATGCTTCCCAAGGTCGATCTTCTTGATCTGCGAGGTAACCCGAACCTGGCGGAACGCCTCCCCGCCCGGGTTGGGGTTTTGCGCCGTGGCGCGAATGGTACCCGACTCCTCGCTGGCCTTCGGCGCCCCACCCACCTCGGTATTGAGCACATAGGCCACGGCGCGGGTCACGTAGATATCGACCTTGTCACCCACCTTGAGGTTAGGCAGGGCCTTGGCCTTTTCCGTGAGCTGGAACGTCACATCCTTCTTGTTATCGGGGCCTTTTACCGTGACCTGGCGGTTGGCCAGGTCGATGGCGGTAACCTGCGTGGTGATGTGGCTTTCCAGCGCCTCGCTGGCGATCGGGATATCGGCAGCCTGCACCGAGAGGCTGGCAGCGCAAACCAGCGTGGCCAGGGCAACAGCACGAGCAAGAGAGCAAATCGGGTTCATAGGCCTGCTTCCATGTGATCAAGACCGGATAGGGGCGCGAAGTGTTCACGCGCCAACAAGCATAGACCCTGCCCGCCACCGCGCTGGCCCGGCCAGTGCGACGCATTTCGTCCTGCTTGCCACTTCCAAAGCTTGTAATAGCAAATGGGAACTCTTTACACTTGCTTTACATTTACAAATCATTACTATTCGTGACCTTCAAAACAACAATGAGTCACCTGTAATGGCAAATATGTCTGTTGTCCCAGCATCCCTCTCCGTGCTGGGCCTTCTAGTTGTGCCTGCTGTTCACGCTGCCGCTCAAAACGAGTCGCAGGGCTCCCTTGCCCTGCCCGCCACCGCCGTCACCAGCGCCTACGAGCAGCAAAGCTACAAGGCCAGTGAAAGCCGCAGTGCGATGAAGATCGACGCACCGCTGCGCGACATTCCGCAAACCGTCAACGTCGTACCCGAAAGCGTGATCAAGGACCAGGGCGCGCAATCCATGGAGGACGTGCTGAAGAACGTGCCCGGTATCGGCCTGTCCAACGGCGACGGCCAGCGCGACCAGGTGACCATTCGTGGCTTCAGCGCCATTGGTGACATGTACATCGACGGGGTGCGCGACGACGCCCTGTACTTCCGCGACCTGTCCAACATCGAGCGCGTCGAGGTCATCAAGGGCCCGGCTGCCGTACTTTACGGCCGTGGTTCTTCGGGTGGCCTGATCAACAGCATCAGCAAGAAACCGAGCTTCACGCCCAAGCGCGAGGTCGGCATGAGCTTCGACAGCGAAGGCAAGCGCCGCACCCAGTTCGACACCGGCTGGGCCGACCCGCAAAGCAACCAGGCCTACCGCGTGACCGGCGCCTTCGAAGACAGCGACACCTTCCGCGACGATGGCTATATCGACCGCAAGGCCATTGCGCCGTCGGCCTACTTCCGCCTGTCCGACGACCTGGAACTGAACCTGGGTGCGACCTACCTGTACGACAAGCGCCTGATCGACTTTGGTATCCCGGCGCTGGGCAACCGCCCGGTGGACGTGGACCGCGACAAGCGCTTCGGCTCCGGCGATGCCGACCAGGACTACGCCCGTAGCGAAGTGTTCTCGTTGACTGCCAGCCTGGACTACCGCATCAACGACAACTTCACGCTGACCAATACCAGCCGTTACTACCGCTACGACCTGGACCGCAACAACACCCTGGCCGACAGCAGCCCGACACGCTTCGTTACTGCGCCCAACGGCGAACTGCTGGTGAAGCTCAACCGCGGCAACGTGGCCCGCGACGAGTACGGTGTGTTCAACCAGACCGAACTCAAGCAACAGGCGCAGCTGGCCGGCATGCAGCACAACTTGCTGTATGGTGTGGAAGTAGGCTTCCAGGACAAGTATCAGCGAGTGCTGAGCCAGAACAACGTGGCCCAGGTGCCGGTGTACCGCGACGCGCTGGTGCCGGTACCTGATCACGCTGCCAACCTTTCTTCCAAAGGCACCAACTTCCAGCAGACCACCGGCCTGTACCTGCAGGACATGATCGAGCTGAGCGAGCACTGGAAAGCCCTGGTCGGCGTGCGCTATGACATCTTCGGCCAGGAGTACGACGATGACCGCGTGCAGAACGTCGACCTCGACCGTACCGACAAGACCTGGAGCCCACGCGCCGGCCTGGTCTACCAGCCGGACGCCATCCAGTCCTACTACGTGTCGGTCAGCCGCAGCTACCAGCCTTCGGGTGAGGTGTTCGCGGTCAGCCCGACCAACCAGCACCTGGAACCGGAAGAAACCACCAACTATGAAGTCGGTGCCAAGTGGGACCTGCTCGACAGCCGCCTGTCGCTGACCGCAGCCGTGTTCCGCCTTGAGCGCACCAACATGAAGACCGCCGACCCGGCCAACCCCAACCTGACCGTGCTGGCCGGCGAACAGCGTACCGACGGTTTCGAGGCCACTGTCAGCGGGCAGCTCACGGACAAATGGCAGATCTACGCGGGCTACGCCTACCTGGATGCCGAGATCACCAAGTCCAACAGCAAGACCAACGGGGTGGCCAACGAAGGCCAGACCCCTACCCTGACGCCGCGCAACAGCGCCAACGTCTGGCTGGTGCGCACCCTGACCCCAGCATGGCGCGTGGCCGCCGGTGCCAACTACGTTGACGAACGCTACACCGCGCTCGACAACGTGGTGGTGATGCCAGGCTACACCACCTTCGATGCCGCGCTGTTGTACAGCGTGCCGCAGTGGGATGCCGCCCTGCGCCTGAAGAACGTGTTCGACCGGGACTACTATGCCTCGGCGCACGGCTCGGTGGACCTGGTTACACCAGGGGCACCGCGCACGTTGGAGGCCAGCTTCAACTACCGCTTCTGATAGCGACCGGGGCATCGCCAAGCCCATTGGGCTGCGCTGTCGCGCAGGGAATTGATGCCGGGCGCACCGCGTACCCTGTGGGAGCGGGCGTGCCCGCGAAGAATCCAACACGGTGCATGGCACCGGCTGCGCCGGTGTTCGCGGGCATGCCCGCTCCCACAGGGTCCCTGCTAAATCAGTAGGAGATGTGCAGTTCTATGGGAGCCCGGCTTGCCGGCGATGGGCTGCTGCGCAGCCCCAAAGTGCTCAGCATGGTGGCTGGGGGCAGGTAGTTGTCAGCGATTACGCGTCACCCGCCACACCGTGTTCGCCAGGTCATCGGCAATAATCAACGCCCCACGCGGGTCCACCGTAACCCCCACCGGTCGCCCACGTGTCTTGCCATCCTCACCCCGGAAGCCCGTGGCGAAGTCGACGGGCTCCCCCGCCGGCCTGCCATTGCTGAACGGCACGAAGATCACTTTGTACCCCACCGGGTCGGGGCGGTTCCAGCTGCCGTGCTCACCCACGAACACACCATTGGCGAAACGCTCGCCCATGGCCGGGATCGAGAAATCGACACCCAACGCAGCCACATGCGAACCCAGGCTGTAGTCCGGCTTGATCGCCGCCGCCACCTTGTCCGGGTTCTGTGGCCGCACCCGCTCATCCACGTTCTGCCCCCAGTAGCTGTAGGGCCACCCATAGAACCCACCCTCACGCACCGACGTCAGGTAATCCGGCACCAGATCGGGGCCTAGCTCATCGCGCTCGTTGACCACCGCCCACAGCTGCCCGGTCTGCGGCTGGATGGTCAATGCCGTCGGGTTGCGCAAGCCGGTGGCATAAGGCCGGTGGGCGCCGGTTTCGGCATCGACCTGCCAGACCATGGCGCGGTCGACCTCTGCCTCCAGGCCACGCTCGGTGATGTTGCTGTTCGAACCGATGCCCACATACAGGTAACGACCGTCCGGGCTGACCGTCAGCGCCTTGGTCCAGTGGTGGTTGATCTCGGCTGGAAGATCAGTGACCTTGGTGGGCGGCCCGTCGGCCCTGGTCTGGTTGGCCCGGTAGTCGAAACGAACCAACGCATCCTGGTTGGCCACATACAGCTTGCCGTTGGCAAAGGCCAGGCCGTAGGGCGCATTGAGGTTTTCCGCGAACACCGTCTGCACCTCGTAGGTGCCATCGCCGTCGGCATCGCGCAGCAAGGTCAACCGGTTGCCACCTTTGACCTGGGTGTTACCCTTGGCCTTGATCTGGCTGGCGATCACATCCTTGGGCTTGAGCTTGGCCGCACTCCCGCCCCGCCCCTCGGCTACCAGAATGTCGCCATTGGGCAGTACCAGGCTCTGCCGCGGAATCTTCAGGTCGGTGGCGATGGCTGTGATGCTGAAGCCTTCCGGCACCGTCGGCTTCTGTTCACCCCAGGCAACCGGCTCGGCGATCTTCATGCTCGGCAGCAGACCACGCTGAGGCGCTGGCAACTTCGGGTCCGGGCCCAGGGCCTGGGTCGCCTCGCCATCACCGCCGCAGGCATTCAGTAGCAACGCCACGCTCAACAGGCTCAACGCATGCAAAGGCCTCATACCGCACCTCCCGAGCGCAGATTGCTCAAACCGGTCCAGGCAGCGATCAACGCAAGCACCGTGACGATTACCGACAGCACCAACCCCGCCGGCATCACTGCCCAAGCGTCCTTGGCATGTTCGAAGGCGTTGATCAAGCCAAGCACCCAGGTCACCAATAACAGCACAAAGCACAACGTCGGCCGCCCACTTTTGCGCTCTGCACGGACCAGGTTGGCGAGTGCGAACAATAGTGCCAGCCCGCAGAACACCAAGCCTCCGGCGATCAGCCAGGCGGCGAAGTTACTCCATTGGATCTGGTAGCTGTTGAAGTAAGCTATGTCGCTTAGCAACCCACCGAGAAACAACGGCACACTGCCTGCCAGCAACAGGGCGTGGAGCGGGCTTGGTGTATGGCGATGGAAGGTTTGGTCAGGTGTGGTCACAGTGCCTCCTTTTCATTCAGTGACCCAAGGGCTGATGAGCTTGTGCCACCAGATGCGCACGGTCTGCGCTATGCAAAGGAGCCCCTTGTCATCGCGATAGTTCACCGTTTCGCTTCAATGAAATATCCTGCAAGGTATTCGGGATGTGCCTCAGGAGCAGACATGAACGGCAAAGTGAACGGCGCGCACGCCTCCATTGCACTGACCACCCTGCTCGCCCTGTGCCTGGCACTCACTGCGGGCTGCTCCAGCAAAAACAGCAAGACACGCTACGCGGCTTCCACGGTCGGCTCCAACTGCTTTGCCAAAGCCGTGCCCACAACCGGTGAAGGCGGCCTGGCATGGGGTAATACGCTGAGCATCGCGCGGCAAAAATCGCTAAACAACTGCGTGCGTTATGCCAGCCGGTCAGGGGGCACCCCAAGGACTTGCCAAGTAGTGATGGCCAAGTGCAAGAACTAGACGTTTATATATCAACAATAAAAAAAGAAACTTCCTACAAATACAAACAACACTTCCCGCCGCTAACTTACCGCGACAAACTCATCAGCTCTTGAACCCCAACATATTATTACACTTCTCGGCTCGACTCTGCGTGCAGAATCAAGGCAGTGTTTTGCACTCCAATATTAGCTAAATCATTATCAGCCCCACGTCACACACCCATCAAGCTCAACTCATTTATCACTTCCCGGATACTGGAACAGGCCGCCTTACGCATACTTCGTGACCTGCAAAGGCAGCCCCTGAGCAAGGAGTTCATATGACTAACGCCTCCGTCAGCAGCGCCACTTCCGGCCCGGCGTGCAGCGCCCGCGTCCCCATCCTGCCTATCCGCTACGCCATCGTACCGCGCATCGATAATGCCCCCGCCTGCCGCTACGCTGACGCGGGCTTCAACCTCGAACAAGGCTTCGCTGCCCTGCAACACTCGGCCTATACCCTCCGTGCGCTGCGCCCAGGCTACGTCTATGTGTTCATGACGGGCCCGCTGGGCGAAAAGCTGGTCATTCATGAACACAAAGGCGCAGGCCGTTACCAGGAACTGCGCTACCAGGGCCTGGCGTGTTATCACCGCTGCGACCGCTACCTGTCCGGCCAGACCCAGGGCTGGGTCTGGGCCGACACCTGCCAGGACACCGCCAGGGAAGTGTGGATCGGCTACAGCCCGCACCTGTGGACCAATGCCGTCACCGCCCGCATCACCGCTTCCCCGGCCTTGCGCAAACGGCACATGCGCCGACTGGACATGGCCGAGCTGATAGCGGGTAACCAGGCCCCCTCAACCCAGCCCCATGTGCTGCCCGTCAGTGCCCTGCAAACCTGGGTCGAAGACTTCAAGCCTGTTGACCGGCGCATGCCGCTGGCCTGGAGCAGCGCCCCGATTACCGAAACCTTGCCCATCGGCAACCTCGCCGCCGTGGCACGGCACTATCCCTGGAGCCAACCGAAAATCCCGGTGGTGGTGGCACTGGCCGACGCCGAAGGCATGGCCCTGGACCTCAGCCTGTCGGTCTCGGCCTACCAGCACCAGTTGCGCGACCTGATGCCCGCCGAGCAACTGCCACACACCCAACCCGCCCAACCGCCCGAGCAGGAACGCGTGCCGGCGTGCTTCCGGCTGAATGCCGAACAGCTGAGCCCGCAGAGCCGCGATTTTCACCACCGCAACCTGGTGGGCATGCTGCTGAACAAGACCCTGGAAAGCCTGTACCCGAGCGATGCTCCTTCACCGGAACTAGCCGCGTTCCGGCTCGGCACGGAACGCCGGGGGCCCGCCCTGTCGCCCGCCGAGTCACATTTCCAGGCCCTCACCCACAAGGACTACTCCCCCAGCGGCGCACGCCTGGCACAGCGCCTGGACCTGGACAAATACCGGCGCTTTCTCGCCGAACGCGATGAGCTGGGGCGACGCCTTGCAGCACTGCGCAACCAGGCCTTGCAAGCCAGCAACGATCATGACGCCTGGCTGGCAACGGCTGAACCCGCGCATCTCGATAACCCCTACAGCCTGGCTGCGGCCTTGGCCTGCTACGACCGCGACGAAATCGTGTCGTCCCGCGGGCTGGAAATTTCCCTGGCGCTGCTGATTCACCCGATGGGCCAACCGACGCCGGGCGCCGAAGACCAGGACCGGCGACTCAAGCGCCTGGAACAGTGGCTGGACCAGCACGACAGCCCGCTGTACACCGCCCTGGCACCGTTCAACCCGTTCAAGGACAAGGCGGATTCGGTCGGCAGTGTGTTTGGCGCCAGCGACAACGTGATCGAGGGGTTGGCCGGTCGCTTCCCGGCCATGGCCGACATCACCGACCTCACGGCGCAAACGGTGAATACTGTGGTGCTCAAGCGCCTGCGCGGGAAAACCCGCTGGGATGCCAGCCACGGCCTGCAGCAGGTGTTGCTGGCGGCGCGTGAGGCGAATGCCGAGAAGGCGCTGGGGCTGTTGGCGGCACGCTACCGGATCACCGAACAGGCCATTGCGGAAAACCCGTTCAGCCAGGAGGTGGAGAAGTACCTGAAGAATGGCATGGCGCAGGTTGAAGAGATGAAGCAACTGCGCATTTCGGGAAGCCGGACGGTATCGATCGAACTGACTACCACTGCGCGGGTGAAACCCAGCTTGCTCGGGTTGCTGACCTCGGGCGGTGGCGGTGGTTTGAACGCAGGCATGCTGTGGTTCAACGTGATTTCGCTGAAGACGGCCTACAACAGCCTGCAGAAGAGCAATGCACCGGAATACACCTTGGGCTTTGCTTCATCGGTTTTCGGGGTGATCGGTGCAGCGGCGGCGACGCTGGTTAGCACGCGGGCAACGCAGAAGGCGGTGATGCTGCGATTGAGTGCCACCGCGCCGGGCATGGCCTTTGGCAATGGAATCATCAAGTTCTTGAGTAGCAATTTGTTTGCAAGGTTAGCCGGTTACCCGGCAATAGTATTCAGCTTGTTTTCTGATCTCGCCAAGGCAGGGCGTCAGAGAGCGAATGGGAATCAAGCGGCAGCCGACTACACGGTGACTGGTAGCTTAACCATGGCCGTTGGTTCCGCTGTCGTCCTTGAGGCTGGTCTTGCCATCGCTGGCGCTACGTCAGTAGTGCCTTTTGCAGGCTGGGCCGCGGCTGCCCTCGTCTTGGTAGGCGTAGCCATCATTGCGGGGGGGCTTTACCTGCACGCCAAGGCCCATGAGCACCTTCACAGCCCAATTGAGTTGTGGGCCGCACGCAGCATCTTCGGTAATCGCATCAATGATGGAGAAATACGTCCTGACATCACGTTGGATTATGAGAAAAAACTCCCTGATTACACCTCGCTACAAGCCGAGGTCAAAGCCTGGCACACCGAGCATTACGGACCAAAACTACTGTCCGCCGAACAGGCTCTGCTATTCGGTATAAAGAATGTCGATAGCCGATGGCATCAGAACAATCACTGGTCTCCGCCCAACTGGACGGCTATCACACATAACGAAGTCGCCACGCCTCAACCAACCGTTGAGTTCACGGTGCTGCTGCCAGGCTTCGTGCTTGGGATAAGCGAATGGTCAGGAAGTTTAAGTACCCTACGTGACAACCAAGGAGTGCAAGTATTCCCGATAGCCCCGACCGTCCGCATCGTAGGTGCTGGTTTGGTTCTGCATTTCGAGAACACACTGACTAACGCAAACCATGTCTCACTGCAATTATCTTACAGCGCCAATCAGGGGTTGGACGAAGACAATGAGATTCAATCAATATTTCGCCTGGAGCGCTGACCATGGCAACCATCTGGATATTCAATTCATCGTCAGACTCTGGACACAAACCTGCAATTGGGGGGCAACTATTAAATCTATCCGACAATATTTTATGCCTGAGAAACCCATGGGTCACGGACTCGGTATTCATGGGGAAACTGTACTGCGCGATGATTACCATACCAATGATCGGCTTCTACCCTTATCTATTCGACGGGGAGTTCATGACGTATTTTAAATCCACCCCAGTTTTAATGACCAGCTTCGCACTCTCGCCCTTCACCTTCCTCCCGTTCCTAATTTACCGAATATACTTCATAAAGCGCTTATCGAGCATATGCTTCAACCGATCAACTCAGAAGATTTACTACCAACGACTGAGTAAAGTATTCGTCTTCGAGTGGAGCAACACCGGCGGTGGCCTTTTCAAACGCACCGAATCCGGCGGTTCATCCTTCAGCACCAGCTACGCCCTCGCCTTCGCCCCCCGCCGAGCCGACGGCAGCCTCCACCAAAAAGACTGCCTCTGGGTCGACAGCAACGAGCCCACCGAGTCCGGGGTCAGGCACGTTGCCGAAGTCTGGGAATACTTGCGCCACTTCATGGCCCACGGCCCGGACAAACTCCCCCCACCCGGCGAGCCCAACTGGTGGCACAAACCGCTGCACGCCATCTGCCTGACCCCGGCAGAAGCCTGGCGCCACTACGCCCCGTGGCGAACCGGCGAGCCCGGTGAAATGCAAGGCAAGAAGAACTGGCAACTACCCTTCTGGGCCGTGTTGTTCCCGTACAACCTCACCGTCGCGATCTGCTGGTATGGCATCTGCCGCCTGTTCAATGTGAGGGCCGCACCGCCGCCCCCCGAAGCGTTCGAGGAACTTCCGGTGCGCTCAAGCAAAAGGAGCCTGCATGACTAACGCCTCCATCAACAACGCTACTTCCCGCCCACGTGAAGCCACAGTGCTGCTGCCTGGCTTTGTGCTAGGCGTAAGCAACTGCTCAGGAACCCTGAACACCTTGCGTGACGATCAAAGAATGGACGTATTCCCAATCTTTCGACTGGAGCGCTGATTATGGCAACCATCTGGATATTCAATTCAAAGTCAGACTCCGGGCATCAGCCCGCTATCGCCGGGCAACTTTTACGCGTATCTGAGAATACTTTGCTCTTGAGGAACCCATGGGTAACTGACTCCGTATTCATGGGGAAATTGTACTGTGCAATGACTATCGTATTGATGATCGGTTTTTACCCTTACTTAATATCCAGCGAAACCTGGAATCCACACATTTTCAGCCCAATTTTCGTAATCAGCATAGCAGTTGGACCCTTTATATTTCTCCCTTTTTTATTTTATCGAATATATTTTATAAAAGGTCTATCAAGCTTCTGCCTCAACCGCTCAACCCAAAAAATCTACTACCAACGCCTGAGTAAAGTATTCGTCTTCGAGTGGAGCAACACCGGCGGTGGCCTTTTCAAACGCACCGAATCCGGCGGATCATCCTTCAGCACCAGCTACGCCCTCGCCTTTGCCCCCCGCCGAGCCGACGGCAGCCTCCACCAAAAAGACTGCCTCTGGGTCGACAGCAACGAACCCACCGAGTCCGGTGTCAGGCATGTCGCCGAAGTCTGGGAATACTTACGCCACTTCATGGCCCACGGCCCGGCCAAGCTCCCCCCACCCGGCGAGCCCAACTGGTGGCACAAACCGCTGCACGCCATCTGCCTTACCCCCGCAGAAGCCTGGCGACACTATGCCCCCTGGCGAACCGGCGAGCCCGGTGAAATGCAGGGCAAAAAAAACTGGCAACTGCCCTTCTGGGCCGTGCTGTTCCCGTACAATCTTACGGTCGCGATCTGCTGGTATGGCATCTGCCGCCTGTTCAATGTGAGGGCCGCACAGCCGCCTCCTGAAGCCTTCGAGGAGGCACCTGTCAAACCTGGCAAAAGGAAGCGCAAATGAAACCTGTCGTACTCGGAGATCATCGCCATCAATAAAATCTCTTGCACCTGTACTCACGTGTAGGAAGTTACTGACAAAACAGAGCCAAGTACTCAACAAAATAATACCTTGCAACAACGAAATCAGTTAATTAGATCTCAAAATATTTCTCCACTTGCTTTTCCCGCCGGGCACTCCTGACACTACCTATCAACTGATGGAGAATGGCATGTCCCGACTTGAAGAGTTTCGAGCAATCCAAAGGCTGATCGCCGTAAAAAAATCCCGACTGGCCCAGATCGAGAGTGACCCAAGGTTCATACTTGATTATGCGTTTGAAGAAAAACTTCAAGCCTTGCTGGCCGAATACCCATTCGGCCTTGAGCACATAATGAAAATGGCAGTAAGCGAGGCCGGCCAACCCTTCGACTTCTGCCCACCCGGATGGCTACGACCACGGCAGCATGCTTTCAGCCACGGGCGCCCCATGAAATCCTACAGAAACCCCCACACGCTCGAGGTAGTCGAAGCCAGAAGCATCGGGCACAAAACCCTGCAAATGTGGATTCAGCAGTATGGCCGCCCTGAAGTCGAAACCTGGGCAAGCCTTTGGCCTTGACGCCGCCGCAAGGTGCTTTGAACAACCCTGCCATAGAGCGGCGAACACAAAATGGCGCACTTTGCCGCCAAGTCCGGCCGCCCGTGCCACCCACCGCAGCCTGCTCCGCTACTGTTCGGTAACCGAACAATAGCCCCTCCTCCGAATTGACGCTGCCGCCTTCACTGCGCACCATGCACCGGCCTTGCGTGCCCTCCTGCCTGGGACTTGGTCACGTACCTGTAGCACCGCAGCTGAATACAATTTCAAGAAACGAGCAGTTTATGAACCACACCAAGACCACCCCCGCCGCGCCCCGGATGCCCCAGGGTTCGATTGGCGACAAGCTCCGCGGCGCCTTCGGCGTCGGCAAGACCCGTTGGGGCATGCTTGCCCTGGTGTTCTTCGCCACCACCCTGAACTACATCGACCGCGCCGCCCTCGGCATCATGCAACCCGTGCTGGCCAAGGAAATGAGCTGGACGGCGATGGACTACGCCAACATCAACTTCTGGTTCCAGGTCGGCTATGCGATCGGCTTTTTGCTTCAGGGCCGGTTGATCGACAAGGTTGGGGTAAAACGCGCCTTCTTCTTTGCCGTGCTGCTGTGGAGCCTGGCTACCGGCGCCCACGGCTTGGCCACTTCTGCGGCCGGTTTCATGGTCTGCCGCTTCATCCTTGGCCTGACCGAGGCCGCCAACTACCCGGCTTGTGTGAAGACCGTGCGGTTGTGGTTCCCGGCAGGCGAGCGGGCCATCGCTACCGGCCTGTTCAATGCCGGCACCAACGTCGGCGCCATGGTCACGCCGGCCCTGCTGCCGCTGATCCTCGCCGTGTGGGGCTGGCAGGCTGCATTCATCGCGATGGGCAGCCTGGGCCTGGTGTGGGTGCTGCTGTGGCTGCTGAAATACTACAACCCTGAAGACCACCCCAGCGTGCGCCAGAGCGAGGTGCAGTACATCCAGCAGGATGACGAGCCCGAGCCGACCCGCGTGCCGTTCAGCCGTATCCTGCGCTTGCGCGGTACCTGGGCATTCGCGGTGGCCTATGCGATTACCGCGCCGGTGTTCTGGTTCTACCTGTACTGGCTGCCGCCGTTTCTCAACCAGCAGTACAGCCTGGGCATCAATGTGACCCAGATGGGCATCCCGCTGATCATCATCTGGCTGACCGCAGACTTCGGCAGCATCGGTGGCGGCATCCTGTCGTCCTGGCTGATCGGCCGTGGCGTGCGCGCCACCACCGCGCGGCTAGTGTCGATGCTGATCTTCGCCTGCACCATGGTCAGCGTCGTCTTTGCCGCCAACGCCAGCGGCCTGTGGGTCGCAGTGGCGGCCATTTCACTGGCGGTGGGTGCGCACCAGGCGTGGACGGCGAACATCTGGAGCCTGGTGATGGACTACACGCCCAAGCACCTGGTGAGCACGGTGTTCGGCTTCGGCAGCATGTGCGCGGCAATTGGCGGGATGTTCATGACGCAGATTGTCGGCAGCGTGCTGACCGCCACGAACAACAACTATGCGGTGTTGTTCACCATGATTCCGGCCATGTACTTCCTGGCACTGGTGTGGATGTACTTCATGGCACCGCGCAAGGTCGAGAGCGCCTGAAGTGCGCTAGCCAGTTACCTCTACGGGGCCCTTGCGGGCCCTTTTTTTCGGATGGTATTTCTTCGTGTGCGGATAACCGGTCAGACCCTGGCCAGCACAGCCAGGGCTTTCTCCAGCGCCATGCGCGCACGCTGTTCACCGCTGATGCCCTGCTCCAGCAACTGCCGGGTGGGAATTTCCAGGCTCAGCGGCACGGTTGCCGGCAAGGCGCGCAACAAGGCAACCAGGTCGGCATCGCCGTCGCCCGGGAAACGCCGCTCATTGCGCGCCTGGCGCAGGATCTCGTCCATGTCGGCCGGCACCGGACCGGCAACGTCGCACAGCTGGGCATAGCGCATGCGCTGCGGCGCCAGTTTCCGTAGGTCATCCAAAGAAGACCTGGAGCGATTGAAGTGGAAAGCATCCACCAGCACACAGCCGTTGGCGCGGTTGGCGTTGGCCACCACTCGCATGGCCTGGTCGAGGTTGCGCACATCGGTCCAGGGCATGAACTCCAGGTGAGGATGAATACCGAACCCCGCCGCCAGTTCGCACAACGCGGCAAAGCGCTCGGTCAGACGGGCTTCATCCGGGTCGTTGCCTGCCACCAGCAACTCAGTCCCCCCTAGCTCGGCGCCTATCGCCAGAATCGGTTCGAAATCGGCTACGCAGGTTTCCGGTTTCAGCCGCAGGATCTCCAGGTCGAGCACCTTGATACCCGTGTCGCGCAGGCGCGCCTGGGTCTGCTGGCGCAGGTTGGCGTCGGCCACCAGCGGGAAGTGCAACTCCTGCTCGGTAGCCGGTACCAAGCGAAGGCCTACGTGGCTGTAGCCGGCGCGGGCAGCCGCCTCGACCATGTCCGGCGGGGACAGTTCGAGCACCGTGAGGGCCGCGAGGGAGAAAATTCGATCAGTCATTTATCGTCACCAGAAAATAAGGTTGCGTCAGGCAATGCTTTCGGGGGCGCAGGCGCGGCCCGTTTCCGCTGCCTGGCGGATTGCTTCGATCAGCGCCAGGGTGCGGCCACCGTCGGCAGCATCGATCAGTGGTGCCTGCTCACCCCGCGCAACCCGCACAAAATGCTGCAATTGCAGGGTCAGCGCCTCACCCGCCGGGATGCTTTCTTCGCTTTGCAGCAGCGGCGTATGCCATCCCGAGCCTGTCTCGGCGTAGTGCCAGCGCTTGAGCTGGGGAATGCTCAGCGCCCCCTGTGTGCCAGCCAGCAGGTAGCATGGCTGACCCTCCTGGCGCGGATAGATCGGGCTTTCGCCGGAGTCCAGCTCCCAGCTCCACGGCGCAGCCACGGCGTCGGAACCGGTCAGGCTGCCCAACGCGCCGTTGGCAAACTGCAGCAGCACCGCCGCGCTGTCTTCGTTGGCAAAGCCGCGCACGTCGTTGCGGGTGAACGCCTGCACCTGCACCACCTCGCCGCACAGGTGGCGCAGCAGGTCGAGGTCGTGGATCAGGTTGGTCAGCAAGAAGCCGGCGCCCTGCTCACGCCGCCAAGCCGTTTCAAAGTAACTGTCGGGTTTTTGCAGTTGCCACAGCGCGGTGACATTGATCAGCCGGCCCAGCTTGCCGTCGGTGATCACCTGGTGCGCCTTGACGATCAGCGGATTGTGCCGCCGGTGGTGCCCTACCAGTACAGGTACGCCATGGCGGCGCGATGCTTCTACCAACGCGCGCACCTCATCCAGGTGCACACCCACCGGCTTCTCGACCAGCACCGGCACACCGGCCTCGACGCAATCCAGGGCGCAAGCCACATGCAGGTTGTTCGGGTTGGCAACGATTACGGCTTCGGGGCGTGCGTGCTCCAGCATTTGCCGGTGGTCGGCAAAACAGGGTACGCCACATTCGGCGGCAAAGGCTTCAGCCTGCGGGCCAGGGTCGGCCACCGCGCACAGCTGGGCTTGCGGCACATTGCGCAAGTGTTGGTAATGCTGGCGGCCCATGATGCCGGCGCCGATCAAGGCAATACGAAGGGGTGCGTTCAACAGCCTGTCCTCTTGTCATTGTTGTTTTGTAGATTCTGAAATTCAGTTCCACAATCCACGGAAGACAATCTAGAACCTGGTTCTGCTTTTATGAAGAACCGGCAGAACAGACTGTGCGGTAATCGACCGGAAAAGTGCCGTCAGGCAAACAACTCGCTTGCCCGGCTGGCCGCCGACAGTTCTTGCGCCGCAGCCAGCAACAACGGCGCCAGCTCTGCCAGGCGGCTTTTCGTCATGCGAGCACTGGGCCCTGCGACGCTCAACACGCCGATCACTTCCTCCGTGAACGGGCGTCGCACCACGGCAGCCAACGCCGAGGTACCAATGGCCGAGGTTTCTTCAACCCAGGCATAACCACGCTCACGGGCACGGTGCAGGTAAGCGAGCAGTTCGTCTGTGGAACGTGGTGCGTTCGGGCCGAACTGCGCGGGGTCGGCGATGCCTTGGCGCAATACCATCTGTAGCGCCTGCTCATCGTCCAGGCTGGCCAGCCAGGCATGCCCGGAGGCGGTGTAGAACAGCGGTGCGTCGCGGCCCATGTCCGGGTCGTAACGCAGCCCGGAACGGGCGCCCTGGGATTTGGCGATCCAGGTCTGGCGGGCACCGTCAATCACGCCAAGGCGCACCAGTTCACCACTGTCCTGGGCCAGGCGGTCGAGGATCGGCTGGATGATGTCGGCACCGTTGCTCGACAGGTAGCGAAACCCCAGGGCCACTAGCTTGGCCGACAGCTGGTAGCGGCTATTGTCGCGGTTCTGCCGCACATAGCCCAACCGCACCAACTCGGTGAGCATGCGGTGGGCAGCGCTTTTGGGGATGTCCAGGCGCTCGGCCAGGGTTTGCAGTGGCAACCCCTGCGGTTCGCCGGTAAGGCTTTCTACAAGACTGAAGGCGCGTTCGATCTGACTACCAGCCATGACTACAGGTCCCTGATTTTTTTGCGAATTCTAGAAGATGATTCCACACCGGCGATAGGTACCGAAGCCAGCGACCAATGAAATGTCCGGTTATCGCCCAGTACTTGCCATGTGCAGGCACCTCGCGCTTGCGGGTAGAATCGTTGATGATGAGAATATGGAACCTTGTTCCAATAACAATACAGGAATACAGCGATGCCTTCTGCGCCCTTCGATACCGAATGCGATGTACTGGTCATAGGCTCCGGCGCCGCCGGGCTGGCCGCGGCGGTGACAGCTGCCTGGCATGGGCAGAAGGTGATCGTGGTCGAGAAGGAGCCGGTGTTTGGCGGCGCCACCGCCTGGTCCGGGGGCTGGGCCTGGGTGCCGCGCAACCCGCTGGCACGGCGCGCTGGCATCGAGGAGGACATCGAACAGCCGCGCACTTACCTGCGCAATGAATTGGGCGCGTATTACAACGCTGAGCGCGTCGATGCATTCCTTGAGGCGTGCCCACATATGGTGGCGTTCTTCGAGAAGCACACAGCCCTGCAATTTGCCGACGGTAACGGAATTCCTGACATGCATGGGGACACACCGGGCGCCGCCCAGGGGGGCCACCAGGTGATCGCCGCGCCTTATGACGCCCGCGAGGTGGGCGCCTTGCTACCACGTTTGCGCAAAACCATGCGCGAAACCTCGTTCATGGGCATGCCGATCATGGCGGGCGCAGACCTTGCCGCGTTCCTCAACATGACCCGCTCGCCCAAGGCTTTGCTGCATGTCTGCAAGCGCTTTGGCCGCCACCTGTATCACCTGGCCCGGCACGGGCGGGCGATGCATCTGGTCAATGGTGTGGCGCTGGTGGCACGCCTGGCCAAGTCGGCACAAGCGCTTGGCGTGCACCTGCAAGAATCCGCGCCAGCCAAACGCCTGCTGGTAGAAGATGGCCAGGTACGGGGCGCCTTGGTCGCAACGCCGCAGGGCGAACACATGATTCGGGCAAAGGCCGTGGTACTGGCGGCAGGTGGCTTCCCCAACGACAGCGCCCGGCGTCGGCAACTGTTCCCGCGCGATGTCAGCGGCAAAGACAACCTGGCCCTGCCACCGCAAGGTTGTTCAGGTGACGGGCTGCGCCTGGGCGAGTCGGCCGGCGGCGTGGTGGCCACCGACCTGAAGTCGCCAGTGGCCTGGGCCCCGGTTTCGCAGGTGCCGCACCGCGATGGCAGTATCGGCCACTTTCCACACATCATCGAGCGCGGCAAGCCGGGCATCATTGGCGTGCTGGCCAACGGCAAGCGTTTCGTCAACGAAGCGCACGGCTATTACGACTATGTATCGGCCATGGTCGCGGCAGTGCCGCAGGGTGAGGACGTGTGCTCGTGGCTGGTTTGCGACCACCGCTTCCTGCGCCGCTACGGCCTGGGCCATGCCCGCCCCGCGCCGCTGCCGGTGTGGCCACATGTACGCAGCGGCTACCTCAAGCGCGGCGCCACGCTCGAACAGCTCGCCCAGGCCTGCGGCATCGACCCTTGCGGGTTGCGAGCCACGGTCGACGCGTTCAACGCCCATGCCCGCAAAGGGCAGGACCCGGCGTTTGGCCGTGGCTCCACGCCGTTCAACCGCAAGCAGGGTGACCCACAGCACAAGGGGCCGAACCCTTGTGTAGCGCCCATCGAGCACGGGCCGTTCTATGCGGTGAAGGTAAAGCCCGGCTGCTTTGGCACCTTCGCCGGGCTACGTACCGATGGCAGTGCCCGCGTGCTGGATGAGGCCGGGCAGCCGATTGCCGGGCTGTATGCGGCGGGTACCGACATGGCCAGTGTTTTCGGTGGCTGGTACCCGTCGGGTGGCATCAACCTGGGGCCGGCGTTGACATTTGGCTATGTGGCCGGGCGGCATATTGCCGGAGTGCGAGGATATGAGTGAGCGCCGCGATGTATCCCCTGAAGTTTTTCGGCTGCCTGGACGGGCCTCTTCGCGGGCGCGCCCGCTCCCACAGGAACTCTGCAAGCCATGAACCTATGGTGACCCTGTGGGAGCGGGCAAGCCCGCGAAAGGGCCAGCCCTAACGCCGACTCAAGCAAAGCCCGCAAAGAAGGGTCTACATCCGATTTTTTTAAGTAATTTGATTGATCTGCGCCAGCCAGTACGGCACATCCACCTCATCGATCTGCTCCGCACGCAGGAAGCGCTCGGCATACTGGCGGTACACCCCGCTGCTCAAGAACAGTTGCAGCAGCTGCCCGTCGATGTGCCGGTCGCGGGCCATGAACACCATGATCCTGACCGACTCGGATAACGTCTTCGGGGGTTTGTATGGCCGGTCGGCCGCCGTCAGCGCCTCGAAAATGTCGGCAATGGCCATGACCCGCTCGGCAATACCCAGGTCTTGCTCACCCAGCCGGCGGGGATAGCCGCTGCCATCCAGTTTTTCGTGGTGGTTGCCGGCAATGTCAGGCACCCGCTTGAGCTGGCGGGGGAATGGCAACGCGCTGAGCAGGATGATGGTCTGCACGATGTGTTCGTTGATCTTGAAGCGTTCCTCGTCGTTCAGCGTACCGCGCCGGATCGACAGGTTGTACAGCTCGCCGTGGTTGCTGGCATAGGGCGGCAGGCGCATGTCGAAGCCCCAGTGGTTGCGCGGGTCACCCTTGACCACCGGTGGCTTACGTTCGCCCCAGGGCACACGGTGCTCGGCACGGTCGGCCAGCAGGGGCTCGTCTACAGGAAGTGCCGGTTGCAGGGCACCGGCGAAGCGCTCGGCCTCGTCGCGGGAAATGCCCAGGCGGTTGTCGAAGTGACGCCGCCAGCGGCGCTGGCCGATTTGCTGCAGGCGCTCGATATCGGCGTCCTGCATGAACTCGCCGCCAATATTGGCCTGGGCGACGAAGGCGAAGTCTTCGTGCAGCTGGGCTTGGCTACAGGCCAGGGCGGCTTGCAGCACCTGCGGGTCGCCACCGCTGGCCAGGCCTTGCCAGTACGCCAGCTCGGCATCGCGCCACAGCACTTCAAAACGCATGCGTACTTCGTGGATGCGGTTGTAGAGGGTTTCCAGCTTGGTCGCCTTGTCCACCACGTACTCGGGGCTGGTGACCTTCCCACAATCGTGCAACCAGGCCGCCACGCGGAATTCGTAGCGCTCGGCGTCGGTCATGCTGAAGCTGGCATACGGGCCGCTGTCAGTGGCCGTTACCTGGTCCAGCAGCATCTGCGCCAGTTGCGGCACCCGCTCGCAGTGGCCGCCGGTATAGGGGCTTTTGGCATCGATGGCATCGGCCAGCAGCTTGATCATGGCGTCCATCAGGCGTTGCTGGGCTTCGGCCATCTGGCGCGTCTCGATGGCCACCGCCGCCACACCCGATAGCTCCTCGACAAACCGCTGGAACGGTTGGCCCAGCTGGCCCCGCGCCTGCGCCTCATCCAGTTGCAACAGCAGAATGCCCAACAGCGCCTGGCTGCGGTCATTCAACACCACGGCCAGGCTGCGCTCGTGCAGGCCCAAGGTTTGGGTAACTTGCGCAGCCAGCGTGTGGCGCGCGCCCTCGTCCACCGCCAACTCGGCCGGGTATTGCTCGCCGCGGCATGAGGCTGCCAGGCGCAGCAAGCCGTGGTCGGCGTCAAACAGGTACACCACGCCGGCCTCGACCCCGGCAGCGTGCACCAGATGAGTCAGTACACCATCAAGCATGCGATCCAGGTCGCGCTCCCGGCTAAGCGCCAGGGTGATGGCCTGGAAGCCCTGGATGGTGCCCGACATCCGGCCAAGCACCTGGCTCAGCTCGCGCACTTCAGACACCCTCGACTTCACCCCGACTTCGCGGCTGAAATCGAAGCCGGCCAGACCTTGCACCTGCACGGCCAGCTGCTTCAGCGGGCGACCGATGCGCCGGCCGAGCACGCCCCCCAGTACCAGCAGCACCGCCATCAGCACAGCGGTCCAGAGCAACTGCTCGAACAACACCTGGCGCGCACCGGCCAGCAGCTCGTGGCCTGGCACGGCCATCAGCACTTGCAGGTCCTGCCCGGCGAGCGTAGTCAGCGGGATGCGCATGCCGTACCAGGTCTGGCCGTCCACCTGATAGGGCTTTGACTGGGGGCCTTGTGGCGGGTCAGCGTACAGGTGCTGCAGGCTTGCCACACCGAGCTCGTCGATGCGCGACAGGCGCACGCCTTGGCGTTCGTGCACGATTACCCGCTGCAAGTCCGGGTAGGCCACAACGTTGCCCTGCTCGTCCAGCACGGCAATTTCAGTACCGGGCGTGATACGCAGGCCCTGGGTTTCGCTGGCCAGGTCATTCACTGAAACGTCCATGCCAATCACTGCCCCGCCGTCGACGCTGCGCTGGGCCAGGGTCAGGCCAATTTCGCCAGTGGTGAAAAACACATAGGGCGGGGTCAGCACCGTGGTGGGTTGCGCGCTGGCTTCGGCGAACCATGCGCGGGTGCGCGGGTCGTAGCGGTATTCGGGTTTGGCCTGGGCGTGTAACAGGTTCAGCGCCCGGTCGTAGTAGCGCCACTCACCCTGCACTCGCCCGCCTTCATCCCGGTTTACGCTCTGCAGCAGAAATGCCGTGCCCGGTGGCGCTGCAAACCGTTCCAGCAGCTGCGGGTCACGCAACCGGCGGACCAACAGGAAATCGCCGTTGGCGTAGCCCATGTAGGCGGCGCTGAGCATGCGGTTGGCGTCCAGAGTCTCGACCAGTTGCGGCAACCTCTCCAGGCGCTGTGCCTGGGTGTGCGCAGTAGGGTTGTGCGCCAGCAGGCGGATGCTGCTCTGTACCGGGTCGATCAGGCGCCGGGCGCGTTCGTCGATGGTCTTGCCGACCTGCTGGGCAGCATCTGCGGCAGCGGCGACCAGGGTCTGGCGGATACCGCGGTAGCCCTGCCAGGCCAGCGCGGCACCGAGCAGCAGCATGCCCAACACAATGGCCAGCGCCACCAGCCATTGCAGCGAGATGCCACGCCTGGCTTTGTCAGCAACACGACCCGTCGACACGCAGCCCATTCCAGGTACTCCATGTGATGCAAATTGAGGGAGCAGCCAGGACGATCATGCGGGCCGAAGCCATTCGCAGGCAGCGTGACAGGCCCAATGGTGGCAATTAGCCCTGGCCCATCCTGGCAGGAGTGTAGAGTGCGGCTGGCGGTTTTGCCGGGACGAACGAAGAAATCCAGGTAACAATTTCAGCGCTTGTCAGGGCCTCTTCGCGGGCAAGCCCGCTCCCACAGGATTGCGCAAAGCGCAGGCCAAGCGCGAACCCTGTGGGAGCGGGCTTGCACCGCGAAGGGCCGCAAAGCGGCCCACATCTGTCAGTACCCTGCCACCCAGTAGGCTGATCACGTGCAAGCCCGTTGTTCCAACATCACCAGCACGCCAACAATCAATGCCTGCATCCCTTCATTCAACTCCACCTCCATCTCCGACTCCTCCCCTGCCCGGTCGGCATCCAGCAGCGGCTCACGCCCCGACACGGTGTACACCGTATCGGCCACCGCAAAACCATGGAACGCCACCGTGGACAGCAACCAGCGCGCCTGCTCCAGGCTCAGGCCATATGCTTGGGCGATGTGCGCCTGGTGGTCGTTGATCTTGTCGATCATCGCGTCGGTTGCCGCCAGCCTGCGGATCACATAGGGCGTCAACCCGGGGTGAGCCTTGACAAACGCCTGCACCGACGTGGCAAAGCGCATCAGGTAGGCCTGCAACCCTTCTGCACAATCACCCTGCGGCCTGGGGATCTGCCAACGCTGGAAGATCTCCTCGGCCACCAGGCACTTGAGCGCTTCAATGTTTGCCACGTGCTTGTACAACGCCATGTGACTCACCCCCAACGCAGCC
The DNA here is from genome assembly GCF_050280665.1 of Pseudomonas sp. NPDC089547. Taxonomy (NCBI): domain Bacteria; kingdom Pseudomonadati; phylum Pseudomonadota; class Gammaproteobacteria; order Pseudomonadales; family Pseudomonadaceae; genus Pseudomonas; species Pseudomonas sp. NPDC089547. The sequence goes on along the minus strand of NZ_JBNNVS010000008.1, from coordinate 59,716 downwards.
GCCACGCCAACGAAGGTCAGGCCGGGCAGGCCAATGGCGATGCTGACGTCAGCAATGCGTTCACGGGTAATGGTGCGCGGGCGACCGCGTCCAGACGTACGTTCAGGTGGTTGCATCGGGTCCTCCGGGCTTCTTGAAGACAGTCTTGTAGCCGTCTTGTCGGGTTTTCGCAAATTAGTTTATAGTCATGCAACTAATTCGTTTTCAGCTTCCCAGGCCCGTTTCATGTCTGACTCATCCTCCCCCCTCGACGCCGCCCCTGTCGGCAGCAAGGTGCGTAGCCCTCTGCGCCGTGTGCTCTATCCCATTCGCGGGCGGTTGGCCCTGGCGGCATTGTTGTCCGCCGCGGGAGCGATGCTGGCCCTGGTCCCTCTGGCAGGTGTTGCGCACCTCGCACAGCTGGCCCTGAGCGAACCTGGCTCAACGGGCGCCATTGGCTGGGCGATCGCGGCCAGCGTCGCCAGCCTGTTCACAGGGATGACCTTGATAACCGCCGCCGAGCTGTTGGCGCACCAGGCCGACAACCACATCACCCATCACTTGCGCGTCGCCATTGGCCAGCGCCTGGTGCAAGTGCCGCTCGGCTGGTTCAGCGAACGAGCGTCGAGCGAGGTTAAACGTGCCATGCAGGACGACATCGGCACCTTGCATAGCCTGACCGCGCACTTTTTCACTACCTTGGGCCGCGCCGTCGGCGCCGTGGCAGTGTCGGTGGCCTACCTGTTCGCCATGGACTGGGGCCTGGCACTGGTCGTGCTGCTGCCCTTCCCCGTGTTCTTCCTGTTTCTGCACCGGGCCATCAAGGCCAGCGCAGCGCATATGGGTGACGTGGTCACGGGTATGGCACGCATCGACAATGCAGTGGTCGAGTTCATCAATGGCATGCCGCTGGTCAAAGCGTTCGGCGATCACGGCAATGCCCAGGACCGCTACCGTGCGGCGGTCGATGCCTTCGCCGACACCTTCACCGGCTTCACCCGCCCACTGGTTGCGGCGATGGCCCGGGCCAATGCCTTGATCGCGCCTGTGACAGTACTGGGCGTGGTGCTGCTGGCCGGCATGCTGTTCGTGGCCCTGGGCCGGATCGAGCCGCTTCAGATCCTGCCCTTCGCCCTGGTCACGCCGGGGCTGTGCGCGCCGTTGCAGTTGTTGCACTACATCACCCATGACCTGAACAACGCGGTGGCAGCAGCCCAGCGGGTGCAGGCTCTGCTGGCTACGCCGGTGCTGCCGGCTCCTGCCGCTGGCAGCCTGCCCAACGGCAGCGAAATACGCGTGGAACGGGTGAGCCATGCCTACGTGCCTGGCACCCCTGTGCTGAACAACGTCAGCTTCAACCTGGCCCCCGGCACCACCACCGCCATCGTCGGCCCCTCCGGCGCCGGCAAGTCGACCTTGGCGCGCCTGCTTCTGCGCTTCTTCGACCCCGATGCCGGGCGCATCACCTTGGGCGGTGTCGACCTGCGGCAGGTCGAGAGCCGCGAGCTGTACCGGCGCATCGGTTTCGTGCTGCAAGACGTGCGGCTGATCCATGCCAGCGTGGCCGAAAACATCGCCCTGGGCCAACCGGCTGCAACCCGTGAGCAGATCGAAACGGCGGCGCGCCTGGCCAACATTCATGCACGCATCCTGCAGCTGCCGCGTGGCTATGACTCGGTGATAGGCGAAGACGCGCAATTGTCAGGTGGCGAACAGCAACGCCTGAGCATCGCCCGCGCCGTGCTACTCGACCCGCCTGTGCTGGTACTGGACGAGGCCACCGCAGCCGCCGACGCCGAAAGCGAGTCGGCGATCCAGGATGCCCTGTCGCGCTTTGCCAAGGGTCGCACCCTGCTGGTCATCGCCCACCGGCTGGACACCGTGATGAACGCCGACCAGATCCTGGTGATCGACCAGGGCGCCCTCTGCGAACAAGGCCGACACGCCGGATTGCTCGCGCGCCAAGGCCTGTATGCCCGGTTGTGGGAACAGGGCCGCTATCAGAACACCGTGGAGAAGGCACTGCCAGCATGCTGAAAACCTTCGTTCGACTGCTGGGCGACAGCGCCCCGGCATGGCGTCGCTATTGGCTGATGACCGTGTTGTATGGGGTGTTCAGTGGGCTGACCATCAGTGCTCTGGCGCCGATCATGCTGCACCTGCTGAACAACGAAGTACGTGCTGCCAGTGCCTGGCTGGCCGTACTGGCAGCCGGCTTGGTGCTGTGCTGGGCCTGGCGACGCCGCGTGGAGCAGGCAGGTATCAGCCTGGCCGTGGCAGTGTTGCAAGGTGGCCGCCATTACATCGGCGCGCACGTGGCTCAGCTGCCGCTGGGCTGGTTCACCCCGCAGAACACGGCACGGCTTGGCCACGTGATCACCCAAGGCACGATGGCCGTGGCCCAGTTGCCGGCCCATGTGCTTACACCCTTGATCAGCGGCAGCGTCACGCCACTGGTGTTGCTGCTTGCGTTGTTCGCCCTGCACCCGCCGCTGGGGCTGATCGCTCTACTGGCATTGCCGGCGTTGGCAGCCGTGTTGTTGCTCAGTGCCCGCCTGGGGCGCAGCGCCGACCAGGCCTTTAACCAGCACTTCGCCGAAGCCAGCATGCGAATGGTCGAATTTGCCCAGGCGCAGTCCGTGCTGCGCGCCTTCAATGGTGCCGGGGGTGGAAAGCGCTTGCTGGAACAAAGCCTTCAGTGCCAACGCAGCAGCAGCGCGGGCCTGATCGTCCGGGCTTCGTTGTCGGCATTGCTGAACAGCTGGGCCGTGCAGATGACATTCGCCACGCTGCTGGTAGCCGCTGGCCTGTGGTTCGGCAGCCACGCCGGTGCCCAGCCGCAGGACGCTGTGGCGGTGATCTTGGCGTTGGCGCTGGTGTGCCGTTTCATCGACCCGTTGCAGGAGGTCGCCAGCCATGTCGAGATCCTGCGCGGGGCGCATGGCCAGCTCAAGGAGATCGAACGCATCCTGGCAGCCAAGCCATTGCCGGAGCCCGCCGCGGTCCTGCAGCCAGTGGATGGCGCGATCGACCTGCAAGGGGTGAGCCTGCGCTACAGCGCTGAAGGCCCGGACGTCTTGCATGACGTGAGCCTGCATATCCCGGCCGGCAGCATGACTGCGATCATCGGCGCGTCGGGCTCGGGCAAGACATCGCTGCTGCGCCTGATAACGCGGTTCTTCGACACCACCCAAGGCAGCGTGCAGATTGGCGGCGTGGACGTGCGCAACATACCCCGCGCCAGCCTCACCGACACCGTCAGCCAGGTGCTGCAGGATACCTGGCTGTTCCAGGGCAGCATTGCCGACAACATCCGCATCGGCAAACCCGACGCCAGCGACGCCGAGGTGTTGCAGGCGGCGCACATGGCCGGGCTGGCGGGCATCATCGAGCGCCTGCCTGGAGGCCTTGATACGCCCGTAGGTGAAGGGGGTGCACGGTTGTCTGGCGGCGAGCGCCAGCGTGTGACCATTGCCCGCGCATTTATCAGGCAAACGCCCGTGCTGCTGGTAGACGAAGCCACCGCAGCCCTCGATGCCGAGAACCAGGCCCTGATTGCCCAGGCCCTGCACAGCTTGCGTGGGCGCTGCACACTGGTGGTCATCGCACACCAGCTCGGCACCGTCGCCATGGCCGACCATATCGTGGTGCTGGAAGCGGGCCAGGTTGTCGAGCAAGGCTCGCCGGCAGCATTACGCGCCCTTGGCGGCCGCTATGCGCGCTTTCTCGAGCAGCGCCACGCCGCCAGTGGCTGGCGCATCGCTGTACCGCAAGCGAGCCATGAATGATGCGCGTGACCTGGCTGGCATTGTTCCTGCTGTTGTGCGTCGCCTCACTGGCGGTGGGTGCCCGTGAGCTGGCCTGGGCCCAGCTGTTTACCCTGCACGGTGATGCCTGGCTGACGCTGACCGCGAGCCGCCTGCCACGGCTGGCGGCGTTGATGCTGGTGGGTGTGGGCCTGGCGGTGTGCGGGGTGATCCTGCAGCAGATCGTGCGCAACCGTTTCGTCGAGCCGGGCACCACCGGTGGGCTGGACGCCGCACGCCTGGGCATCCTGCTGTCACTGGGCCTGGCGCCAGCAGCCGGGGCGTTGCTGCGCATGCTGTTCGCCTTCGCCGTGTGCTTTGCGGCCAGCCTGTTGTTCGTCGCCATCATCCGCCGCATCCGCGCCCGCAACGCCGTGCTGGTTCCGGTAATCGGCCTGATGTATGGCGGTGTGCTGAGTGCGCTGGCCGAGTTCTACGCCTACCGCTTCAACCTTTTGCAAAGCATGCAGGGCTGGTTGCTGGGTGATTTCTCCAAGGTGGTGCAGGGCCGCTACGAAATCCTCTACCTGATTGTGCCGATCGTGCTGGTCACCTACCTGTATGCACAACGCTTCACCGTGCTGGGGATGGGCGAAGGCATGGCCACCAGCCTCGGCCTGAACTACACCGCCAACATCACCCTGGGCCTGCTGCTGGTGGCGGTGACGGTGTCGGCCAGCGTGATCGCCGTCGGCGCCATCCCCTTCGTCGGCCTGGTGGTGCCCAACCTGGTAGCCATGCGTTTTGGCGACAACCTGCGCCGCACGCTGCCGCTGGTGGCACTGGGCGGCGCTACCTTGCTGCTGGTCTGCGACCTGCTCGGGCGGCTGCTGATCTACCCGTTCGAAGTGCCCATCGGCCTGACGGCGGGCGGCCTGGGTGGGCTGATCTTCCTTGGGCTGATTACCTGGAGGCAGCGATGAGGGGCCGTCACTGCGTGTGGTTGGCAGTGATCGTGCTGGCCCTGGTATTCGTATTCGCCAACGCCGGGCTCGATTTTGCCTACGTCATCCCCAAGCGCCTCGCACGCCTGGCCGCCATGGTCATCGGCGGCGTGTGCGTGGCCTGTTCTGCCATCGCCTTTCAGACCCTTTCCGGCAACCGCATCCTTACCCCGTCGATCATGGGCTACGAGGCGGTGTACCTGCTGCTGCAGGCGTTGCTGGTGCTGGCAATGGGGGGGCAGGGCCTGTTGGTGCTCGGCAGTAGCGGCAACTTCCTGCTCTCGGTGCTGCTGATGCTCGGCTACTCGTGGGCCCTGCACCGCTGGCTGTTTCGCGACAGCAAAAGCAACGTCCATTTCCTGCTGCTGGTCGGGTTGGTGCTGACCATGGTCATGGCCACCTTCACCCAGTTCGTCCAGCTGAAAGTCAGCCCTGGCGAATTCTCGATGCTGCTGGGCTACGCCCAGGCTTCGTTCAACCGGGCACCGCCACAATTGCTGCTGTATTCGGCTGTGCTGGTGGCGGGCTTGTGTCTACTGCTGGCGCGAGCGGTGCCGGTGCTGGATGTGCTGGCGCTAGGGCGCGACCAGGCGATATCCCTGGGCGTGGACTACGGGCGCAAGGTGCGCCTGCTGCTGGCAGTGATCGCGGCGCTGGTGGCTGTGTCGACCAGCCTGCTGGGGCCCACGGCGTTCATGGGCGTATTCGTCGCCAACATCACCTACGCCGTGGCCGGCACCTTCCGCCACCAGGTCACGCTGGCCCTTGGCAGCGCGGTGGCCATTGCCGTGTTCATTGCCGCCCAGCTGCTGGTCGAGCATGTCTTCAACTACAGGACCACCGTCGGCATCCTCGTGAACCTGGTGTGTGGCACCTACTTCCTCGCCCTGATGGTGCGAAACCGGGGAGCCGCATGATAGCTGTCCATGACCTGCACAAACGCTACGGCAGCAAGGCCGTATTGAGCGGAGTGAGCACCCGCTTCCCGCGCCAGCAGCTGACCTCGCTGATCGGCCCCAACGGCGCGGGTAAAACCACCTTGCTGATGATGCTTGCGCGCTTGCTGGAACCGAGCAGCGGCGACATCCAGCTGGACGGCAGAAGCATCAGCAGCATCGCCATCGGCGACTACGCCCGGCGCGTCGCCACCCTGCGCCAGTCGGTCGACTTCAACCTGCGCCTGACCGTCGACGAACTGGTCGCGTTCGGCCGCTTCCCGTACAGCCGCGGCGCACTTACGGGTGAAGACCGCCAGGCCATCGACCAGGCCATCGCCTTTCTGTCCCTTGAGCCACTGCGCAAGGCGTACCTCGATGAGCTCAGCGGCGGCCAACGGCAAATGGCATTCCTGGCCATGACCATTGCCCAGCAGACCGACTACCTGCTGCTCGATGAGCCACTGAACAACCTGGACATGGGCCATGCCGTGCAGATCATGCGCGCCTTGCGCCGCCTGTGTGACGAGTTCGGCCGCACGGTGATCCTGGTGGTGCACGACATCAACTTCGCCGCCGCCTACTCCGACCATATCGTCGCCATGCACAACGGCCGGGTGCATTGCAGCGGCAGCGTCGAGCAGGTGGTGACTGAACAACAGCTGCACGCGCTATACGGGCTGGAGTTCGAAATCACCCACGGCGCGCGCGGCCGCCTGTGCAACTACTTCAACCCACCCGGAGCACAATGATGAACCGCAACTACCCCGCCAGTAGCTGGCCGCTGGCGCTATTGCTTGGCGCCACCCTGGCCCTGCACGGCTGCAACGAACCCACGACGGCCACAACGGCAACCGTGAACGCCAAGCACCAGGGCGACTACCTGCCGGTTACCGTGCAGCACAAGCTGGGTACCACCGTGATCAGCCAGCTGCCACAGCGCACAGTGGCCCTGGACATGAACGAAGTGGACTTCCTCGACCAGCTGGGCGTGGCCGTGGCCGGTATGCCCAAGGACTTCGTGCCGCACTTCCTGGCGCGTTACAAGGACGCCGCGCAAACCGCAGATGTCGGCTCGATCGTGCAGCCGAACCTTGAGCGGGTACACGCTGCCCGGCCCGACCTGATCCTGATCACCTCGCTGCAGGCCAGCCACTATGGCGAACTGAGCGAAATGGCGCCGACCCTGCACTTTGATGTGGATTACCGCGACAGCGAGGCCGGGCATGTCGCTTTAGTCCAACAGCACCTGACCAGCCTTGGCGACATATTCGGCAAGCAGGACCTGGCCCGGCGCAAGGTTGACGAACTGGAAGCCAAGCTGGCCCAGGCGCGCAATGTCATCCGCGACCGCCCGGAACGGGCGCTGGTGGTGCTGCACAACAACGGCGCCTTCAGTGCCTTCGGTGTGCAGTCGCGCTACGGCTTCATCTTCAATGACCTGGGCGTGAAACCGGCCACCACCACGCTGGACACCGGCCTGCATGGCCAGCCGATCTCCAGCGAGTTCATCCAGCAGGCCAACCCCGACATCCTCTACGTGGTGGACCGCACTGCCGTGATGGAGCACCGCCCGCTGATGACCGTAGCCAAACTCGACAACCCGCTGCTACGCCAGACCAACGCCTGGAAGCATGGCCGCGTGGTGTTCGTCGACCCGCAGGCCTGGTACGTCACGGCCGCCAGCCCGACATCACTGGCCCTGATCGCAGATGACGTGATCAGGGGCTATCAGGACTGAGCCATACCTCATGCTGTCGCCTGGCAATGCGATAGCGCGTGATTCTCGTTTGCCTTACGTCTTCGCTTTTTAAAACCAAAAACACAACTGCCATCCACACTTCCTGGAGCCATCGCGTGTCCAATCGCCCCCTGTTTGCTCACCCGTCGCCCGCGCTACAGCGCACCCCTTTGTCCCAAGCAGTCCTCATCGGTATGGCCATTGGCGGCTGTGCGCTAGCGCCCATCACCGCGCGCGCCGAAACACCTGCCATTCACGAGGCGACTGAAGAAAAGCCAGCCGTGTCGGAGTTGCAAGCCACGGTGATCGATGCCCAGGCCAACGCCGCCGACCCTCTGCCCCCGGTGTACGCCGGCGGCCAGGTGGCGACGGGCGGCCGCGTGGGCCTGCTGGGCAACAAGGACTTCATGGAGACCCCGTTCAGCACCATCAGCTACACCGACACCTACATCCAGGACCTGCAAGCCCGCGACATCACTGACGTCATCGCTGCGACAGACCCGTCGGTTTTCAGCAACGGCCTGACCGGCACCTACAGTGAGAACTACTCGATCCGGGGTTTTCAGACCAGCGTCAGCGACATGACCGTCGACGGCCTGTTCGGCATGGCGCCTTTCTACCGTGCCTCGCCCGAAATGTACGAGCGTATCGAAGTACTCAAAGGCCCGTCGGCGCTGCTGAACGGTATGCCACCGGGCGGTTCGGTAGGCGGTATCGTCAACCTCATTCCCAAGCGCGCTGGTGACACTCCACTGACCCGGCTTACCGCCACCTATGCCTCCGACGCCCAGCTTGGCGGCCATATCGATGTAGGCCGGCGCTTCGGCGAGGGCAACCAGTTCGGTGTGCGCTTCAACGGCATGTACCGCGACGGTGATACCGCCATCGACGACCAAAGCCAGCGTAACGTGCTGTCTTCACTGGCCCTGGACTGGCGTGGTGAACGCGCCAGGCTGTCGCTTGACCTGTTCGATACCGATGACCATATCAACGGCCAGAACCGTGGCATGGGCCTGGCCGCTGGCGTGCCGGTCCCCAGGCCGCCCAGCAACGACACGCTGCTCAACCCCGACTGGGCCTATGTGGAAACCAAGGACAAAGGCGTCATCCTGCGTGGCGAATATGAGCTGAACGACCAGCTACTGGCCTATGGTGCGGTCGGTACCAGCAAGACCGACTATCGCTACAGTGGCGCCCTGACCGCCACCGTGAACAACAGCGCCGGCGACTTCACCACGGCGATGGGCCAGTTGCAGATGGAGATCCACAAGACCTCTGCCGAAGTCGGGCTGCGCGGGCATTTCGACACCTTCGGCATCAGCCACCAATGGTCGCTCAACGCTACCCAGTACAGCGATGAACAAAAGGACTTTGGCCGCCGCGCCGCCGGTTCGAACTGGACGACCAACATCTACAACCCGGTCTGGGGCCCGAAAGTGTCAGAGGCCTGGCCACTGATTGCCCACACCGAGAACGACCTGAAAAGCTACGGCATCGCCGACACGTTGTCGGTGCTGGATGACCGCATACAACTCACCCTCGGCGTGCGCCGCCAGGAGGTGGTCACCGACACGTACAACACCAACACCGGCGCACGCAACAAGCCAGGTTATGACACCCACGCCACCACACCCGCCGGGGCGGTCCTGTTCAAGCTGACCGATGAGCTGTCGCTCTACGCCAACTACATCGAAGGCCTGAGCAAAGGCGCTGCCGCACCGATCACTGCTGCCAACTATGGCGACGTGTTCGCGCCGTACAAATCCAAGCAGAAGGAAATCGGCCTGAAGCTCGACCTGGGCACATTCAGCCACACCTTGGCGCTGTACGAAATCAAGCGCCCGGGCAGCTACACCGACCCGGTCACCAACATCTTTTCGTTCGATGGTGAACAGCGTAACCGTGGGGTGGAATGGAGCTTCTTCGGTGCCCCTCTGCCCGACGTGCGCCTGATGGGCGGCGTGGCCTATGTCGACCCCAAGCTGACCAAGACCGAAGGCGGCGCCAACGACGGCAAGACCGCCACTGCTTACCCCAAGCTGCAAGGCAAGCTGGGGATGGAATGGGACATCCCGGGCCTGGACGGGCTGACCCTGACCGGCAACGTGACCTCACAGTCCAAGCAGTACATCAATGCCGACAACAGCCTGTCGATTCCGGGTTACACGATCTTCGACGTTGGCGCCCGCTACGTTACCCAGGTCGCCAGCAAGCCGGTGACCTTGCGCGCGAATATTGCCAACCTGGGGGACAAGGATTACTGGGGTGTGCCGTTGACCCAGACCCTGGGGCTGGGGGCGCCGCGAACCTATCAGTTGTCGGCTAGCGTGGACTTCTAAGGCAATAGCCGCCAGGGCACGGGCCCTGTAGGAGCGGCCTTGTGTCGCGATCGGGCCGCAAAGCGGCCCCAGAAATCTCTGCACCACGGTTGAATCCTGGGGCCGCCTTGCGGCCCGATCGCGACACAAGGCCGCTCCTACACTAGCTCCATTCTGGGCGAGTACTACCCGCGCAGCTGGTACCAAGTGGTCTTGAGCTGCGAATACTTGTCGAACGAGTGCAGCGACAGGTCGCGGCCAAACCCCGACTGCTTGCCCCCACCAAACGGTACCGTCACATCCAGCGCGTCAACCGTATTCACCGACACCGTACCGGCCTTCAATGCCCGCGCCACGCGGTGCACCTGGTTGAAGTCATCGCTCCACACCGAGGCCGCCAGGCCATAGATGCTGTCGTTGGCCAGGCGCACGGCTTGCTCTTCCGTGTCGAAGGCACTGACCGCCAACACCGGCCCGAACACTTCCTCCCGCGCCAGGGTCATGCGGCTATCGACATCGGCAAAAATGGTCGGCTCGATATAGTTGTCCGAACCGTCGATGGTCAGGCGCTGGCCGCCATTCACCAGCCGTGCACCCTCTTGCCCGGCGCGGGCAATGGCGGCCTCGATGCGGCCGGCTTGCTCGGCATCGACAATGGCACCGGCCCGGCTTGCCGGGTCCAGCGGGTTGCCCGGCACCCATTGGCGGGCCTTCGCTTGCAGGCGCTCGACAAATTCGTCATGGATGGAGCGCTGCACATACAACCGCGAGTTGGCCGAACACACCTCGCCCTGGTTGAAGAAAATACCGAATGCGGCCTTTTCCGCTGCCAGGTCCAGGTCCTGGCAGTTCTCGAACACCAGGTTGGGGCTTTTGCCGCCACACTCAAGCCATACCTGCTTGAGGTTGGACTGCGCCGAGTACTGCATGAAGTACTTGCCTACCTGGGTGGAGCCGGTGAACACCAGGCAGTCCACATCCGGGTGCAGGCCCAGCGCCTGCCCGGCTTGCTCGCCCAGGCCCGGCACTACGTTCAGCACGCCTTCCGGCAGGCCGGCCTCCAGCGCCAGCCGGGCCAGGCGCAGGGCCGAGAACGGTGATTGCTCGGCGGGTTTGAGTACCACGCTGTTGCCGGCGGCCAATGCGGGTGCGAGCTTCCAGGCGGCCATGTCGAGCGGGAAGTTCCAGGGCACCACAGCAGCAACCACACCGAGCGCTTCGCGGGTGATGGTGGCGAGTGCGTTGGGCGCAGTGGGCGCCACCTGATCGTAGAGCTTGTCCAGCGCCTCACCGTACCAGGCGAACACATGGGCCGAACCCGGCACATCGATGTTGTAGGCGTCCATGACCGGCTTGCCCATGTTCAGCGAGTCCAGCAGGGCCAGTTCTTCACGATGGGTCATGATCAGTTCGGCGAGGCGCAGCAGCACTTTCTTGCGCTCGCCAGGGGCCATGCGCGCCCAGGGGCCTTGTTCGAAGGCCCGGCGTGCGCTGGCCACCGCAAGGTCAACCTCGGCCTGGCCGCAGGCGGCAACCTGGGCCAGCACGGTGTTGGTGGCGGGGTTGATGGCAGCGAACGTGGCACCGCCCTGTGCGTTGACGGGTTTGCCGTCGATCAGCGCCTGGGACGGGAGGTACAGGTCCGAGGCGCGTTGTTGCCAGAATTCGAGGGTGTACATTTGTACTCCTTATGACTTTGCAGCAGTCTTTTCTGTAGAAAACCACTCGATTCCCTGTGGGAGCGGGCATGCCCGCGAACACCGGCGAAGCCGGTGCCATACACCGTGTTGGATTCTTCGCGGGCACGCCCGCTCCCACAGGGACTCTGCTAAATCAGTAAGTGATGCGCAGTTCTATAAGAGCGGTTTAGAGCTTGCCGACCAGGCGGGCCGTGCGGTCTACGGCAATGCGGGTCTTCTCCACCAACTCATCCAGCTCGCTGTGGTTGGCAATCAGGGCCGGCGCCATGATCATCCGGCCCAGGGTCGAGCGAATGATCACCCCTTCTTCAAAGCCGAAAGTGCGGCACTGCCAGGCCAGGTCGTTCTCGTTGGCATAACGCTTGCGCGTTGGCTTGTGCTCGGCAAACTGCAACGCTGCCACCAGCCCGGCGCCCTGCACCTGGCCGATCAACGGGTGGTCGGCAAACACCTCGCGCAGGATGCACTGCAGGTACGGCCCGGTGTCGTCCTTTACCTGAGCCACGATGCCCTCGTCGCGCAGCGCCTTCAGGTTGGCGATGGCCACCGCCGCCGCCACCGGGTGGCCGGAATAGGTCAGGCCGTGGGCAAATACCCCGCCCCGCTCCACCAAGGCTTCGGCAATGCGCTTGCTCAGCACCAGCCCGCCCATAGGCACGTAGCCGCTGGTCAGGCCCTTGGCGATCGACAGGGTGTCGGGCTCGAAACCAAAGTACTCATGGGCAAACCACTCACCGGTGCGGCCAAAGCCACCAATCACCTCATCAGCGCACAGCAGCACATCGTACTGGCGGCAGATGCGCTGGATTTCCGGCCAGTAGCTTTCCGGTGGGAAGATCATGCCACCGGCGCCCTGGAACGGTTCGGCGATGAAGCCGGCAACGTTCTCGGCACCCAGTTCCAGGATCTTTTCCTCCAGCTGCAAGGCGCAACGGCGGCCGAACTCGGCCGGGGTCAGCTCGCCACCCTCGGCATACCAGTAGGGTTCATCGATGTGCGCGACATCCGGGATCAACCCGCCCATTTCGTGCATGAACTTCATGCCGCCCAGCGCCGTGGCTGCCAAGGTCGAGCCGTGGTAACCGTTCCAGCGACCAATCATCACCTTCTTGTTCGGCTGGCCCATCACCTGCCAGTAGCGGCGCACGGTGCGGATCAGCACTTCGTTGGCCTCAGAGCCGGAGTTGGTGTAGATCGCGTGGCTGTAGTGCCCGGGCAGCAGGCTGAACAGCAGCTCGGACAACTCGATCACCGCCGGGTGGGTGGTGTGGAAGAACATGTTGTAGTAGGCAAGCTGGTCCATCTGCGTGGCAGCGGCAGCAGTCAGGTCGCGGCGCCCGTAGCCAAGCTGGGTGCACCACAGGCCAGACATGCCATCCAGGTAGCGCTTGCCCTCGCTGTCCCACAGGTGCAGGCGCTCACCCCCAACGATCACCCGCGGCCCTTCGGCGTTCAGGGCCTTCTGGTCGAGGAAAGCGTGGATGTGGTGCGCGGCATCGGCTGCCTGGTAGTCACGGGTCTGGCGTTGCGGGGCGAAAGGCGCGTTCATTGTTGGTTTTCCTTTGCGGTGGGGGTTGCAGGGCGGCCGGCGCTCAGCGCAGCTTGCCCATATAGCTTTCCAGCGGGTCCTTGCCCAGCACGCCCTGGGCATTGGCCAGCGCGTCGATGAACAGGGAAAACAGCTCGGACTGGGTGCCAATGTCGAGCTTGGCGTAGACGTTCTTGCGGTGCGACTTGATGGTGTCTTCCGACACCCCCAGGCGTTCGGCCAGGGACTTGGTCGAGTGGCCGCGCAGGATCAACTGGGCGATACGGCATTCACGCTCGGTCAGCAGCGAGCTGCCGAAGTTGTTCAGCGCGGCATGGATACGTTGTTCGAGGACGTTCTCGAAGCGCCCGGTGCGGCTGTCCAGCCCGGCGAAGTGCTTGCTAAGCACTGCCAGTACCCAAGGCGTGATGCGCCCGAACAGCTCGCGGGTTTGCGCATCCAGTTTGTCGGTGAACGCCAGCGACACCGCCAGGCTCTGCCCCGGCGCCACCTGGAGGATGTAGTTGAGTTCATCCTCCAGGTGCGAGTGCCGGTAGAACGACTGGTAGTACTCGCTGACCTCGAAGTGGTCGGGTGCCACTTCGAACAGGCCATAGCACCCGGACTCGACCTGCTCCACACAGGCCCCGTAGAACGGGTCGAGCAGGTAGAAGCCTGACAGGTAGCGGCTGACATTGCCCTCGGGCTGCCAGGGCGCCTTGTCGTCCTGCTCGAACAGCGCACAAGGCATGCCGTCATGCGGGTACAGGTACACCGTGGTCGCCTGGATCGGGCGGATCACGCCAAGTGCGGCAAACAGGTTGGCGGCAAAGCCCGGCCGGCCGATCGCCTCGGTGACCTTGGCCAGGTGCTCGAACCACTGTTCTGAAAGCAATTGATTAGTCACTGTGGGCCTGCCGTTTCAAGTAGTGGCACCGCCGCCTGTGCGGTGCGTGGTTGACCAGATACTCCCATGGCGTTGCCTGCACCGAAATCACCCTTTGGGGTGAGCGGCCAAGGCCCCATTGCGGCAACCCACGGCGGCTCACCCCAAAGGGTGATTCCGGGCACCTACAGGGTGTGGGAGCATCAAACCGCCCCAGCGCTGCGAGCCCTGCGCTCGACCTCCTTGCACACCCACCATCGGTAGCGAGCCTGCTCGCGTACTGCGGTGCCCTGCATCCTTTTCCAGGAGTTAGCAATGCATACAACAACAAGTACAGCCCATAACCCCGCCCTGCATGGCCCCTCGCAACCCGGCCCCGGCACCGGCCGCTTCCGCAAGTCCATGGGGATGACCGCCCTGGTGCTGTTCGGCCTGGCCTACATGGTCCCCCTGGCGGTATTCACCACCTACGGGCTGGTCACCCAGATGACCAAAGGGCACCTGCCCACCGCTTACCTGCTTACCCTCGCCGCCATGCTGCTGACCGCCTACAGCTACGGCCGCATGGTCCAGGCCCACCCTTATTCCGGCTCGGTCTACACCTACACCCGCAAGGCGTTCGGCAGCCACATCGGCTTCATTGCCGGCTGGACGCTACTGCTCGACTACATCTTCCTGCCGCTACTGAGCTACCTGCTGATCGGCATCTACATGTCGGAATACTTCCCGGCCATCCACGCCTGGGTATGGGTGGCGGGCTCCATCGCCCTGGTTACCTTCCTCAACCTGATTGGCATCGAGTCGATCACCCGGGTCAACTGGATCCTGGTTGTGATGCAACTGGTGTTCATCGTGGTGTTTGTTGCCCTGTCCGTTCTCCAGCTCACTGGCCAGGCGGAGCCGGTGTCGCTGCTGTCCCCCTTCCACCACGAGGGCTTCAGCGTGCCGCTGATCATGACCGGTGCGGCCGTGCTGTGCCTGTCGTTCCTGGGTTTTGATGCGGTTTCGACCATGGCCGAAGAAACCAGCAACCCGACCTATCGCATTCCGATGGCGATCCTGGCCGTGTCGCTGATTGGCGGCTTGCTGTTCCTGGTGGTGTCGTATTGCGCGCAGATGGTGTTCCCTGACTGGGGCAGCTTTGCCGACCCGGACTCGGCCTCTGTGGATGTGATGCGCCGGGTAGGCGGCGAGCTGCTGGTGACCGGCTTCACCGCCACCTACGTGGCGGGCTGTTTCGCCTCGGCCATGGTCTCCCAGGCCAGCGTTTCGCGCGTGCTGTTCGCCATGGGCCGTGATGGTGCGCTGCCGCGGGTGTTCGGCCAGCTGGTGACGAAAAAGCGCGTGCCGGCCACAGCCATCCTGCTGGTCAGCCTGCTGTCGCTGATCGCCCTGGTAATCACCCTGGACACCGTCGCCAACATGATCAGCTTTGGCGCCTTGTTCGCCTTCTCGGCGGTGAACCTGGCGGTGGTCAAGCACTACCTGGTCGACCAGAAGCTGAGCGGCGGCCGCAACGTCCTGATGTATGGCGCCATTCCAGGCCTGGGCTTTCTCAGCACGCTGTGGCTGTGGAGCAGCCTGACCAGCCTGTCGTTCACCATCGGCCTGTGCTGGATGGGCATGGGACTGGTGGTGCTGATGGGGCTTACCCGGGCGTTCCGGGTAAAGTTGCCGGAGTTGCAGATGGCTGAGTGACGCACCGCTTGTAAAGCCTGTGCCGGCCTCTTCGCGGGTAAACCCGCTCCCACAGGGCCGGCACAGGCTGACAGAGGCTGTATACAATCCACAAAAACCTTGCTTACAATGCCCTGCGCCTATGACATCGGTAATCGCCGGTGCGTATTGCGCAGGCTTTAGCCATGTCATCTACAAATGCTGCAAAAACGTTACTGGTCAAGAACGCCGCACTGTTGGTCACCATGGACGGCGAGCGCCGCGAGATCAAGAATGGTGGCCTGTTCATCGAAGGCAACCTGATCAAGCAGGTCGGCCCCAGCGATACCCTGCCACAGCATGCCGACGTCATCCTCGACATGGCCGGCAAAGTGGTCATCCCGGGCCTTGTCAACACCCACCACCACATGTACCAGAGCCTCACCCGCGTGGTGCCGGCCGCCCAGGACGGCGAGCTGTTCAACTGGCTGACCAACCTGTACCCGATCTGGGCACGCCTGACCCCCGAGATGATCGCGGTGTCGACCCAGACCGCCATGGCCGAACTGATCCTGTCCGGCTGCACCACCTCCAGCGACCACCTGTACATCTACCCCAACGGCTGCAAGCTCGACGACAGCATCCACGCTGCCGCCGAGATCGGCATGCGCTTCCATGCCGCGCGCGGCAGCATGAGCGTGGGCCAGAGCCAGGGCGGCCTGCCGCCTGATTCGGTGGTGGAAAAGGAGGCTGACATCCTCAAGGAATCCCAGCGCCTGATCGAGGACTACCACGATGCCAGCCACGGCTCGATGCGCCGTATCGTGGTGGCGCCGTGCTCACCGTTTTCGGTCAGCCGTGACCTGATGCGCGAAGCGGCGGTGCTGGCGCGCCAGTACGGGGTGTCGTTGCACACCCACCTGGCCGAGAACGTCAACGACATCGCCTACAGCCGCGAAAAGTTCGGCATGACCCCCGCCGAATACGCCGAAGACCTCGGCTGGGTCGGCCACGATGTGTGGCACGCACATTGTGTGCAGCTGGACCAGCACGGCATCGAGCTGTTCGCCCGTACCGGCACCGGTGTCGCCCACTGCCCGTGTTCGAACATGCGCCTGGCCTCGGGCATCGCCCCGGTGCGCAAGATGCGCGACCACGGTGTGCCCGTGGGCCTGGGGGTCGATGGCTCGGCGTCCAACGATGGCGCCAGCATGATCGGTGAAGTGCGCCAGGCCCTGCTGCTGCAGCGGGTTGGCTTCGGCCCCGACGCGATGACCGCACGCGAAGCACTGGAAATCGCCACCCTGGGCGGCGCCAAGGTGCTAAACCGCAATGACATCGGCGCCCTTGCCCCCGGCATGGTTGCCGACTTCGTCGCCTTCGACCTGGGCCACGTGGCCTATGCCGGCGGCCATCACGACCCGCTGGCGGCACTGGTGTTCTGCACCCCTACCCAAGTGCATACCAGCGTGATCAACGGCCGCGTGGTGGTGAAGGACGGCCAGCTGGCCACCGTCGACCTGCCACGCGTGCTGGAACGCCACAACCAACTGGCGCTTCAGCTAGTCAGCGGCAAATAGACTGCCACTGGGGCCGCTTTGCGGCCCCAGTCACGCCTGCTGGCGGGTAGCACACACCACGATTTCCCGAATGCACACCGATTGCGGCTGGCCATAGGCAAAGGCGATGGTCTCGGCAATGGTCTCGGCCGTGAGTACCCCGCCCATTTCCTGCTTCCAGTCGTTGTAGCCGTCCTTGATGGCGTCATCGGTGGTATGGCTGAGCAGTTCGGTGTCCACCGCGCCCGGCTCGATGGTAATCACCCGTACGTTGCTGGGTGCCAACTCTTCGCGCAGGTTTTCCGACAGGCCAGTGACTGCGAACTTGGTGCCGACGTAGGCGACATGGTTGGGAAAAGCCTTGCGCCCGGCCACGGAGCTGACGTTGATGATGGTGCCTTGCTTGCGCTGGACCATGCCGCTGGCCACCGCATGGATACCGTTGAGCAGCCCGCGTACGTTGACGTCGAGCATGCGGTCCCACTGTTGCGGATCCTGGGTGGTGATGTTGCCCAGCAGCATCACGCCCGCATTGTTGATGATCGCATCTACCGGGCCAAAACGCGCTTCGGCCTCGGCCACGGCGCCCAGCACGGCAGCGCGGTCGGTTACATCGACCGCCAGCGCCAGCGTGTCTGGCAATTGCAGTTGCTGCATCGGCGCCAAACGACGGGACAACAGCAACAGCGCGTGGCCGCGGCTGGACAGCAGTTTGGCGGTGGCCAGGCCAATGCCAGAGCTGGCACCGGTAATGACTACCAAGGGTTTATGAGAGTGGGTCATGGTCACCGTCCTGTTATCCAATTTGCCTATGGGTTAGAAATAGAGCGAGTATAGAAGCCAGAATTTCTTGCGAAAAACGGGAAATTCCTTTCGCAGCCATCAGCATCACTTATGGGTACCCCATGGATTACCGCCAGCTTCGCGCCTTCATCGCCGTGTTCGAAGCGCGCAACATCACCGCCGCCGCACGCTCGATACACCTTAGCCAACCGGCGCTTTCCGGCAGCATCAGGGCGTTGGAACAAACCCTGGGCACCACGCTGTTCGTGCGCCAGACCCGCGGCGTGGAGGTGACCGAGGACGCACGTGCGTTGTACCCCGAAGCACAGCGCATGGTCGCCGATGCCAACCGCTTGCTTGGCCGCTTCAAGGGCGACCGTGAACGCACGCCGTTGCAGATGGGTGTCGAGCAGGATGTGAGTGCGGCAGTGCTGGGCAAGGTGGTGCTGGCCGCGGCGGCCATCCAGCCTGCGGTGCGTCTGCAACTGGTAACCGGTTGCATGGGTGCGGTGCGGCTAGCCAGCGAGGAGTTGCGTTGTGAAGATGAGCTGTTCCTGCCGCTGCACAACGACCGGTTCGTGCTGGCGACTGCGCCGCAGGTAAACACCGAGGCCCAGTGGATCACCTGCCCGGCGCAGCCCAGCCATCAGCGCTTGCAACCTTTCTACAGCGGCACGCTGGTAGCAGAAGCACAGACCTTCGCCCTGGCCCTGGAGCTGGTTGCCGCAGGCCTGGGCGCCGCGATCGTGCCAGAGTCGCTGGCTGCCGAGCACCGTGGCGTGCACATGGAACCCATGCCACAACTGGACCTGCGCCGACGCATCGGCCTGTGCTACTCGGCACAGGCGCTGGCGCTTGATGGCGTGATCCAGCTACGTGATGCGTTGTAGGCGCGCGCCTCTGCCGTCAGGTGCGCAAGACTTGCTCACCGGCGTTGCTCGGCAAACGCATGGCATCCGCCAATGCCACACAGGCAATCAACGCAACGCCAATCAACGCCCAGTGGAAGTCGCTGACTGTCAGTTCGCTTTCAGCACCGCGCACCATCATCGCCACGCGTAGCAACAGCGCCACCACCGCCACCCCCAATGCCATCGCCAACTGGAAGCACATGCTGAACAGCGTCGAAGCCTCGCCCATCTGCGCCTTGGGCACATCAGCGAAGCCGACAGCGTTGTAGGTGGTGAACTGCATCGAACGCGAAAGCCCGCCCACGAACAACACCAACGCCATCCAGTACCACGGCATGCCCTGCTGCAAGCCCAGGCAAGCCAGGATGCAGCCAACGCCAATCAGGCCATTGACCAGCAACACGCGGCGAAAGCCATAGCGCCGCAGCAAGCCGGTGGTGAACGGCTTCATTGCCAGGTTGCCAGCAAAGATCGCCAGTACCAGCAGCCCCGCATCCACTGGCGACAGGCCAAAGCCGATCTGCAGCAGCAACGGGATCAGGAACGGCAAGGCACTGATCGACAAACGAAACAAGGTACCGCCCACGATGCTGACCCTGAACGTAGGGATAGCCAGGGTATCCAGTGGCAACAGCGCGGCAGGATGGCGCTGACAGTGACGCATCGCCAGCCAGGTCAGCAACCCGCCCAGCGACACCAGCGCAAGCCCGGCACCCAGGCTGCCACCGGCCAGCGAACCGAGCATTTCCAGGCCAACCAGCCACGCTGCGCAAGCCGATGCCAGGAACACGAAACCCAGCGTGTCGAAGCGCCGCGTCTCAGCTGAGCGCGCATTGGGAATCAACCACCAGGCCGCCGCAATGGCCAGCAACCCAAGTGGGATGTTCAGGTAGAAAATCCACGGCCACGACCAGTGGGTGACAATCAGGCCACCCAGCGGCGGGCCCAGTACCGGCGCCACCAGGCCGGGCCAGGTGATCACCGCGAGCATTTTCACCAGGTCTTTCTTCTCGGTTGTTCGCAGCACCACCAGCCGGCCCACCGGAACCATCAGGGCACCGCCAATGCCTTGCAGTACCCGGGCGGCAACGAAGGATTCCAGATTCGGCGCCATGCCGCACAGCAACGAAGCGACAGTAAACAGGCCGATGGCCCCGGCAAACACCTGCCGCGGGCCGAAACGGTCGGCCAGCCAGCCGCTCAACGGGATGAACACGGCTACCGCCAGCAAGTAGGCACTGATACCAATGTTCAGGCTTACAGCGTTTTCGCCGAAGTCGCTGGCCATTTGCGGCAGTGCCGTGGCGATGACGGTAGCGTCGAGGTTTTCCATGAAAAAGGTGATGGCGACCAGCAAGGCGATGCAAGTGGCTTGGCGAGAGGTATGGGCGGCTGCCGGGTTGGCCAAGGTTCAGGTCCTTTTGTCGGTAATGAATCAAGATCACTCAGCAGGCCCCTGTGGGAAGTGATCCACGGCCTGTTTGGCCGCTACACCTGAAGCGTAGATGCGGTTACAAAACCATGAGCATCTCATGCCACGCCATGCCGCCGTGGTCCGACGGCGACGGCTTCACATACTGGTACCCCAGCTTCTCGTACAGCGCTACATGCTGGTCCTTGCACATCAGGTGAATGGTCTGCTTGCCCGACGCCTTCATGCGGTTGATGAATTCATCCATCAACAGCTTGGCGTACCCTTTCCCCTGGTGTACCGGGTCTACCACTACCGACATGATCACCACGTTCAAGGCTGCCGGGTCATGGCCGACCAGTTCCTTGAAGTCTTCATCCGACATGACAACTTCGTGGGCGCAGCCGCTGTTGATGAAACCGACAATCTCGCCTGCGCTTTCCAGGATCAGGAAGCCCTGCGGATACTGTGCGATACGGGTGCGGATCTTCTCCAGGGTGGCCGCCTCGTCGCCTTCATAGGCGCCGATTTCAATGGCGTAGCAGCGCTCGGCGTCTGCGGCGGTGGGGGTGCGGAACTGGGGGGTACTCATGGCTGATTCCTTGGTAACGTGAAAGCGCCTGCCATGGTAAATCAGTCCGTGGTTACTGTATTGCCTGTACCGGCCCTTTCGCGGCTAAAGCCGCTCCCACAGGACTGCATAAGCCTGAGCCCTGCGCAATCTCTGTGGGAGCGGGCGCGTCGAGGCGTCGAACCGCCGCGAACACCGGCAAAGCCGGTGCCATCCACCGCGTCGCCTGTTTCGCGGGCATGCCCGCTCCCACAGGGATTGCGCAAGCTTTGAGTTAACGCGGTACCTGTGGGAGCGGCTTTAGCCGCGAACACCGGCAAAGCCGGTGCCATCCGCAGCGATATCCATGTTGCCCAGTGGGTCAAACCACCGATTTCAACAGCACGCGCCCACTCAAGCGCTCCAGCATGGTCGCGCAGTACCAGTCATCGAACTGGCACACGCCGTTTTCAGCATTTTCCGAGAACGGCCCGGGTTCATAGGCCGGCGACGACACACCCGCATGCGTACCTTCCACCAGGCGGCGGTCCTGGTCGTTGGTCGCCAGCCATACCTTGGTCAGCCGATCCAGATCGTAGTCAACCCCTTCCACCGCCGACTCCGGCACCAGCCACTTGGTCGTTACCAGCGTTTCTCCCGGCCCGATCGGCAGCACGCGGAAGCTGAGCGCATGGTCGCCCAGGAAGTGGTTCCAGGTAGACGGATAGTTGAAATACAACAGCGCGCCGATATCTGCCTCGCCACTCTTGTCCAGCCGCCCGTTCACGGCGGGCTTGCCATCCATGGTGTAGCTGACGGCACCCGCGGAAAGCGGAATGCGGGTCATGCGGAAGCGCCCCAGCGGGTCCATGACCAGGCGGCTGGGCATGCCGGCCGCCTCGCAACGGGTCCAGTGGGCAACCAGTTCAGGGTCGTCATCACCGCCCACGCCGGCCACCGACAGGTTCTCGACGAACGAGTTGAGCAGCTCCGGATGGGTACCGTCGCAGTGGTAGCATTCGCGGTTGTTTTCGAACACCAGCTTCCAGTTGCCCTTCTCGATCAGGTTGGACTCGAAGGCGACCTTGCAGTTTTCCAGCCCATGGGGGGCAATGAAGGGGCTTACCGAGGCACGGAAGCTGTTGAAGTCCGGTGCCTGTTGCGCCACACACACGTAGATGTAGCTGTGGACGATTTCCACATGCACCGGCTTGAGGTTGTATTGGGTCTTGTCGAAGTCCGCGCCCATGTTGCCGGCATAGATCAGGTTGCCGTCCAGCTCGAATGTCCACTTGTGGTACGGGCACACCAGCTTGGCCACTTTACCGTTGGCGTGCTCGCACACTTTGGCACCGCGGTGGCGGCAGGCATTGTGGAAGGCGCGCACTTCGCCATCCTTGCCACGCACCACCGCTACCGGGTAGTCGCCAATCTGCAGGGTGAAATACTGGCCTGCCTTGGGGATCTCGAATGTATGGCCGGCAAACACCCAGTCCTTGTGCCAGATCTGTTCAAGGTCGTGGCGATATACGTCAGCGTCCAGATACAGTTCACGGGGCAATACATGGCGCGGCTTGCGTTGATTGATCAGACCGATGACGGTTTCATTGCTATTCATTATTATCCTCCAGCCACTCGCAGTTCATGACAATGGGCGGCAATGACCAAACCCTTGTTGTTTTAACTAAAATCCTGCAACTTCACAGCACACTAAGCCACGCCTGGCGACCACTACAAACGACATTTTCAACGCCAAACCCATTACTCAACGTCATGCATCAGTCTGGCTATTTCAACGTACCTACCGGGCAAACTCTGAAAGTATCCAGTCCCTCACCCGCACGCAGGTGTCGTGATTGTCTTTTTCCCGACAGGCCAGGTAATGCAGGCTGTTGCGCAACGTCATTTGCTCACCCACCGGCCTGATCAGCCGGCCCTGCTCGACCAGGCCGGCTACCAACTGGTTCCAGCCCAGTGCAATGCCCTGGTTGGCCAGTACCATGTTGATGATCAGGCTGTAGTCGTTGGCGTGGAACAGCGGCGGGCTTTCGGCCCCACGCCCATCGATATCCACGTTGTGGAATGCCAGCCATACGCGCCAGTCCACATGCTCGGCCACGCCCGCCCGGCCATAGGGGCTCAACTCCAGCAATGCGCTGTTGCGCAGGCCCTCCAGGGTGTCGATCCCAGGGTGCTGGCGCAGGTATTCAGGCGTGCACACCGGGTAAATCACGTCATGGCACAATGGGTACAGCGTGTAGCCTTCGCCCATATTGGCGAACTTGGAGATGATCACATCCGGCTCAACACCCGGCTCGCGCGTCTGGAAGTTCTGCGTAGTGATCAGGCTAAGTTCGATATCCGGGTTGTCGGCACGAAACGCATTGATGTGCTGCGACAACCAGAAGGCGGAAAACGCCGGGGAGCAACAAATGGTCAGCACCTGTTTTTCCTGGGGGGTACGCCGAATGCGCTCCGCCGCCTGGGCAATGTTCACGAACGACAACTGCGACGCCTCGAAAAACACCGAACCGGCAGGCGTGAGCTCAACCGTACGGCCCACGCGTTCGAACAACCGCGCACTCAGGTAGGTTTCCAGTTCGCGCACCTGGCGGCTGATGGCTGCCTGCGACACGCACAGCGCTTCTGCAGCCCGGGTAAAACTCTGGTACTTGGCAGCGGCAACAAATGCTTTAACAGCACGCAACGAAGGCATGCGAAGTAACACGGTATCGGGGTCAACTTGCCGCTGCGACATCCTGATGTGCGCTCCTCATTCCGCGTACTGGACAATTCAATCGTACACAGCAGCCGAAAAAACACATCCGCACTTAAATTACTTTACGCATTACCTTGGGTTATGCGAAACATCGCCCCCCTGCAATAACATGAGGTTATTGTTCTAACTGTGTAAATGTCGTTGGACTTTATATCCGGCACGCTCTTACATTAGCCCCGACCTGTACGCCAGCGCCTGGGTGACCCATGACAATAACGACAAGAGCATTCAGCCACACATTCAAAGAGCGCAACCTGGGCTTCATGGCACACTCGGTAGCGCGGCCCGCGCCCTCGCGGGTTGGTTTTCTGCTACTGGAAAACTTTTCCCTGCCCAGTTTCACCCAGGCCCTAGATGTGTTGGTTACTGCCAACCTGATCGCCCCCGGCTCGATCCGCGTGCACACCTTCAGCCACAACCACAACGAAGTCATGAGCGACCTGGCCATACCCATACGGCCAGACACGCCGCTGACCGATGTGCGCTTGTGCGACCTCGACATCATGGTGGTCTGCGGCGGCCTGCGTGCCGCCCGTACGGTACCCGGCTGGCTGACCGCGCTACTGAAACGGCTGGCCAGGTTCCCCGTGGTGCTTGGCGGTTTGTGGAACGGCGCCTGGTACCTGGGCAGTGCTGGCCTGCTCGATGGCTACCGCTGCGCGATCCACCCGGAACAGCGGATTGCCCTGGCCGAACGCGTGCCACACGCCATGGTCACCCACGATGCGCTGGTGCTCGACCGCGACCGGCTGACCGCCGCGTCGCCGGCCGGCGCC
The DNA here is from genome assembly GCF_050280665.1 of Pseudomonas sp. NPDC089547. Taxonomy (NCBI): domain Bacteria; kingdom Pseudomonadati; phylum Pseudomonadota; class Gammaproteobacteria; order Pseudomonadales; family Pseudomonadaceae; genus Pseudomonas; species Pseudomonas sp. NPDC089547. Next base: position 35,454 of record NZ_JBNNVS010000008.1, on the reverse strand, counting down.
TTCGAAATGATGCTGCAGTGGCTGAACATCGGTTGCAACCAGGCGCTGGCCGATGCGGTGCTCGACACGCTGGACCATGATCAAAGCAGGTTTCGCAGCATTCAGAAGCCGCTGCAACCGAAGGTCAGCCGGCCCCTGCGCGAAATCATCACGCTGATGGAGGCCAACCTGGAGGAGCCGCTGTCACCCGCGCAACTGTGCCAGGCCGTCGGCCTGTCGGTGCGCCAGGTGCAGCGGCTGTTCAAGGACCAACTGGAGACCACCCCGCAGAAGTACTACTTCCAGCTGCGCATTACCGAAGCGCGGCGCCTGATCCAGAACTCCAACGCATCGATCTTCGATGTGTCCATTGCCTGCGGCTTTGTGTCGTGTACTCATTTCAGCAGGTCCTACAGTGCGTTCTTCGGCCACCCACCTTCCAAAGAAGTGCGTTATGAAATCTGAGAAACAAGGAGCGCAAGCGGAAGGTTGCTGAACACACCGTTACCGGTACCCACAATAAAAACAATCATATAGCCATCGATCACTGAATTTTCGAGATGGCTTCACGGCTCCGCTTTGGCTGCCGCGCTGCCCCCTTCCTACTCGAAAACCCATATCGGGAGACAAGAATGACAAATCCTGCAATTTCAGTTGAAGATGTACCGCTAAACAGGTTTCACAAACTGCTCACCTTGCGCTCTGGCGGCGGCTCGTTCGTCGATGGCTATGTGCTGAGCATCATCGGCGTCGCCCTGGCGCACATCAGCACGGCATTGTCGTTGAACAGTTACTGGGAAGGCCTGATCGCCGCCTCGGCGTTGATCGGCATTTTCTTCGGCGGCTTTCTCGGCGGCTGGCTGACCGACCGGCTTGGACGCAAGCGCCTGTTCTTTGTCGGGCCCACCCTGTTCATCGTTGCATCGCTTGGGCAGTTCTGGGTCGACTCGGCGCTGGCCATCTTCCTGCTGCGGCTGGTGATCGGCATTGCCGTCGGCATCGAGTACCCGGTAGCCACCTCGCTGCTGGTCGAGTTCATGCCCAAGAAGTACCGCGGCCCCCGCCTGGCCATGCTCACCATCCTGTGGTTTGCCGGTGCCGCAACGGCTTACATTGTCGGCGAACTGCTGCTGCGCAGTGGCGCCGAGGACGCCTGGCGCCTGGTACTGGCCAGCTCCGCCAGCATCGGCCTTGCCCTTTTCGTGGTACGTATCGGTACACCCGAATCACCACGCTGGCTGCTCAGCAAAGGCCGCAGTGCAGAGGCGGAGCAGGTGATCAAGGCGGTGTACGGCAACGATTTTTCCCTGCGCAACCTGCCCGAGCAAAGCACCCAGCACAAGGTGAACATCTGGAGCCTGCTGTATGCCGGTTATGGCAAGCGCATGCTGTTTGTCATCGTGTTCTGGACCTGCTGCATCATCCCGCTGTTCTCGGTGTACGCGTTTGCACCCAAGGTGCTGGCGGCGCTGAACGTGAAAGGCGACAGCGCCTCGATCGGCTCGGTACTGATCACGTTGTTCTTCGTGGTCGGTTGCATGCTCGCCACCCGGCTGATCAACGTCATCGGCCGGCGCAACCTGCTGCTCTACAGCTTCCTGGTGTCGGGCGTGGCCTTGTTGTGCCTGGGCGCGCTGCACAGCAGCGCGGGCATCTGGATTCTGCTGTTCTTTGCCTTGTATGCATTGTTCATTGGCGGTGCCCAGGTGCTTACGCTGGTGTACCCGAACGAAATCTTCCCCACCGAGATTCGCGCCTTCGCTGTGGGCATGGGCACCTCCATCTCGCGCATCGGGGCTGCGGTAGGGACTTACCTGGTGCCGATGTCACTGGATGTGCTGGGCATTGCACAGACCATGTACGTGGCGGCTGCCATCACCTTCTTCGGCCTGCTGCTGTCCTGGGCGCTGGCACCGGAAACCCGCTCGCTTAACCTGCAGCAGGCGGCGGCCCTGGGCTAACCTGCAAGTGCGGTGCTTGCCGCCCCCCAGCGATGGCAAGCATCATGCGCTTACTGACCACTTGCCAAGGATACGCCGATGACCGCTGCCCCCGTCACTTTCATGGAGCAAGGCCGCTGCAAACGTTTGAAGGCGGCCAGCAGCCGGGACCATGACAGCGTCGATCAACTGGTGATGGCCGCACGCCCGTTCCAGGACCGTGAGCGTTATGGCCGCTTCCTGCAGGTGCAATACCGGTTTCACGGCAGCCTGTTGGCGTTGTATCAGGACGAACAGCTCAACCGGCGCCTGCCCGGGCTGGTCGAGCTGTCGCGCTTTGCGGCGGTCGAGGCCGATTTGCGAGACTTGGGCCTGCCACTGCCACCGCGCCCTCACCCGGTGTGCGCCAGCCCGACCCAGGCGCTAGGCTGGTTGTATTGCAGTGAAGGGTCGAACCTGGGCGCAGCGTTTCTGTTCAAGCACACCCAGCGCCTGGGGCTGGATGGCGACCTGGGCGCCCGCCACCTGGCGCCGCCACCGAGTGGCCGGGCGCTGCAGTGGCGCGAGTTTGTTGCCACGCTCGATAGCGTGGTGCTGGATGAGCAGGAAGAGGCAGAGGTAGTGGCAGGGGCAATTGCCGCGTTCGACAGCTACAGGGCACACCTGCGGGCAGTGTTTGCAGAAGGCTGACTACCCGCTCTCAGCCTTTGACCACGTCTTGCAGCTTCTCCCAGAGTTTCTCGACATGCTCGCGCTCAGTAGGCAGCGCTCCGATCGAAACCCGCACCATCCACTGCCCATCCAGCGTCGCTGGCGTCACATACGCATCTCCAGACGCATTCAGCCGCTGCGCCCAGGCTTTGGTGTGCGCATCCAGCGCCTCGCCATCCAGCCCCGCCGGCCGATGGCGAATGCACAAGGTCTGCAACTGCACCGGCGCCAACACCTCCCACCCGGCAGCAGCCCCAACCTGCCCCGCCAGCCACTGGGCGTTGGCCAGGTCGCGCCGCAAGCGCTCCTGCAACGCCTCAACGCCCTCGCTGCGCAGCATGAACCACAGCTTCAGCGCACGGAACCGCCGGCCGAGTGGAATACCCCAGTCACGCAGGTTCTTCACCTCACCATCAACTGCCGATTGCAGGTAGCTGGGGTTGGTGCTCATTACCCGGATCAGATGCTGCGGGTCACGTACGTAGTAGATGGAGCAATCGAAGGCTACACCCAGCCACTTGTGCGCGTTGACTACTACCGAGTCGGCCAGCTCGATGCCGTCCCACATCCAGCGGCACTCGGGCAGGATCATCGCGGAACCGGCCATGGCCGAGTCCACATGTAGCCACAGCCCATGAGCCTGGGCGATTTCGCCAATCGGGCGCAGCGGGTCGAGGGCCGTGGTGGTGGTGGTACCCGTGGTGGCAACCACAGCGCAGGGCTGGTTGCCGGCAGCCAGGTCCTGTTCGATCGCCGCCTGCAATGCTTGCGGGCGCAGGCCGTAGTGTTCGTCAGTGGGGATCAGGCGGATGTTGTCGCGACCAAAACCCGCCAGCAACGCCGCCTTGTCCACCGAACTGTGGGCGTGGGCGCTGACATACACGATCAAAGGCTTGGCTTCGGCCTGCAGGCCGCCGCGTACCAATGCGTAGTCAGTGGCGCGTTCACGGGCGCTGATCAGCGCCACCAGGGTGCTGGTCGAAGCGGTGTCCTGGATGACCCCGCTCCATTGACCAGACAGGCCGAGCAACTGACGCAGCCAGTCGAGGGTGGTTTCTTCCAGCTCGCTCAGCGCCGGGCTGGATTGCCACGACAGGCCCAGCACGCCCAGGCCGGTGCTGAGGAAGTCACCGAGTACCGAGGACAGCGTGCCGTTGGAAGGGAAATAGCCGTAGAAGTCCGGGTGCTGCCAATGGGACAGCCCGGGCATGACCAGCTGGTTGACGTCGTCGAGGATGGCTTCGAAGGGTTCGCCTTGCTGGGGCGCCGTTGCGGGTAACGCGGCCTTGAGGTAGCCGGGCTCGACTTGGGCCATGACCGGGCGCTCGCCAACAGTTTGGCGGTAGTCGGCAATCAGGTCGATCAGTTGGTGGCCATACTGGCGGAATTGTTCGGGGGTCACTTGGCGGCTCCTGTGGTTCATTCACTGCCTGCGCCGGCCCTTTCGCGGGTGAACCCGCTCCCACAGGTACTCCACAGTTTGCAGACCCTGTGAGTTACCCGCGAAAGGGCCATTACAGACAACACAATGCCCCCAGTCTAGGCAGCTATGCCAAACCGAATAACCCCGCTTCGCGCATACCTGCTATGGCAAACCCGCATGCCCACCCTGCACGCCGAACTGTGACTGTCGCCAAAGCTCGAACACCCGGTTACGCAACCAGCGGTGCTCGGCAGAAGCCTGCAGGCGCTGGTGCCACACCACCCAGTAGCGCTGGCTGTGGTCGATGAAGGCCAGAGGTCGCCAGGCCAGGTCATGCAGGCGGCACAGTTGCCGGGCGATGTGCTCGGGCACAGTGGCCACGGCCTGGCTGTTGGCAATGACCTTTACGGTGGCGGAAAAAAACGGCACCTCCAGGCTCACACGGCGCTGCAGGCCCTGGGCGCGCAGGTGGCGGTCGATGAAGCTGTCCTTGTCTCCCCCGCCGGATATACGCACATGCTTGTGCGCCAGGTAATCGGCCTGGCTGAGCGCGGCATGGGCTGCAAGCGGGTGGTCGAGGCGCATCAGGCAAACGGCGCGGTCCTCGCCCAGCAGGCGCCCGTGCAGGTTGGGCGGCGACTCGTCGAACAGGGTGGTGGCCAGGTCGATTTCGCCGCTGGCCAGCAAGGCGTACTGGCCGGCCTGCCAGGTACGGTACTCAAGCGATACACCCGGTGCTTCACGTTCCAGTGCAGCCACCAGCAGCGGCAGCATGTGCTCAGCCACATAGTCCGAAGCGGCCAGGCAGAAGCGCCGCTCGCAGCGTGCCGGGTCGAAGACGGCGGGCTGGCGCAAGGCGTGCAGTTCTTCAAGGACCTGGCGCAGCGGTTCGACCAGGGCTTCGGCGTGTTCGCTCAGTACGTAGCCACGGCCCTGGCGCACCAGCAGCGGGTCATCGAAGGCATCGCGCAGGTGGGCCAGCTGACGGCTCAGGGCCGACTGGCTGACGCCCAGGCGCTCGGCGGCGTGGCTGAGGTTTTTCAGCTGGAGCAGGTGGTCGAGGGTGCGCAGGTGGGCGAGGCTGAGGGAGGCGAAGGTGGGGTTCATGCAGGCTCCCCTGAGCTGATGCAAATGGCCAATCGCCGGCAAGCCAGCTCCCACAGGGTTCCCACAGGTCTCAAGACTTGCACTGTACCTGTGGGAGCTGGCTTGCCGGCGAATGGGCCGCAACGCGGCCCCGGCTTTTTAGGCGGTCAGACCAACGTACACGTTCTGCACGTCATCGTTCTCGTCGATCGCTTCGAGGAACGCTTCAACCTCAGCCAGTGCTTCAGCGCTCAGGCTGGCCGCGCTCACCGGGTTTTTCGGGGTGTAGCCGATCTTTGCCGAGGTCACGGTAAAGCCATGGTCCGGCAGGGCCTTCTGCACGGCGTCCAGGTCGGTGGTGTCGGTAATGAACAGGGTCGAACCCTCTTCTTCACCTTCCTCGAAGTCCTGTGCGCCGGCTTCGATAGCCGCCATTTCCGGGTCGGCGTCGCCTTCCGGAGTGGCTTCGATCAGGCCGACATGGTTGAAGTCCCAGGCCACCGAACCGCTCGCACCCAGCTGGCCCTTGCGGAACAGTACGCGGATTTGCGCAACGGTGCGGTTGACGTTGTCGGTCAGGCACTCGACGATCAGCGGTACCTGGTGCGGGGCGAAGCCTTCGTAGCTGACCGCGTGGTACTGCACGGAGTCACCGTCCAGGCCGGCGCCCTTGCGAATCGCCCGTTCCAGCGTCTCGCGGGTCATCGAGGCCTTCTTGGCTTGCACGATGGCCAGGCGCAGACGCGGGTTCATGTCGGGATCGGCGCCCGACTTGGCAGCGATCTGGATTTCCTTGGACAGCTTGCCCATGACCTTGCCTTTGGCATTGGCTGCTGTTTCTCTATGCTTGGCTTTCCACTGTGCGCCCATGTCGACTCTCTTGTTTCAACGGCCGGTTCAGGAAGCGACCGGCCAAAAGTGGGTGCAGTTTATACGCCCTCAGGCACGGGATCGACAAGAAATCTCATCAGCCTTTATCGGCTTTGCCTGCCGCCGCGGCAAACCGCGCCAGGCGCACATCCAGCCGGCGCGGCCGCAAACCGTGGTCCTCGGCGCGCTCCTTGCGGCGGATGGCATTGCGCACCAGCAGCGAACCCAGGTAGCGGATGGGCTCGGGCGGAAACAGCCCCATTGGCCCCTTGACCAACGGTGAGCGGGTCCATGGGTTGTCCAGCCCCAACGCAAGCGACGAAAGAATCTGCCCACCCATGTGGCACGGCCCGACGCCACTGCCGGAGTAGCCAAAGCCGTAAAACACATTGCCCTGCCCGTTCAACCGGCCGAAGAACGGCAAACCGGTGACCGAGCGGTCCGACGGCCCGTTCCAGCTGGCGGCCAGCGGCACATCGGCCAGTGCCGGGAAGAACCCGCCCAGGCTTTCGCGCAGCAGCGGCCGGTAGGGCGACGGCTGGTCGAACACTGGCAGCATGCGCCCACCATAGGCAAAAGTATTGCCACCCTTGCCGAGCATCAGCCGGCCGTCGGAGGTGTTGTGGTAGTAATGCACGAAAATGCGCGAGTCGAGCACGCTGATGCCGCTGTCCAGGCCGATCTCGCGCAGCAGGTCGGGGCACGGCTCGGTAATCACCATGTCGCTGGAAACAATTGCCACGCTGCGCTCGAACTGCGGGAACGCCCGCGCCATCCAGGCATTCAGGCCCAACACCACGCGGTCAGCGCGCACTGTGCCGTGGGCCGTGCGCACCTGCACCGGGGCGCCGTGCTCCAGGCCGGTCATGGCCGTGCCTTCATGGATGCGCACGCCGCGCTGCAACGCCACCCGGCGCAGGCCGCGCACCAGCTTGCCAGGCTGCACCGTGGCCGCGGCGGGCGAGAACCAGCCCTCCAGGTGCCGCGCCGAACCGGCCAGGCGCTGCACTTGCTCCAGCGGCAGGCGGCGGAACGAATTGATACCCTTGTGCTCCAGCGCAGCAATCACCCCGTCGGTTGCGCCAACCTGAGCCGCGTTGGTCGCGGTGTACAGCGTGCCGTCCAGGCGGTAGTCACAGTCGATACCGTTGGCCGCGCAGAATGCACCGATGTCACCAATGCTGCGCTCCGACTCGCGCACCAGGCGTACCGCCTCGGCCACCCCGAACAGCCGCTCGAGGGTGAAGTACTTGGCCGACCAGGACAACGCGCAGCCGCCGTTTCGGCCACTGGCGCCGGCGCCGCAGATATCGGCTTCAATCAGCACCACATCCAGCGCCGGCACTGCTTCCTTGAGCATCAGTGCCGTCCACAGGCCGGTATAGCCGCCGCCGACGATGCACACATCGCAACGGCTATCACCTTGCAGCGGCGGGCACACCGCCTCCTGCGCCGAATCCAGGGCCTGTTGCAGCCAGAAGGGTCTCATTCGCGCTTTCCTTTCAGGTACGCAGTGGCTTGATTGCCATGCTGGTATTCGGTGCAACATCGGCACTTTGCGCGGTGCTGGCCGGGCGGCTGTTCCAGTGCGGCAGCAGTACCAGCGCCGAGAACAGCGCGCAGCCAGCGAACACGATGAACACTGTGACGCCATCGAAGTACCCCGGCAGAAGCCCGCCCAGTACTGCCCCCACCGAGCCGCAGCCATTGACGAAGCCCGCCGCGGTAGCGCCGGCCTTGGCGGTGCCGAAGTCAATGGCCGCAGCGCCGCTGATCATCGAGTCCGGGCCGTACAAGGTCAGGCCCATCACGAACAGCAAGGCCACCACCAGCATCACGTTGCCTGTGTGCATGGCCGCCATGAAGCCCGCCAGGGTCACGGTCAGCAGCACCAGGCTGATGACACACGCCGGCATGCGCCGGGCGCCGAACAGCTTGTCGGAGGCCAGGCCGATGATGATCGGGCCGAGCAGCCCGGCCAGTTCGAAGGCGGTCGGGATAATGGCTGCACCGACCTTGCCCACCTCGGGCATCTGCTCGAAGACGATCACCGGCCCCCACAGCAGGATGGCGTAGCGCGCAGGCTTCAACAGGAAGTACGCCAGGCCCAGGGTCAGCACCGTGCGGTTGCGCAAAATTTCCTTCAGCGGCGCCCACACACTGCACAGGTTGCCGGCCGGGGCCATGCTCTGCGGCTCGGGCTCCACCGCCGGCAGGCCGACGTCTTCAGGCTTGTTGCGTTGCAGCAGGAAGAACAGCACGGCAACCAGCGCCACCACGGCGGCGCTGGAGAAGAATGCCGCATGCCAGCTGCCGACCAGGGTATAGGCCCACCAACCGGCGAACGGCGAAGCCACCAGGCCGCCGAAGGCATAGCAGGAACTCCACAACCCCAATACCCGCCCGCGCTGCGCGGCCGGGAAGAAGCTGCCGATGTTCTTGCACAAGCCGGCCCAGCCGGTGGACTGTGCCAGGCCCTGCACCAGCATGCAGGTAGCAAAGATCGGGAAGGTGGCGTAACTGCCCATCACCACCGCCGCCACTGCGGAAATCAGCAGCCCACCCAGCACCACCACGCGCGGGCCGAAGCGGTCGGCAAGCATGCCCCAGGTGAACTGGCCTACGGCATACGCGGCCAGGTAGATGGCGTCGAGGTTGGCCATGGCGGCCTTGTCGAGCATGAAGCTGGGGTCTTCGGCGATGCCCAGCTTGGCAACCGAGAACGCTTTGCGGGTGAAGTAGAAGGCGGCGTAGGCCAGCCAGGTGATGGCGAAAATCTGGATGCGCCAGCGTTTGAACGCGGCTAGGGATTGATTCATGTAAGTCTGACCTCTTGCTTGAGTGTGCCGGCAGAATGTGAAGAAACGCCTGTCTTGTTCTTGTGTTACGCACAGCGATGACGAGGCTGTCATCGGGTCAGGTGGCACCGTGTGGGCACCATGGCCCTGGCGGCATTCGTGGTGCCAGCGTCGGGCTGACATGCATGGAAACAGTTGCGCTAAGATAAATAAAATCGATTTATCGTATTTCACACATAAGCTCAGCTTTTTACTGAGGTGGTCATGTCGGTTTCCCACGCACAACTGAAGGCCTTCCATGCCGTGGCCGTGCACGGCAGCTTTACCCGCGCGGCGCAAAAGCTGTTTCTTACCCAGCCCGCGGTGTCGGACCAGGTGCGCAAGCTGGAGGAACGCTTCGGCGTATTGCTGTTCCACCGCAACAAGCGTTCAGTGCAGCTCACCGACCTTGGCGAACGCCTGCTGGGTATCAGCCAGCGGCTGTTCGCCTGCGAGGCCGAGGCCCATGACCTGTTGCAGGATTCGCGTGCGCTGCACACCGGCAGCCTGGTGCTGGCGGTGGATGCACCGGTGCACGTGCTGCCGCAGATTGCCCGCTTCTGCCAGCGCTACCCGGGCATCCAGGTAAAGATCGAAACCGGCAACACCGACGAGTCGCTGGCCCGGCTGTTCAGTTACCAGGCTGACCTGGCCCTGCTGGGCCGGGATGTGGACGATGAGCGGTTGCATTGCCTGCCCCTGCGCCGCGACCCGATGGTCGCATTCGTCTCGCATCACCACCCTTGGGCCAGCCGGGGCTCGATAAGCCTTGCCGACCTGGACGACACACCGCTGGTGCTGCGCGAGCCCGGCTCGGTGACGCGCCAGACGCTGGAAGAAGAAATGCAACGGGCCGGGTTGCGGATTCGCCCGGCGATCCAGGTGGAAGGCCGCGAGGCAGCGCGCGAAGCAGTGGTGGTGGGGATTGGCGTGGGGGTGGTGTCGGCAGCGGAGTTTGGCGCCGATGCGCGGGTGTGTGCGTTGCCGATTGTGGATTGCCAGCGGCATTTGACCGAGACGCTGGTGTGCCTGAGCGAGCAGCGCACGCGGCGGGTTGTGGCGACCTTTTTGCAGATGGTCGAGGAAGGTTTGTAAGCCTGTGCCGGCCCCTTCGCGGGCTTGCCCGCTCCCACAGGATCTCCACAGCTTCCAAATGCTGTGCATTACCTGTGGGAGCGGGCAAGCCCGCGAAGAGGCCAGTACAGGCAACCCAACTATGCTAGGACTACCTCCAGCCCGGGCACTCAACCATGTTCTCCCGCCTTGCCGCCGACACCCTGGTCCTGCTGCACCTGGCCTTTATCCTGCTGGTGCTGTTCGGCGGCCTGCTGGTGCTCAAGTGGCGCCCTGCCCTGCTGCTGCACCTGCCGGCCCTGGCCTGGGGCCTGGCGGTGGAGTGCCTGCACCTGGGCTGCCCGCTCACCACCTGGGAAAACCGCATGCGCAGCGCGGCCGGCGACGCAGGCTACCAAGGCGGCTTCGTCGAGCACTACATCTGGCCGCTGATCTACCCCGCCGGCCTGACGCCGCACATCCAGCTGCTGCTGGGCAGTGTTGTGCTGCTGCTCAACCTGGGTATCTACAGCTACGTGGCCTGGCGCTGGCGCCACCCTACCGGGTAGCGATCACGAACAACCGCGGGAACGGCAACAGCACCTTGCCGTCGGTGGCAGGCGGGTAGTCCTGCTGCATGGCTTGCAGGTACATTTGCAGGAAGTCGGCCTGCTCCTGTTCATCAAGCCTGGCCAGATAAGGCCGCAACGCCGAACCCTTGAACCATTCCACCACCGCTTCGGCGCCACCTGGCAAAGGGTGGTGATAGGTGGTGCGCCACACATCCACCCGTGCGCACAGCGGGCTGAGCAGGTCGTAGTAGAACGCCGCGCTGTGCCGTGGTGGCAGGTGGAAGTCGGCGAACTTTGCCGCCCACGGGCCTCGGCTGGCAATCTCGCGCAACTGCCGATGGGCCGGCTCGTCGAGGTTGTCCGGGGTTTGCACGGCCAGGCTGGCACCTTCGCTCAGCTGGCGAACCAGGTGCGGGTACAGCGAGGCGTGGTCGGGTACCCATTGCAGCGAGGCGTTGGCCAGGATCAAGTCCTGTGGCTCCGGGGCGGACCAGCCCGCGATGTCAGCAATGGCCGTGCGAACCCGGGGGATGCACAGCCGTTTGCGCTCGCGGGCCTTGTCGATCATGTCGGGGTCGCTGTCCAGTGCAGTTACCTGGGCGTCGGGGTAGCGTTGCAGTAGCACTTCGGTGGAATTACCAGGGCCGCAGCCCAGGTCGGTGGCGTGGCGCACCGGTCGGGGCGGGGTCGGGATGGCAGCGAGCAGGTCGCGCACAGCGCGGGTGCGTTCATCTTCGAACAGGGAATACTGGGTGGCGGACCAGGCCATGTGCAGCTCCTTTGGGCGGGCGATGTGTCTAGCATATGCCAAGTAGCAGCCTGCGCGGTCGTTGTAGGAGCGGCCTTGTGTCGCGATGGGCTGCGGAGCAGCCCCAGGATCGTCGATGAAGCACAGATTGCCGGGGCCGCTTCGCGACCCATCGCGACACAAGGCCGCTCCTACAAGGGATCGTAGGCGCGGTTTTAGAAATCCCAGCGGGTGGAGACCATGACGTTACGCGGTTCGCCGTAATAACCACTGTAGAACGTGGTATCCAGCGCACTGAGGTACTTCTTGTCGAACAGGTTGTTGACGTTCAGCGTGGTCGAAAGCTGCTCGGTGATCTGGTAGCGGCCCATCAGGTTGAACACCGCGAACTGGCCCTGTCTTGCCTTGACCGTCTTGCCCAGGTCGGTGGGCGCAGCCGTGAAGTGGATACCGCTTTGCCAGTTCATGCCACCGCCCACGGTCAGGCGATCCAGCTCACCCGGTAGACGGTAGGTACTCCATAGCTTGACCATGTTGGCCGGGAACACCGTGTTGATGCGCTCGCCATCGGCGTCCTTGATGATGCTGTGGTTGTAGCTGGCACTGAGGTTCCAGCCCGGCTGCAGCTCACCACTGGCCTCCACTTCGAAGCCACGCGTGGTGGCGCCAGAGATCGCTCGGTAGGCGGAAGTGGTGGTACCGGGCACGAGCTTGCCGGGGTCGACTTCGGCCAGGTTGTCCTGCTTGATTTCGAAGGCAGCGACGCTGGTGTTCAGGCGGCCGCCGAAAAACTCGCTCTTCAGGCCGACTTCATAGTTGTCGCCCTCTCGCGGGTCAAGGGTACTGCCACTGGCATCGCGAACGGTCTGCGGCTTGAAGATGCTGGTGTAGCTGGCATACACCGAGTGAACCTCGTCGAGGTCGTAGACGATACCGGCGTACGGGGTGACCACACCACTGTCGCGGTTGGCGGTGACCTTGTTCAGGGCGGTATTTACCGCGTATTCCAGGTCGTAGCGGTACCGGTAGTTGCTGACCCGGGCGCCCAGAATGACCGACAAGTCGTCGGTGGGCCGCAGGCGCGTGGCCAGGTAGGTACCGCTCTGGTAAATGCTGGTATCGCCGTCGTACAGCTTGCCGTTACCGGTGTTGGGCTTGGTGGTGTAGTTGTCCCAGGTGTAGAAGTTGACCCGGGTGCCCTCGATCGCCGTGCCACGCAACGGGTCGTGGTGGTTCTGGTAGCGGGAGAAGTTGTAGCCCAGCACCAGGTCATGCTCGCGACCGAATGCCTGGAATGGGCCCTTGAGCTGTGCATCCACGCCCACCTGCTTCTGCCAGGTGCTGCCGGCACCGCCGTACAGGCGCACGCCTTCGCCGGTCTGCTTGTCGGGGAAGCCCCAGCTGGCAGTAGCCAGGCTGTAATCGTCGCGGTTGATGTACATCTGGTTCACCGCCAACCGCAGGCTCCAGTCGTTGCCCAGTTTCTGTTCGAGGCTGGCGAAGGTGTTCAGCGCGTCCTGGGGGTTGCTGCTCCAGCGCGCGGCACTGTTGGTGGAGCGGGAAAATTCGGTTTGCTCACCATTGCTGTAGAACAGCGGGAACGCCACCGAAGACGAGCCTTCTGGCCGGTTGCGCTGGTAGTCCGCGCCCACGGTGAGCAACGTGGTGTCGGTAAGGTCGGCCTCAAGGATGCCGTAGAACACCTGCTTTTCCTGGTGGTAATGGTCGACGAAGCTGTCGTTCTGCTGGTAGGCGGCAACCATGCGCCCACGTACATTGCCAGTAGGCGTCAACGGCCCGGACAGGTCGACCTCGGTGCGGTACTTGTTCCACGACCCCAGGCCGGCGCTGACATGCCCCTTGAACGCGGCGGTGGGCCGCTTGCGCACCAGGTTGATGGTGGCAGATGGGTCACCTGCCCCGGTCAGCAGGCCGGTGGCACCACGCAGCACCTCCACATGGTCATAGATGGCCATGTCGGCCAGGCTCTGCGCGGATACCTGGCTGACGATATCGAGAGTGGTGGGGATGCCGTCGAACTGGTAGTTGTCCACCGAGTAGCCGCGCGAGTAGATGTTGAACCGCTCACTGCCCAGGCTCTGGACTGATAGCCCCGGGGTTTGCTGCAGCACTTCGGTAAGGTCGTTCAGGCCCTGGTCGTCCATGCGCTGGCGGGTGACCACACTGATCGACTGCGGTGTTTCGCGCGGCGACAGGTCCAGGCCTGTACCGGCGCGCGTAGTGCCCAGGGTGTAGGCGCCGGTGCCGTCGGTGCTGTTGCCGTAACGCTGGCTGTCGATATTGGTGGCGCCCAGCTCCAGCGCCGAGCCACTGGCTGGCGAGCCAATCAGGTACCCCTCCCCGGCCCGTTGCAACTGCAAGCCCGAGCCGGCCAGCAGCTGTTGCAAGGCTTGGGCAACGCTCATGCGCCCATGCACGGCCGCCGCCTGGCGGCCCTCGGCAGCATCGGTGGAAAACAGGATGCGGGTGCCGGTCTGCTGGGCCAGGGCGTTTAGCGAGCGGTCAAGGCGTTGTGCCGGGATGTCCAGGCTGAAGGTGGCATCCTGCGCCTGGACGCTGGCGCAGGTCAGCAGGCTGGCAGCCAGCAGCGTCAGCGGTGAAAGGTGGTTACCCATGTGTTCCCCATACGATTCAAGTGACTTCATGGGGATGGCGGTTGGGCATGGGCGAATGTTGATGTGTGGATGAAAATAATTATTGGTTGCCTGTACCGGCCCCTTCGCGGGCTTGCCCGCTCCCACAGGTACAGCATCGAATCCGATGCCACGGATACCCTGTGGGAGCGGGCAAGCCCGCGAAGGGGCCGGTACAGGCGATCAATCAGTCTGACCAATGACCAAGCCACCATCAGCAGCGCGTACCACCTTCACTGGCAACACGGCTGACAACTGCTCCAGCAGTGCCCGTACCTGTCGGCTGTCGAATTCACCCGACAAGCGCAAACCACCAGTGCGTTCGTCCGCCAAGCGCAATGGCAACTCGCTGTACCGTTGCAAATCCACAATCGCATCGCGCAAAGGTGTGCCGTCAAAACGCAACACCGAGCTGCGCCAGGCCTCCATCGCTGCCGGCGCCACGGCCTGCACTTCGCCCAACTCGCCAGCAGCCGCAAGCAGTTGCTCCCCGGCCCGCAATGGCTGCACCGCACCGCGCCCCATACCGACCTCCACCGCCCCCTCCAGCACCCCTACCCGAACGCCACGCACATCGCTGCGCACGTCGAACACCGTACCGATATCACGCACACGCACGCCCTGGCTGCGGACAATGAACGGTGCTTCGGCATGCACTACGGTAAAGCGTGCCTGCCCTTCGACCAGCTCCAGCTGCCGGCTGCGCAGGCGATGTTCAATCTGCAGGCGGCTGCCGGAGTCCAGCAGCACCTGGCTGCCGTCCACCAGGACCAGCTCGCGTTGTGCGCCCACTGCCACCCTGACCTGCTCGGTATGCCAGGCAGGGTCCAGCCACCACAGGCTGCCAGCCAGCAGCAACGACAACAGGCTGGCCTTGGCCGCCTTGCCGGCCTTGCGCCTGCGTGCCGTCATGGCTTTACCTTCGGCGAGCAACGCCTCGCGGGACGCCACCCGCTCGCGCAGCGCGTCGCTGAACGCCTCCAGGGGATCGGCCTGGGGCTTGCCTTCAGGTTTGCCCTGGCTCATGCCCATTCCTCGCCATGCAGGCGCCGGGCCGGCTCCCAGCGGCTGGCGATGGTGCGCAGCGCCCGGTTGAAGTGCTGGGTAACCATGTTGACCGAAACCTCCAGCTCGGCGGCGATGTCACGCTGAGCCATGCCATGGATGCGGTGCAGCAGGAACACCTGGCGCTGACGTGCCGGCAGGGCCTCGATGATCGCCAGCAGGGCATGCAGCTGTTGCTCGAAATCCAGCTCGCGAGCACCGTCCCAACTGTCCAGGGCCGGTTCGTCATGGCTGGCGGCGGCCAGGTGAGCCGCACGCAGCGCTTCAGCGCGCACCCGGTCGATGGCCCGGTTGAAGGTGACCTTGCGTAGAAATGCCAGCGGGAGCGAAATGCGCTGGCGGGGTGGTTTGTCGAGAATCTGCAGGTACACGTCGTGAACCAGGTCGCGGGCAAAATGGCGGTCGCGAAAGCGCTGGCGGATGTAGCGGACCAGCTCGTCATAGTGCAACGCCAGCGCGTCAAGCAGTTCCTGGTTGGGCGGAGTGTTGGACATGAAGGGCCGGCGCCAAGTGATAATGCTTCGCATTGTAGAGGGCGGCGCAGGCATTTGTCAGCCATTGGCCGGCAACCCTGCCGGAACTGGCTGGCTATGCTTCAGGTCATCCCTTACATGCGCATGCCATTGAAGACCTACATCGCCCTCGCCATCCTGGCCCTGATTGCCGCCGCCGCGCTGCTCGGCTCGCCGTGGATGAATCAGCGCTTTCACATGCCCGCAGAAAAAGCCCAGGCCCAACAACGCGAAACGGCCGGGTCCCCAAGGGAGCCGGCCGTTTCGAAAAGCGAGTAGCGCTTAGTGCTGCTTGCTGCCAGAGCGGATCTGGTGCACCACACCCATCGCCACCACGACTGCCGCAGCAATACCGGTGGAGATCACCAGGATCTGGTAGTCAGGCATGAAGGCCATGGTGACCAGGGCGGCCACGATGAACGCGATCACCAGGTAGGTCAGCCACGGGAACAGCCACATCTTCAGGCGCACTTCCTTGCCTTCGGCAATCAGCTTGCGGCGCATGCGCAGCTGCGAGAAGGCAATCACCAGGTACACCAGCAGGGCGATCATGCCCGTGGTGTTCATCAGGGTATCCAGCACGTCTTTCGGGCGCAGGGTTTCGCTGAAGTTGATCAGCGCACACACCACGGCCACGGCGCAGGAACCCATGATCGCGTATACCGGTACACCGGTGCCGGCGCGGGTGATCTTGAAGAACGACGGCGCGTCGCCACGCTGGGCCAGGGAGAACAGCATGCGCGAAGCGGTGTAGTGGCCGGAGATCAGGCAGCTGCTTACCGAGGTCAGCACCACGAAGTTCATCAGCAGCTCGGCATACGGCACGCCCAGCAGTTCCAGGGTACGGCGGTAGGCGCCATAGCCGGAAACGCCCAGGTGTGGATCGTTCCACGGTACCAGGCAGACGATCAGGAAGATCGAACCGACATAGAACAGGCACACACGCCACACCACCGAGTTGGTGGCCTTGACGATCTGCGCGGCCGGGTCCTTGGCTTCGGAGGCAGCGATGGTAACGATTTCAGCACCCAGGAAGGCGAACATCACCCCGAGCAAGGCACCAATCACGGTGGTGATGCCATTGGGCATGAAGCCTTCGGCGGTGAGGTGGCTGATGCCGCGTACTTCACCGAACTGCCAGACGTTCATCACGGCAGCGGTACACACGATCAGGAAGCAGACGATCGCGATCACCTTGATCAAGGCGAACCAGAACTCGAACTCACCGTAGTGCTTGACGTTGAAGAAGTTGACGGTAATCAGCAACAGGGTCGTGGCCAGCACGAACACGTTGACGCTTACGTCGGGGAAGAAGCCATGCAGGATCTTGCCCGCCACATAGGCTTCCCAGGCCATGAGGATGACCCAGTACCACCAGTACAGCCAGCCGATGGTGAAACCGGCCCAGCGGCCAATGGCGCGGTCGGCGTAGGTGGAGAACGAGCCGGTGTCTGGCGAGGAGGTCGCCATTTCACCCAGCATGCGCATGATCAGCACCACCAGGATGCCGCCCGCCAGGTAGGCCAGGACAGCGGCTGGGCCGGCGCTGTGGATCACGCTGCCGGAACCGACGAACAAGGCGCCGCCAATAACCCCGGCGATCGACATCATCGTCAGGTGGCGCGACTTCAGCGAGGCACTGAGCTTGCTCTCGTGCCCGCTTTTCGCGGTGGTGGTTGTGGATGTTGCGTCCATCAGTTGTGTACCCCGTGCTTCTTTTTATCCAAGGAAAACCGTGAAACCCCGATGGCTGGCGGTTTCACCTGTACATCAGTGCTAATGCGGGCAGGATGGTGTGAACAAACACACGCAGGCCCTCCATGGCGGCCTGCTGACGCGCCCCAGGGCGACTGCCTGAAGCGAACTGAACATGCTTTATGTGGCGATATCCGACACCTAATGTAAAAATGTCCGACGCAGAGAGCCATGCACAGTGGCATGAATCTCGCACTGCACTGTACAGGTCGCCCATGCAGTACACCCTGCAAACGCCAGGCGATACGCACCCTGAAGGCCCCGAATGTTCGAACTACATCCAGACTCTTCCACCCCGTTGGTCAACCAGATCATCGACGGGCTGCGTGAGTTGATCGACAACCAGACCCTCAAGCCGGGCGCCAAGGTGCCGTCTATCCGCGCCTTTGCCGCGAGCTATTCGGTGAGCACCTTCACCGTGGTCGAGGCATACGACCGTCTGGTAGCCCAGGGGCTGCTGGTCAGCCGTGGCACTGCGGGTTTTTTCGTCAACCGGGCGGCGGGCGAATTGCTGGACCCGCACACAACCGAGGCCGACGCCAGTCGACCAACGTTCAACTCCGAGTGGTACCTGCAACAGATCTTCGAGATCCGCCAGCTACCGTACAAACCCGGGTGCGGCTGGCTGCCCAACGACTGGATGTACGAAGACGGCCTGCGCCGAGGGCTGCGCCAGGTGGCCGGCAGCCCGCTGGAACTGTCGGGCTATGGCGACCCCATGGGCCTGCTGGAGCTGCGTGCATTGACCGCGCAGAACCTGCAGCAAGACCTGTCGATCGTCGCCAACCCGGCGCAGCTGATGCTCACCCACGGCGCCAGCCAGGCCCTGGACCTGGCCGCGCGCACGCTGGTGCGCCCAGGCGACGTGGTGCTGGTCGATGATCCCGGCTACCCCAACCTGATGAGCATTTTGCGTACCCAGGGCGCCACCTTGGTCGGCGTGCCTCGCACGCCGGCCGGCTACGACCTGAACCAACTCGAGCAACTGCTCACCCACCACCGCCCGACGGCGTTCTTCACCCAGCCGCACCTGCACAGCCCAACCTGCTCGCGCACCCCGCTGCCGCAACTGCACCGCTTGCTGCAACTGGCCAGCCAGCACGGCTTCCGCCTGGTGGAAAACAACCTGTACGCCGACATGGTTGCCGAACCGCAGCCCTGCCTGGCCAGCCTCGACCACTTGCAGCAGGTGGTGTACGTCGGCAGCTATTCCAAGAGCATTTCGCCCAACGTGCGGGTGGGCTACATGCTCGCCAACCCCGAGCTGATGCAAAAACTGCTGCACCTGAAGATGCGCTCGGGCCTGACCACCTCGCAGGTGATGGAACGTGTGGTATACGCCGCGATCATCGACGGCCGCTGGCGCAAGCACTTAAAGCGGCTGCGCCAGCGGTTGGCCGAGGCGCACCAGGAAGTTGGCCGGCATTTGCACCGATTGGGCTTTGAACTGTTCACCGAATCGGATGAAGGCATGTACATCTGGACCCGCCACCCGGCGATCCCGGACAGCGCGGCGTTGCTGGATGACGCGCTGGAGAAAGGCATCATGCTCGGGCCTGGGCAGTTGTTCATGGTGGATGCCAAGGCGACCGGGTGGATGCGGTTCAATGTGGCGTTCAGCACCGAGCCGGCTATGTGGGAGTTGCTGGAGAAGGTGCTGGTGAAGCATGTGCGCCGGGGTGGGGTTTAACAGGGTGCATTTCCATGCCTGGTGCGGGAAGTCTGGGTGCCAGCCCCGGCCCTTTCGCGGTAACCCCGCCCCTCCAGCATTACTCAAGATCCAAGGACTTGCGCAATTCCTGTGGGAGCGGGTTCACCCGCGAATAAGCCAGCAGCCACAACCCATCAGGCCCTTGCTTGATCAACACGACCCGCGCGAGCCAGCACAGCGTTCAGCAACACATCAACACCCTGGCAAGCATCGTCGGGCAGCACATCCTCAGCCTCGTTGTGACTCAAGCCGCCAACACAGGGGATGAACACCATGGCAGTCGGGCAGTAACGCGCCAACAGAATGGCATCGTGCCCCGCACCACTGACGATCGATTGCTGCGCATACCCCAGGCCATCCACCGCTTGCTGTACCGCAACCACGCAGTCCGCATCGAACGGTGTAGCGGGGCTGACCCAGTGGCGCTCGATGCGTACCTGCAGGCCGCGCTGGTTGGCGATAGCCTGCAACTTCAGAGTCAAATCACGCTCCATCGCCTCGATGGCTTCATCGCGGTGGTGGCGCAGGTCGACCGTGAATTGCAGCGAGCCGGGAATGGTATTGCGCGAAGACTTGGCGATGGCCAGTTCGCCTACGGTAGTCAGGCCTTCGGGGGCAAAGTCGGCTGCCAGTTGCTCGACCGCCTGGATCATCCGCGCCGCGCCATACAGGGCATCCTTGCGCAGAGGCATCGGCGTGGTGCCGGCGTGCGCCGCCATGCCTTCGACTGTCACGTCCAGCCAGCGGATGGCCTGGCCACCGCTGACCACGCCGATGGCCTTGGCGTTGTCTTCAAGGATCGGGCCTTGCTCGATATGCGCTTCGAAATAGGCATCCACCTTGCCCCCCAACGGGCGCTGGCCGGCATACCCGGTGCGTTGCAGTTCGTCGGCCACACTGATGCCATCGGCATCGCGAATGGCCAGTGCATCGGCCAGTGCGAGGCTGCCGGTGAACACCGCCGAGCCGAACATGGCCGGGGTGAAGCGTGCGCCCTCCTCGTTGGTCCATACCGCGATTTCCAGCGGTTTGCGCGTCTGGATGTTCAGGTCGTTGAGGCGGCGCACCACCTCCAGGCCCGCCAGCACGCCATAGACGCCATCGAACCGCCCCCCTTCAGGCTGGGTGTCGAGGTGGCTGCCCATCATCACCGGGGCAGCCTGGGGGTCGCTGCCGGGGCGCCGGGCGAACAGGTTGCCGATGGCATCCACCGACAGGGTCAGGCCCGCCTCGCGGCACCAGTGGCTGAACAGTTCACGGCCGGCCTTGTCCTCGTCACTGAGGGCCAGGCGGCAACTGCCGCCACGGGCGGTGGCGCCGATTTCGGCCATGGCCATCAGGCTCGCCCACAGGCGTTCGCCATTGCTTTTCAACATGTGCGGGTACTCCAGAATGAAGGGGATCGTTCAGGCCAGTTCCAGGTGCTGGCTACGGGCGTACTGGCGCGCCAGGGCGAGCACGCAGACCAGCGAAATGGTGGCGATCAGGGTGTAGAAAACTGCCATCGGCCACCATTGGCCGCTGAAGGTATGGGCCAGCCAGGTACCTATCAACGGGGTCAGGCCGCCAGCGATGGCACCGCAGATCTGGTAGGCCAGGGAAATAGCGGTGTAGCGCACACGGGTTTCGAACATGCCGCTGACGTAGCCGGCAATCACCGCGTAGAACGAGGCCATGCACGCCGCCGCCAGAGCAATGCCGAGCACAATCAGCGGGCCCTGCCCCGAGCTGACCAGCACGAACATGGGGTAAGGCGAGGCCATGGCCAGCAGCGCCATCAAAGCCAGAAAGCGTGTAGCGCCAATCTTTTCCGACAGCCACGCAGCCAGCGGTTGCACGCAGAACTGGATGATCGCCACGAAGAACAGGCACTCCAGGATAAGCGAACGCTCAAGGTGCAGTTGCTGGGTGGTGTAGCTGATCATGAAGGTATTGGTGAAATAGACCCCGGCAATGCCCAAGGTGTTGGCACCGATGCACAGCAACAATGGGCGCCAGGCGGTACGCAGCACCTCGAAGACCGGCGCTTGCTCCTTGCGTCGGGCCTTTAGCGCCTGCTCGCGGCTGGCGATGAACTCGGGGGACTCGTTGACGCCCAGGCGAATGGCCAGACCGACCAACAGCAGCAGCGCGCTGGCCAGGAACGGTACGCGCCAGCCCCAGCTCATCAGGTCTTCCTCCGGCAAGCGCGTGACAGCACCGAAGGCAAGCAACGACAAGATGAGGCCCGCCGGGCTGCCCAGTTGGGCGAACGATGCGAAGAAGTTGCGCCGGCCTTTGGGCGCATGCTCACCGGCCATCAGCACCGCCCCGCCCCACTCGCCACCCACGGCAATACCCTGGACGATGCGCAGCAGGATCAACAGCACCGGCGCTGTGGCGCCGATCTGTGCGTAGGTCGGCAGCAGGCCGATGCACACGGTGACGATACCCATCATCAGCAGCGTGATGACCAGCGACTTCTTGCGGCCAATCCGGTCGCCCACGTGGCCAAACACGATGCCACCCAATGGCCTGGCGAAGAAGCCGACAGCAAAGGTGCCGAACGCGGCCATGGTGCTGAACAGGCTGTTGTCCGAGGGGAAGAACAATGCGCCGAATACCAGTGCGGCGGCGGTGGCGTAGATGTAGAAGTCGTACCACTCGATCATGGTGCCGATGAACGCGGCGGCGGCAGCACGGCGCGGTTGGGGGGAAGCGGTGGGCTTCATGAAGGCTCCTTTGCTTGTTGTTCTGGCAGGAGTTGCTAGGGCACGGTGGCGCTCTGGTGGCGCTTGACCTGGTGAATGGGTGGTGGCTGCTTCGCGGGTAAACCCGCTCCCACAGTTACTGCACCGGTTGATGACAGGGTGCATTCCTGTGGGAGCGGGTTTACCCGCGAAGCAGCCACCAGCGATCCAGCAGGCCTCAATGGCTGCGATTTTTCGGCTCAGGGCTATGATTAGTCAAATTTCTATTTATTATTCGAACTATTAACCACGCTTATCATCGAGCCCCGCCATGCCCGACCGCCTGCTCAACGACCGCCTCGACTGGAACCTGCTGCGCACCTTCCGCGTCATCGGCCAGGAACTGTCCATCAGCCGCGCCGCCGCCCGCCTGCACCTCACCCAGCCAGCAGTCAGCCAGGCCCTCAAGCGCCTTGAAGAGCAGCTCGGCCGCCAGCTCATCGCCCGCCGTGGGCCGCGCTTCGTGCTGACGGAAATGGGCGAGCAACTGTTCCAGCTGGCCGGCGAGGTATACGGGCAGATGTCGCAAATCGGTGGTTTGCTGGAGCAACCAGCGGACGAGTTGGTCGGCAAGGTGCGCCTGCTGATGATCAGCCGCATCGACAGCGAACGCTTCGATGATTTCCTCGCCCACTTCCACCGCCACCACCCGCGGGTGGAGTTGGAAATAGACGTAATGCGCAGCTCCGACATCGTTGCCGCCCTGCAAGAGAAAACCGCCACGGCAGGCCTTAGCCTCACCCGGCGTGCACAGCCCCGGCTGGAGCAACGGCTGTTCCTGCGCCAGCGCTATGCGTTCTTCTGTGGCAGGCACCACGCACTGTTCGGCCAGGATGAAGGCGATCTGCTACGGGAGAATTTCGTCAGCTTTACCAGCGACCAGATTGGCGGCATGTTGTCGCCGCTGACCATTTTCCGTGACCAGCAAGGGTTTGCCGGGCGGATCGTGGCGTCATCGCCAAGCCTGGAGGAAGTGCGCCGGTTGGTGATTGCCGGTTTTGGCATCGGCTGCCTGCCCGAACACGTGGTAGCGCCAGATGTGCAAGCGGGCTTGCTGTGGAAACTGCCGCCGCAGGAAGGGATTGCCGATGTGGATATTCACTTGCTGTGGAACCGTGAACAACGGTTCAACCGGGCGGAACAGGTGTTTGTCGAGGCGTTGCAGCGCGTCATCACCTGACGCTTTTGCGCCGCGAATACGGTGGTGGCCTGCGAGAACTTGGATCCCATTACAGCACAAGGTATGCTGCGCAATAGCTAAACGCCACTACTCAGGCAGGCTGGTGCCTGCCATCAAGGACGAGCCCTTTGCCCAGCCACCCTACCCGTCATACCATCGCCCGCCAGTGGCAGTTGCTCAAGCTGCTGCCTGGCCGTCACCCGGGCATGAGTTCCACCCAGTTGCAGGCTGCCCTGACAACGGTGGGCCACACCACCAGCAAACGCACCGTCGAGCGCGACCTGGTCGAACTCTCGTCACTGTTCCCCCTGCAGTGCAACAGCAAAGGCATGCCCTACGGTTGGTACTGGCAACCGGGCTTGACCCTGGGCGAAGCGCAACAGCTGCAACCTGACGTGCTCACCCCGCCGGAACACATCGAGCTGCATGCCTGGGTGGATGATGCACTGGCCCGGCGCCTGGAGGCGCTGCCGCTGTCTGCTGACATGCAGCTTACCGCCCTGGCCAACGGCGGCGCCGCGCTGGTGGCCACCGTCGACGACAACCGGGCACTGATGAGCTGGTTGCTTTCGCAGGCCGGCTCGATCCGCGTGCAGGCTCCGCAGGCGTTGCGGCTGGCCATGCTCGAACAGCTGCGCCAGAGCTTGGCGCTGCATGACGGTGGTTGTTGACCGGCGGGTATTGTTGTCCGAGGTGTACCCTGACCCGTGCCAGGAGCAGCACATAATTCATTGATCTAGCAGGGACCCTGTGGGAGCGGGCGTGCCCGCGAAACAGGCAACGCAGTGGATGGCACCGGCTTTGCCGGTGTTCGCGGGCACGCCCGCTCCCACAGGGTAGGCAGCGCGCTTGCCACCAACAGTCCTCTACGCGACAGCACAGCCCACAGGGCTGGGTGATCTCGTGCAGATGAAGCTTTTATCGCGAGTTGCGGCGGGCCAGGCAAATCCAGCTCAAGCCCAGCACGCTGGCCACCAGTAAGCCCAGCAGCACCATCAGCTCGCCACTGTAGCGGGCCACCCAGGCCGGAAAACCAATGACCTCGTGGTACACCTGCACATCGGCCATGCCGTCGGCGTGGCTGATGCTGACCCCGCCCTGGCGGATCTGCGAGTAGTCCGCATCGAAATATACCCACACCTTGCACGCACCACCCGGTTCGACGGCCGGGATGTCCACCTGCGCCGTCGCGGCCTCCAGCAGCGTGTCGTTACCGGCAGCATCGCGCACCTGCACCAAGCCCTTGGCTGGCAGGCGGATCCTGACCTGGCGTACCTGGGCATCACCACTGTTGCGCAGTTCGATAACCAAGCCGGTACGGTGGTCGACCAGCCCGGCCTCGAAGGGCTTGGCGAACAGCTGGGCGTACGGTGCCTGGGCCATCTCGATCAGCCGGTCGACCTGGTCGTGGCTTAGCACACCCTGGCCGATGCTGTTGATGCGCCCCTGCAACTGCTCGTACTTGAGCTGCTCGCTGGCCTTGCTGATGCGCTCGCTGAACTGGCTGGGATAAGTGAGGTAGGCATAGGTCAGCGACGCCTCCAGCCGCGGGTTGCCCCTGAGCAACGCGTAGGCGGCCACAAGCACCATCAGGCCAACAAGCACGGCTACGAGGAGTTTCCCCACCTTGTCCCAGCTCAATGCACACTTCCTTCTGTGGTGATACAGACGATCTAACCGCCCAAGGGTGCCAAGTTCAGGCCCCCCAGGCAAGCCTGACTAGTGTTCGCCCTGGCCTTCCCGCGCCTGGCGCATACCCCTTCACAATGGCCAAGGGGGCGGAAAGGGCCACTTTCGGAAATGGACTACAAGATACCGACAAAGAGCCGCCTGCTACCGATCAGCCCTTGACCAGCACCTGACAGTGGCGGACGATCAACTTCCCCCACACAAGGACGAACACCATGCTACGGGTACTGGGCAGAGCTTCTTCCATCAATGTGCGAAAAGTCCTGTGGGCCTGCGCCGAATTCGAGGTTGCGTTCGAACGCGAAGACTGGGGTGCCGGCTTCAAGGCCACCGATAGCGCCGAGTTCCTTGCGTTGAACCCCAATGCCATGGTCCCGGTGATCCAGGATGGCGACTTCACCTTGTGGGAATCCAACAGCATCATCCGCTACCTGGCCAACCGCTATGGCGCCACCGCCTTCTACCCAGGCGAAGCGCAGGCGCGGGCCAGGATCGACCAGTGGATCGACTGGCAGGCCTCGGACCTGAACCGATCGTGGAGCTATGCGTTCATGTCGCTGGTCAGGCACTCCCCCGCCCACCAGGACCCGCAAGCCCTTGCCGCCGGTTGCGCGGAGTGGTCGCGCTACATGCACATCCTCGACCGCCAGCTGGCCAGTACCGGGGCCTATGTGGCCGGCAGCCAGTTCACCCTGGCCGACATCCCGATCGGCCTGTCGGTCAACCGCTGGTTCGAAACGCCATTCGAACACCCGCACCTGCCGGCGGTGCGCGACTACTATGAGCGCTTGAGCGAGCGCCCGGCCTATCACCTGCATGGCCGTAACGGTACCCCGTAACCTCAACGAAGAGAGGGCGCCAAAGCGCCCCCTCGGTACCAGCCGGTTACACCGCAACCTGACTCCCGGCAGCAACAACCCGCCCACGCCAGGCAAACAGCAGCACCATCAGCAAGCCCACCGCTGCCATTGCTGCCCCGGCCAGGGAGATCGCCGGGTAGCCCAGCCCCGCATTGATCACCGCCCCGCCCAGCGCCGCACCAATTGCATTGCCCAGGTTGAATGCGCCAATGTTCACCGCCGAGGCCAGGTTGGGCGCGTCCTTTGCTGCCTCCATCACGCGCATCTGCAGCGGTGGCACCAGCGCGAAGCTGGCAGCACCCCAGACCAGGATCGCCAGCGCCGTCGGCAGTGGCCAGTCCAGCACCAGCGGGAACACCAGCAGCACGGCAATAAGCACCGTCAAGGACAAGACCAGGGTGCGATCGATCGAGCGGTCCGCTGCCTTGCCGCCCCACACGTTGCCCAAGGTAAGGCCTACTCCGAACAACACCAGCATGGCGGTCACGAAGGTGGTAGACGCCGCCGCCTCGCTCTGCAAGATCGGTGCGATGTAGGTGAACACCGTGAACATGGCGCTGGAGCCCACCACTGTGAGCAGCAATGCTGCCAGCACCGGCCCGCGCGCCAGCACGCGGATTTCGGCCATGGCCCCGTCACCTTTGGGCGCCGGCACATTGGGCAGTGCGTACCAGAGTGTGGTCATCGCCACCAGGCCAAGCCCGGCAATGCCCCAGAACGCTGTGCGCCAGCCCAGCATTTCACCGAACCAGGTGGCCAATGGCACCCCACCGATGGTGGCCAGGGTCAAGCCCATGAACATCGCCGCCACGGCCCCGGCGCGCTTCTCAGGTGGCACGACGCTGGCTGCCACGATCGACCCGATGCCGAAGAACGCACCGTGGTTGAGCGAAGTGACCACACGGGCAACCAACAGGCTGGCGTAGTCGCTGGCCAGCGCCGACATCAGGTTGCCGAGGGTAAAGATGACCATCAGACCGATCAGCAAGTAACGGCGCGGGATCTTCACCGTGGCCAGGGTCATCAGCGGCGCGCCTATCAGCACGCCAATGGCATAGGCACTGACCAGCAGCCCTGCCGCAGGGATGGAAACGCCAAGGTCGGTGGCGATGCTGGGCAACATGCCCATGGGGGCGAACTCGGTGACACCGATGCCGAAGGCACCGATGGCGAGCGCGACCAGAGGTGGATTGATACGCATGGCAAACTCCTTATCTATGCCGCGAATGCTACGATCGCTTTGCAAAGCGCACTAGACTGCATTTTTGAAAACCACCTTTGCTTACGAGGCACAAATGGACTTCAGCGGAAGGTCTGGAGAGATGGAGATTTTTGCCAGGGTGGCGCACGAAGGCAGCCTGTCTGCCGCCGCCCGGGCACTGGGCCTGACACCTTCGGCAGTCAGCCGCATCATTGCCCGCACCGAGCAGCGCCTGGGCACCCGCCTGCTGCTGCGCACCACCCGGGCGATTACCCTCACCCCCGAGGGTGAGGCGTACCTGCGCGGTGCACGGCGTGTACTGGCCGACATGCTTGAAGTGGAAGAAGCCATCACCGACCAGGGCGTGCCGCGTGGGCGCTTGCGGGTCAGCGCAGCGCTGGGGCATGCCCGGTTGACCGTGGTGCCCTTGCTGGCAGCGTTCAGTACGCGCTACCCGCAGGTCCTGGTTGACCTTACCCTCAGTGACGAAGTGGCCGACATCCTCGGCGGCCAGGCCGACGTGGCCCTGCGTTTCGGCCATCTGCCGGACAGCTCGTTGAGCGCCCGCGCCATTGGCGAAACCGGCCAGGTGGTGGTCGCCTCGCCCGAGTACCTGCAACGCTGCGGTACCCCACTTGAACCTGAGGAGCTGGCCCGGCACAACTGCCTGCGTTTCAACTTTCGCCGTGCGGCACCCGACTGGCCATTCCGCCGCAATGGCGAGGTGTTCTCGCTGAAGGTGGCAGGCAATATCGAATGCAGCAGCGGTGAAGCCCTGGCGCAGCTGGCAAGGCTGGGTGCCGGCGTGGCGCGCATCGGCACCTTCACGGTGGCCGATGACCTGGCCAGCGGGCGGCTGGTGCCATTGCTGGAGACCTACAACCCTGACGACCGCGAACCTATCCATGCGGTGTTCGTCGGGGGCCCGGCGATGCCGGCGCGGGTGCGGGTGTTTGTGGACTTTCTGGTGGAACAGCTGTCTGCAGGTTGAGCCCATCGCCGGCAAGCGCGGCTCCCACAGGGATCGCGGCAACTTCAGAAAAATGAGCAAGACAGTTGCTCCCACAAGGGCCGCGAGCAGCACCGGTTGGGTTATCTTTGACGCTTCACTGTACCCACAGGACCAGGCCACCATGCGCATTGTCATTCCCGACGACTACCAGGATGTGATCCGTACGCTCGACTGCTTCGGCAAGCTGAGCGGGCACGCAGTCAGCGTTATTCATGAGCGCCAGCCTGCCACGCTGGAGCAACTGGCAGCCCGCTTTGCCGAAGCCGACGCCCTGGTACTCACCCGCGAACGTACCCGCATTGACGCCGCGCTGCTCGACCGCCTGCCCAACCTCAAGCTGATCAGCCAGACCGGCAAGGTGTCCAGCCACCTGGACCTGGCTGCCTGTACCGAGCGCGGTGTTGCCGTGACCGAGGGGCGCGGCTCACCGGTAGCGCCAGCCGAACTGGCCTGGGCGCTGATCCTCAATGCCCGCCGGCAACTGGTGCCGGCCATCGATGCCTTCCGGCAAGGCCAATGGCAAGTGAACCTGGGGCAGGCACTGGCTGGCCAGGTACTGGGCATCTGGGGCTACGGCAAGATCGGCCGGCGCCTGGCGCGTTATGCGCAGGCGTTCGAAATGCCAGTGCTGGTATGGGGCAGTGACAGCAGCCGCGCCGCAGCCGAGGCCGAAGGCCACCGGGCAGCCGTCTCTCGCGAGGCGTTCTTTGCCGAGTCGGATGTTGTCAGCCTGAACCTGCGCCTGTCGGACCAGACGCGCCACGGGGTGACCTTCGACGACTTGTCCCACATGAAGCGTGACGCATTGCTGGTGAACGTAAGCCGCGCAGAACTGATCGCCCCGGGGGCGTTGTTGCAGGCGCTGGACGCAGGGCGGCCTGGCTACGCAGCCGTGGATGTGTACGAGGAGGAGCCGCTGCTCGACCCGGCCCATCCGCTGCTGCGCCACCCTCGCGTGCTGAGTACACCGCACCTGGGGTATGTGGAGAAGAACGGTTACGAGCTGTACTTCGGCGATGCCTTCGACAATGTGCTGGCATTTTTCGAAGGCGAGCCGAAGAACGTTGCCAACCCTGAGGCGCTGTCACTTCGGCGCTGAGCCCCTTGAGCGTTTGCCCTAAGGTTGCGTTTAA
This sequence comes from Pseudomonas sp. NPDC089547, assembly GCF_050280665.1. Taxonomy (NCBI): domain Bacteria; kingdom Pseudomonadati; phylum Pseudomonadota; class Gammaproteobacteria; order Pseudomonadales; family Pseudomonadaceae; genus Pseudomonas; species Pseudomonas sp. NPDC089547. The sequence goes on along the minus strand of NZ_JBNNVS010000008.1, from coordinate 6,734 downwards.
CCGAACAGGTTCAACCCCAGGGCAAACACCGCCACGGCCAGTGCCACCAAGGGCACGGCATTGCGCCCCAGATACGCGGCCCAGCCGGCTCCGGACAGCTGCTGCAACTGCAGCTCGCATTCACGCTGACGCTCAGCCAGGCTGGCCAAACGTGCCTCCACGCTATCGACGCGCTGGGACTGGGTACTGGTTGCCAACGCAAGCTTCTTCAACGCCGTGGTCACAGTCGTGGACAGGCTTTCCCGGGCCAGGTTGCTGGTAACCAGGTGCTTGTTCAGTTCCTCTAGCTGCCCCTGCTGGGCAATCAGTTTGTGCTGATGCTGCTCGAGTGTCTTGCGTATCACCCCTTCCTTCTGAACACGGGCCAGGGTGCTGGCCACGAGCTTCTGGTTTTGCGCGTCGATCCCGGCCTGTAATGCGGCCATCTCGGTTTCCTGCTTGCCCTGCACCCAAGCCAGGCGTTCGACCTCTTGCGTGCAGTAGGCGTAGCCATCGGACAGCGCCAGCAACTCGTCAATCTGCTGCTTGAACTCGCACAGCACCATCAGCGCGCCTTCCTGGTTGCCCTCCAGGGTCGAGGCATCTGCCTGCAAGCGTTCGATCTCGCTCACCAGTGCATCATTGAAACCACGCAGCACCTTGTTGTTGGCCGTGTGCAACTGGGTCAACAACTGCACCACGCTCTGGGTGACTTCAAGGCTTTCGCCCACCTGACGGACCATGTCGGCCAGGTCCTTGTCGTTCTTGCCAGTGAAGCCCCCCCAGAACGAATCCCAGGTGCCCTGCTGCTGGAACTCCGCCAACTGATCGCGGGTACCCTTGTTCTTGACGATGGCTTCGTGCAGTTTGCGCAACCCTTGCTCGAAGTCCTTGAGCTGGTTGTTTTCCTCACGCGGTGCTGGCAGTGAGGACGTATCAGGGAGGGCAGGTGTCATCCGGATTTCAGCGAGAGCCTTGCCTGCAAGACCATTTGCAAAGTTGAACACCTGTCACGACTCCTGGGTAATACGGTTCTTGTTCGATTGCAGCAGCGCCGAATAGTCGATCGCCTTCACCGCACGATGTTGTGCCATGCGCTCACGGTGCGCCGTGGCCTCACGGGCCAGGGTATCGACCGATCGGGCATACTCCATCAGCCCTTCAGCCATCAGCCACTCGTTCTCCTGCACCGCGATCAACTGCAATGCAGCCGCACGTTTGGCCTCCAGCGCCTCGTGCCAGCCGGTCTTGAAGTCCACCAGATAAGCAACGATGGGCGGCACCACTTTCTGCAAATGGAAGCTGCACAGGCCAAAGCCGATGGCGGCAATGACGCAGGAGACATACGGCGCTGCGACCCCCACCAAAGGCAGCAGCTGCGCTTCGATGACCGGCTCGATACCATCCCAGAAGATCAGCGTGCCGCTGACCACCACGGTCTCGACGATTTTCTGGATCAGTTCTTCGCGCGGCAGGTTCTGCGCGCCCTTGTACAGCTGCCAGGCACCATGGGCCAGGTCGAACAGGTTGCGGCTGAGGTTGTAGACCTGGCGCACGGCTTTCGACAGGGCATTGACGATGAACTCGACAATGCCGTTCAGGAGTTTGAGCGGGGCGGCGATGATACGCTCCACCACCACCCAGATCTTTTTCAGGAAGCGCTCCACACGCGCCTTCAGGCGTGCGGTACCGCCCATGAACAGGTCGACCAGCTCATCCTTGATGGCAATGATGGCAGCGGCCGTCAGTTGCTCGAACACCTGCCAACCGGAATTTTTCAGTGCCTCCTTGCCGGCGCCAAGGGCGATGTCGCCAGTGCTGCCCATCGCGTCCTTCATTTTTTTTGCTTCGATGTTGCTGCGAATGCCCTGCTCTTCCTTCAGCTCTTCGCGGCTGTTGACCGGCGGTTTTTCATTCTTGATCAGGAACGCTTCCAGCGCGGCAGCGGTTTCTGCCGAGTCCATGACCACGAACTTGATGGTGCAACCGTCCTCCAGCTGGCCGGCCAGCTTGTAGGGCTTGCGGTTCTCGTTCCTGGCCCGGCTGCGGAACTCGTTCATGTGCCCGTCCTGCCAGCGCTGGCGCATGTTGGTGCTGTCACCGATGTAGGCCAGCTTGCCGTCGGCGTCGTACACCACATAAACGCCTGGCTTGTCGGGCAGGTTACCCAGGCTTGAGTCGTCATTGGCGCTGACTGCCAGTTCACCGTCGAACTGAAGAGTAGCCAGCGAACCGATACCTGCTGACAGGCTCTTGAAAAGGATTTCCTTCCAGGCAACCCCGCGGTTGGCCACTTGCATCGCGCTCTGCGCGGAGGTGGCGTTCAAGGTGTCTTTGCCGACCGTAAGCGGGTCGGGCGACTTGGCGTTGGGTTGGGAGTTCTTCTTGTTGCGAAAGCCGGCAACCAGTTTGCGATTGGTGTTCTCGATCGCCCTGTCCACAATCAGGTTAGCGAGCGGAGACAAAGTCCTGTGTTCGTATGGCTGGTTCATCTATCCCTATCCGGATACAGCGGTAAGGGGCGGAAAGCTATCAAAATGACATCAATGGATCCACTCACGCGTTCGGAAAATGAGTGATCGGTCAGGTATCAAGGAGGGCTGGCTTGCAGCCCTCCTGCACGCTAAAGCCTTAATCGGGGGCGCGTGCAAGCTCTTCGAGCATTGCCAGCAGTTCAGCAACATCCACTTCTACATCCTTCAATCGAGGTTCAGCCAAGGCCTCAACTCTGTGCGGTTCGCCAGCACCAGTTGCTGCGCTTCAGGCCGCGGGTCATGCACATTGGCATGCACGCCAAAACGCTTAACCACGTACTTCACCAACGCCTGCGAACTGCCCACCACCAGCTGCCCGCCTGTCATGCCGAAGTCCACCTCGATGATCGCCCGCTGCGCTGGCGTAAGGCGCTCATCCGGCTTGAAGATCACATCGACCGGTGTGTTCCACTCCAGGTCCTGGTCGATACCATTCTCGGTCTGCTCATCACGCAGCTCCGGCACACCGCGAAAACGGCTGAGCACGAAGTCGCGGTACATGCGGTTTTTTTCGCAATAGGCACGCACATGCCAGCGCATGCCGGTGTACACCAGCGTATGCGGGGCGATGGTGCGCCCTTCCAGCTCAGGGCTGTTGAAGGACACGTACTCGATGTCCAGGCGGCGCTTTTCACGGCAGGCCTTGAGCAGCGGCCGCAAGACCTCGGGCTTTACCGAGCGGTCCGGCACCTTCAGCACTTCGGTGTGGGCGTAGGCCAGGGCCAGGCCTTCTATATGCGGGGCGCGTTCGTTGTTCTGGTTGAGCAGGTCGAGGTAGGCACTGGCGCTGTCGTCGATGAACAACGGCCTGAATTGTCGGGTGGGTACATAGCCCTTGATCTGCTTGTCGTAGACCAGGTTTTTGGAGGCGTAGTCGGTGATGTAGGTATTGATGTCCTTTGACGCCTGCTGGCGGCTGATGCCGAAGCTCTGAATCAGGTGGTTGGTAGTGAGCCTGCCTTCCCACCAGACAACCGTTTCGATCAAGCGGTAGCGCAGGGCCAGGTCCCAGCGGGTTTGCTCCATGCGTTGCGTGCGTTTCATGTTCGCTCCTGAAGGGCTGGCTCAAAGTACCGTTACTCACGACGTGTCGTGACATCCTACATATCCATCCAGTTTCAACGCAACCCACCACAATATGTAAAGCAAGCAGGCATATGCTGGCGAAAGCCGCCACGCTTGCCTGGGACGCTTCGATCACAGTCAAGGCCTTGTCCAGCGCGGCACGGAGCACTCCGCGTGATATCAAATAGCCTTCCGCACTCCGGTTACCCGGCCCGACCTACACCGGCCGGGTATGCATCATTGCTTTACCTGTACAAGTCTCCATTATCGACATGTAGCCAAAGTAGACATATCGTTTCGCTTACCGGCCAACTGCCACTACCCAAGGAAGCGTCACATGGAAGCTATCGAAATCTCTCTGCTGGGCATCTGCGGCATCACGCTGTTGCTGGTGTGCCTGCAGCATGCTCGCCAAGGCGAGGTATGGGACCTGCTGCAAGGCGACCGTGAACTGGAGCGCACAGCCCGCATCCACAAGCAGGAAAACCGTGAACTGCTCTCTGCACTGCGCGCCGAGCGCGAGCATGTGAGCCAGTTGCAACGCCAGGTTCAGGTGCTGCTCGGGCTGGTACCGGAGGCCTGAGGGCTTTCGTCACAGCGCTCGCGTACACTTGCCCCCAGCAAAAGCCCAGGAGTTGCCCAATGCCCTACCCCATCGAACAGAAACTGGTCATAGGCGTTGCCTCGAGTGCGCTGTTCGACCTCACCGTCTCGGACGACATCTACCAGACCGAGGGTGTCGACGCGTACCGCCAGCACCAGCAGCAGAACCTGGACGAGCCCTTCCCCAAGGGCGTGGCGTTCCCGTTCATTCGGCGCTTCCTGAGCATCAACAAGGCCTTCCCCGATCAACTGCCGGTAGAAGTGGTGCTGCTCTCGCGCAACTCACCGGAAACCGGCCTGCGGGTTTTCCGTTCAATAAACCACTACCAACTGGACATCACCCGGGCGGCGTTCATGTCGGGGCGCTCGCCCTACGAGTACATTCCGGCGTTCAATGCCTCGCTGTTTCTCAGTGCCAATGAGGAAGACGTACAAAAAGCCATCGATGCCGATTACCCGGCTGGGCGCGTGTTGCCCACGCGCATCTACGACGACGAGATCGACACCGAATTGCGGGTGGCCTTCGACTTCGATGGCGTGATTGCCGACGACGAGGCGGAGAGCGTGTACAAGCGCAACGACAACCTGGACGATTTCCAGGAGCATGAGCGCGTGCACAAAGGCGTTCCGCATTCGCCAGGGCCGCTGGCGGACCTGTACCGCAAGCTTTCGCTGATACGCACGCTGGAAGACCGCAAGCTGGCCGAGGACCCGGCCTACAAGCGGATCTTGCGCATTGCAATTGTCACCGCGCGCAATGCGCCTTCGCATGAACGGGTGGTGACCACGTTGAAGGACTGGGGGGTGTCACCGGACGAGTGCTTTTTCCTCGGCGGGATGGAAAAACCTCGGGTGCTGTCGATTCTGAAGCCGCATGTGTTTTTCGATGACCAGCGCAGCCATTTGCAATCGCCGGCGGGGGATTTGCCGATGGTGCATGTGCCGTTCGGGGTGGCGAACAGTCGCTCCCCCAGATAAACCACGGATCTCAAACCCCGTGGCAGTCCTGTGGGAGCGGGCTTGCCCGCGAAAAGGCCGGCACAGGCAACAAATCAATCAGAGGTTGTACGCCCGCTCATTGTGCTCCGCCAGGTCCAGCCCCTGCTCTTCCTCTTCACGACTGGCCCGCAGCCCCACGGTCAGCTTGATGGCCCCGAGAATCGCCCAGCTCACCACAAAGCAGTACACGAAGGTGAACGCTACCCCCTTCAACTGCACCAGCGCCTGCCCTATGGGCGATACGCCCTCCACATAACCTCCCAACGCCGGCGCAGCAAACACCCCGGTCAGGATCGCCCCGACCATCCCACCTACCCCATGCAGCCCGAACACATCCAGACTGTCGTCATAGCCCAGCGCCTGCTTGAGCCGAGTGACCGCAAAGAAGCAGATCGCCCCCGTGAGCAAGCCGATCACCAAAGCGCCCAGTGGCCCCACGAACGCACAGGCAGGGGTAATGCCTACCAACCCCGCCAATGCCCCCGACGCAGCACCCAGTGCAGTCGGCCGACCATGCATCACCTTCTCGGTCAGCAACCAGCCGACAATCCCGGCACAGGCTGCCACCATGGTCGCCAGCATCACTACCCCTGCCCCTTCGTTGGCCGCCAGCCCAGAGCCCACGTTGAAGCCGAACCAGCCCACCCACAGCAACCCGGCGCCCACCAGGGTAAAGCCCAGGTTGTGCGGTGGCATTGCTACCTGTGGGTAGCCCTTGCGCTTGCCCAGCATCAATGCCGCAGCCAGGGCTGCCACGCCAGAGTTGATATGCACTGCAGTGCCACCAGCAAAATCCAGCACGCCCCAGTTGACCATCAACGCCCCCGGGCCGCCCCACACCATATGCGCGATCGGCGCGTATACCAGCACGAACCAGGCACCCATGAACAGCAACGATGCGCTGAACTTCATGCGCTCGGCAAAACCCCCGGCAATCAGCGCCGGGGTGATGATGGCGAAGGTCAGTTGAAACACGGCGAACACGCCTTCGGGGATGGTGCCGACCAGGCTGTCATGGCCGATGTTCAGCATCAGTGCCTTGTCCAACCCGCCGATGAAGCTGTTGAAGGTCAGCTGGCCCTCGACCATGCCGGTGGTATCGACCACCAGGCTGTAGCCAAACAGCACCCAAAGGATGCCGATCACACCGGCTACGGCGAACAGCTGGGTGAACACCGAAAGGAAGTTCTTCGCCCGTACCATGCCGCCGTAGAACAGTGCCAGGCCGGGTATGCACATCATCAGCACGAACATCGCGGCGCAGATCATCCACGCGGTGTTGCCGGTGTCCAGGGTGGGTTCGGCGGCGTGGGCCAACGGTGTCAGCGCGAACAGCACAACAGCAATGGCAAGCTTCATGGGGTCACTCCTGTGCAAATGGGATGCATCCGGGGGGCTGCTTTGCAGCCCTTTCGCGACACAAGGCCGCTCCTACAGGAGATCGCGGTCCCTTGTAGGAGCGGCCTTGTGTCGCGAAAGGAGGCCAAAGGCCTCCCCAGGGCCCTGTCAGAAGGGCGCATCCCCAAGGATGGTCGCGCGATGCATCACCCGCCG